>NZ_JBWKDK010000034.1:0-76177 GCF_056436005.1 Streptomyces sp. NPDC043854
TTCATGGTTTCCCTCGTCCTTTTGCTCGTCCCTTTCTTTTGTTTTTTCGTTCTTGGTTCTGGTTGTTTCTTTTTCTGTTCCCCACCCCCCCCCCTCCCCCCCGGGTTTCCCCGGGCCCCCGGTTCGCAGGGTCACCGGTGTCGGCGGTGATCAGCCGATACGGGTCAGTTTGCTGCCGATGCCCGGCGCGGCCAGGTCGCTCTTCAGCGCCACCGGCACCTTCACCTGGCTGGCCCCTTCGCCGACGGTCAGCATGCCGACCTCGGTGCCCGCCGTCGCGGTCTGCGGGAGCTTGCCGTCACCGCTGCCCAGCTTGATCTTGACGGTGAGCGACGGCCAGCCGACCGCCTCCACGTCCGCCGTGGCCACGACCGGGGTCCGGCCGCCGAGCCCGTCGTCGACGTACCCGACGACATCGCCCTTCTTCACCACGACCGCGTTGGTCAGCGACTTCTGCGTGGCCAGCATGATGTTCTTGCTGGCGCCGATGGCGGTGCCCAGGATCGGCGTGCCGTGCTGGCCGAGCACCGCGCCGACGATCAGCTGGTTGGTGTTGCCGACCTTCTTCTCCGCGGCGAAGAGCAGGTTGCCGCCCGCCTTGGTGGTGGAGCCGGTCTTGATACCGACCGCGCCGTTGCCCGGGATGAGGTCGTTCCAGTTGCGCCACCACTTGCCCGACTGGTCCTTCCAGCCGGTCAGCTTGGTGATGGCGACGAGCTCCGGCATCTCGACGACCTTCAGGCCGAGCTTGACCTGGTCCTCGGCGGTGCTGACCGTGGTCGCGTCCAGACCCGAGGGGTCCGTGTACGTCGTGTTGGTCATCCCGAGTTCCTTGGCGGTGTCGTTCATCTTCTTGACGAACGCCTCCTGGTCGCCGCCGGTGTCCCAGCGGGCGAGCAGCCGCGCGACGTTGTTCGCCGACGGGATCATGATCGCGGCGAGGGCGTCGTACTCGGAAATCTTGCCGCCCTCCTGCAGCGTGTTGACCGTCGACTCGCCCTCGGAGTCCTTCTTGCCGTCCTCCACCGCGGCCTTGTCCACGTCGATCATCGGACCGTGGTCCCCCTTCTTCAGGGGGTGGTTCTTCAGGATCACGTACGCGGTCATGGTCTTGGCGACACTGCCGATGGCGATGGGCTTCTGCTCGCCGAAGGTGCCGACGGTGCCGAGGCCGGACGCCGCCATGTACGCCTGGCCCTCCTTGGGCCAGGGCAGGGCCGGGGCGGCCCCGTCGAAGGTGAACGAGCCGTTCGCGGTCATCTTGAGCTTCGGCTCGGGCAGCGGGCGCACCAGCTGCACGACGGCCAGGATGACCACGAGGAGGGCGACGATCGGCGTGTAGATCTTCAGCCGCCGGACGAACGTCCGCATCGGGCTCGGCGGCGGAGGCGGGTTGTTCGTGAGCTCGGCGAGCAGGTCGAGCGGCGGCCGGGGCGGCAGCGGCTGCTGTGTGGTCCGCTCGGTCCGATCCGGAACCGCGGTCGAGGCGGCGGCCGGAGCCGAAGCCGGGGTCCGGGCCGGGGTGGCGGTACGGGCCTGAGCCGGCGCGGCGGGCGCACCGGCTGCCCCGGCGGGCTTCGGCGCCGGTACGGAACCGGAGGCGCCGGAGGAGCCGGAGGAACCCCGCGCGGGCCCGTCGTCCGTGCGCAGCGGCACGAAGGTGCTCGGCTTCCCGGCGCCGACCGGCTTCGGCGGCGCGGGCCGGGAGGCGGCGGGCGCATCCGCGGCCGGGGTGGCGGCCTGCGGCTTCACGGCACGGAAGACGGTGGTGCGTTCGCTGTCGGAGTCCTCGGCCGCCGGCTTGGCGGGAGCCGCCGGGCCCGAACCCGAGGCGGGCTTGGGCGCACGGAACACGGCGGTGCGCTCGCTGTCGGAGTCGCCCGCGGCAGCGGACGGCTTCGCCGACCCCCCGTCGCCGGACGTGCCCGCAGCCGAACCGGACCCGGATCCCGAGCCGGAGCCCGGCTTCACGGCACGGAAGACGGCGGTGCGCTCACTGTCGTCGGACGCGCCCGACTTGTTCGCTTCGTCCGCCGAGGGCTTGCCGGAGGCGGCAGCACCGGTCTTGGCCCATGCCGGAGCCCGGTCCGCGGACCCGGCAGCCGACGGCCGGTCGCCGGTCCGGGCAGACCCCTTGCCGGCATCCCCCTTGTCGGACGTGTCGGAATCGGCCTTGTCGGCGCCCTCCTTGCCGGCACCCGCCTCGGCGGCCGGCTTCACGACACGGAACACGGCGGTGCGCTCGACGGTGAGCTCGCTGTCGAAGCCCTCCTTCGACGCCGCGGCGGAAGCCTTGCCGTCGGCGGCGTCCTCGTCCTCGTCCTCGGTGTCGGCCTTGGCCTTGGCCTTGGCCGAAGCGGAACCGGAGCCCGAAGCCCGATCGGCGTCCGAGTCCTTGGCCGAGGCGGAGCCGGAACGGGATTCCGCCCCGCGGTCGGCGTCCGCGTCCACGTCGGCGTCCGCGTCGGCGTCCGCGTCGGCGTCCGCGTCGGCGTCGGCGTCCGCAGCCTCGTCCGAACCGGAACGGGACTCCCGCACCCGGTCGGCGCCCTTGCCCGGGGCGGAGTCGGCAGCCGAAGGCGCGTCGTCGGCCTCGGCGCCGTCAGAGGCGTCCTCTTCCTCGCCCTTGCCGCTGCCGCTGCCCTCACGCTGCACGGAAGCGGAATCCGGTCCCGCATCCACCTTGGGCGCGCGGAACACGGCCGTGCGCTCGCTGTCGACAGACGCCTCGGCAGCCTCGTCCGCGTCCGCGGCCTCATCCGCGTCCCCGTCCGGGCCCACCTGTCCGGAGGACTCGGCTTCGTCGGCCTCGGCGGCTGCGGCCCGGTCCTCGGAGTCCCGCGACCCCGCGTCCCGTACCCCGCTGCCGGAATCTCCGGCACGAGTCGTGGAACCGTCGCCCGCAGCCTCGGCGTCCCCCGTGCCGGATGCGGGTTCCCGCGGACGGAACACCGACAGCCTCGGGTCACGTTCTGCTGAGGACCTCGCCACCCCCGGCGCTCCTTCATCAACCGACTTGTCGGGGGACTCGCCCGCCACCAGTTCCTCCTCGATCGCCGCCGCGTCCGGCCGAATGTCTCACAGTGTCCCGCGTCGGGGGCATCGCCCCCGTGCTAGACGAGAACGACATAGCGCTGGTTCCCGCACAAAGCGACCAGGCACTCTCGACAGATGAATGTGAGAGGCGTCACCCTGTCACTCATCCACGCGGGGAGGCATGGATGGGCAGGAGCCGCAGAACAATTCCGGAGGAGCTTCTGCTGCTCGCCTTGGACCCGGCCACGGGTACCACGGCGCAGCCGCAGTCGCTCGACCTCGGCCTGGCCGGGGCACAGCTAGTGGAGCTGGCTCTGGCAGGACGTATAGCCCCTGACGGGGATCGTATCGCCGTGGTGATGCCACGGCCGACAGGAGATCCGACCCTGGACTCCGCACTGGAACTGCTGCGCAGGCGCGGCAGCCCGGTTCGGGCCGTCCACTGGATCGGCGGACCCCGGCTGGGGCTCCGCCAGGTGTATCTCGCTCATCTGGAGCGCTGCGGCATGGTCCATGCCGTCGCGGGCCAGATGTGCGGTGTGCTGCCGACGACTCGCTACCAGGCGACGGACACGGCAATCAGCCGGGAGATCCGCGCCCGGCTCGACAGTGCGATCCGCACCGGCGTTCCGCCGGACCCGCGGACCGCGGCGCTCGCCGCGCTGGCCCACGCGGTCGGACTCGGCAAGCACCTGTACCCCGGCAACGAGGGGCGGTCGTCGAGGTCTCGGCTGCGGGACCTGATCCGGCACGACCCCATGGGCGGTCTCGTGGCGCACGCCGTCATGGACGTCCAGAACGGCGTGGCCGCACAGCCGCGCCGGGAGCGCGCATCGGCGCCGCCGGCAGCTCGGGCCACGGCGAACGGCGTTCCGATGCAGGCGCGCCGCACGGGAGCGATGGCACGCGCCGCCGCGCACTGACAGCCGTCCCGCTCCACCACCGGCACCACGGCGCCACAGGGCGCCACACGGCACCACCGCACCACACGGCACCACCAGCACCACGCACGCACAGCGGATCCGCAGATCCACCACAGGTCCCACAGCTCCACCGCAACGCCATCCACGACGCGGGGTGGCGAGGCCGGTTCCGCCGGCCCCGTCGCCCCGCGCACCTGTATTTCCGTGCCGTTTACCGGCGCCGCCCCGCCCTTCGGTGGCAGTCTGCTCACCAGTAGACACGCCGAGAGACGCAATCAAAGAAGGCGGAGGTGCCGTTCACGTGGCGTCCAATGTCAATCCCACCGTCCGACGCCGCCGACTGGGCATGGAGTTGCGCAAGCTCCGCGAGGACAAGGGCATGACGGCCGAGCAGGTCGCCGACCGCCTGCTCGTCTCGCAGTCGAAGATCAGCAGGTTGGAGAACGGCCGCCGGTCCATCAGCCAGCGCGATGTCCGCGACCTCTGCGACGTGTACGAGGTCGAGGACCGCCGCCTCGTCGAGTCCCTCATGCAGATGGCCAAGGACTCCCGCCAGCAGGGCTGGTGGCACGCCTTCGGCGACATCCCGTACAGCGTCTACATCGGCCTCGAGACCGACGCCGCCAGCCTGCGCACGTACGAGCCCCAGATGGTGCCCGGCCTGCTCCAGACCCCGGAGTACGCGCACGCCCTCATCCGCGGCGCGCTGCCCGAGACCGCCGCGGCGGACGTGGAGAAGCGGGTCCAGGTGCGGATGCACCGGCAGAAGCGACTGTCGGAGACGGACAACAACAACCCCGAGGTCGGGCCGCTGCGGCTGTGGGCGGTCATCGACGAGGCCGCGCTGCGCCGGCACGTGGGCGACGCCCAGTTGATGATCGACCAGCTCGAGTACTTGATAGACCAGTCGGAACAGCCGTACATCACGGTGCAGGTGATGCCGTTCTCGATGGGCGCCCACCCGGGCATGAACGGCCAGTACGCGATCCTGGAATTCCCGGACGCAACCGACTCCACGGTCGTCTACATCGAGGGCGTGACGAGCGACTTGTACCTGGAGAAGGCCAATGACGTTCAGAAGTACAGCGTGATGTACGAGCACCTGCGCGCGCAGGCCCTCAATGTGGACCAGACGCGGCAGTTCATCTCGGACATCATCGCCGATTATGCGGGCAAGGAGAAGTAAAAGGGGAGCAAACCGGGCAGGTGGCGAGGGGGGTCCGCTACGGTACACCGACACTCCCCAGCCACAGAAGTCCTGACTGGAATATGCCACCCGGTCGGGTGAACGGCCCCATCGCCCGCCGGAAGGTGCCGGTAGCGTCGATCACGTCGGCCCGGCGAGAAACCGAAACCGGATGGCCGGCAACCACCCCCACCCACCGGCACTTCCTGCTGCATCGGAGAGAAACATGGCTATTCGTCAGGGCGCCACGGAAAACTGGACCAAGTCCTCCTACTCCGGCGGAAACGGCGCGTGCGTCGAGGTCAAGTCCCCCGTCATGGAGGCCATTGCGGTCCGCGACTCCAAGGTGCAGGACGGCCCGTCCCTCGCCTTCACCCCCGACTCCTGGACCTCGTTCGTGACCGGCGTCACCGAGGGCCGACTGGGCCGCCTCGCCTGACTGCCGACCGCAACAACGCAACAACACCCATATCTCCCGCACACTCGTACTCCCGTGTGCGGGATCGCCTGAAGCCCTCTCGACTGGCCCGCCGTCCCGGCCGAGGGGGCTCGGTCGTGCCCGGCGCGGTGTCCCGCTCCCGGGCTCCTACCGGAGCTGGTCGACGTACCGGTCGGTCCCCGGCACCGTCGGAACGAACGGCGCCACCAGCTCCACCCGCCCCATCCCCGCCTCCGCGACCTCGGCATCGAGCCCCTGGAACCCGTCCCAGCAGGTGCGCGGATCGGCCTCCAGGAACCACAGCAGCGTCAGCCGGGTGTCGACCCCCTCGACCTGCTTCACGTACGCCATCCGGTCGCCGGGCAGCGGCGTGGGCCGGAAGACCGTCACCATTGCGGCCGGCGATCCCGCCAGCCGCCTCGGCAGGGCGCGCGAACGCAGCCACTCCAGCAGCGCCGCCCGGCCGCCCGGCCCGTCGGCGTCGACGACCTCCAGGACGAGCCCGGCGTACGGGTGGTCGAGGGCGTGGAAGTCCCGCGGGCCGGCGGCGCCGTCGCGGTAGACGGTGGCCTCGTGGTCCTGGAAGGCCGTGAACACGTGCGTCCGGTCCTGGTAGACGCGGCCGTCCCGGTTCAGCCGCTTGTTGATGCCGACGGTCCACCGCATGTGCTCGTCGTAGCGGCCCTCGGTCACCCAGTACGCCGACAGGTAGCACCCGGCGGTGACCGGCTGCGCCACCGCCGACTTCTCCGGGTAGCGCAGCTCCCGGAGGTCCCGCGTGGCCACCCAGCGGCGGCCGGCGTACATCCAGGGCATGGCCATGGCGCCGGCGTAGTAGTGGTCGTCCTCGTACCAGCGGTTGTACGCGTGCTCGTGGCCCGGGTGCGGTTCGACCATGGTGATCAGCGCATGGCCGGGCCGGACCCCGTACGGCCCGACGGCCGCCAGCGCGGCGTACGCATCGACGTCCGATCCTCGCTCTGCATTCGGCATGCCCCTGGAAATACCTGACAGCCCATCAAATAACGAGCCCCTGCGCACGCTTCACCCGCCGAACAGCCGGATGCCGACTACACCTTCCCGAGGTGCGCCGCCATCCGGCCGCTCAAGGACGCCGCATCGAGAGACGACGTCTATTCGGGTGCGGTGTGGAGGACTTCACGGGCCTGTTCGGCAGCCCGGTAGATGCTTTCACTGATGAAGTCGAGGAAGCGTGCGATGTTCTCCAGGCGGGCTGCGGCCGGGGTCTCGCGACCAAGAACGGCGACGCCCCGGCGTGCCGTCTGTACGAGCTGGTCGTTGGCTCGGGCGCTGGCGATCGTCGCCTGGTAGAAGAGCTCGTCGTCGACGATGTAGCGGTCGCGGCGGCGTTCGTCGCGCTCTCGGCGGACGAGGCTCTGGCTCTCCAGGAAGGCGATCGCTTTGGAGATGGACGCCGGGCTGACCTGGAGGCGCCGGGCGAGCTGGGACGCGCTGAGGCTGCCCGCATCCGTCGTGAACAGGCAGGTCAGTACCCGGGCCGTCATCCTGGGCAGGCCCGAGGCCATGAGGACGGTGGTGAGCGTCTCTTCGTACTCGGCCACGGCCTCGGCGTCGCGCCCGTGCGGCTGGGGGGCCGACTCCGGCCCCCGGGAGGCGGCGGGCTTGCGCCGGTGGGCGCGGCGTTCGGTGGCGCGCTGGGCCAGGTCGGCGCGGTAGGCGGTGGGGCCGCCGTTGCGCATCACCTCACGCGTGACCGTCGAGGTAGGACGGTCCAGGCGTCGGGCGATCTCGGCGTAGGGGAGGCTGTCGGCCAGCCCCAGCGCGATCTGCTGACGTTCCTGCTGAGTGAGCCTGCCTCCCGGCATCGCGGTCTCCTTGCTGGCTGGTCTTGTGCGGTGGTCCCGATCCCCACCGTAGCGTTCACCCCCCATCCATTGCAACGCACCATCCCGTTTCTGTTGCGTTACCAACACAACCGTTGCAACACTTTCTGGCCCCTCACCTGCACATATGCCACTTCAACGCAACAACCACGTTGCCAGTTCCATGAACGCAACGTAGCGTTTCTGGTGTCAGAAACAACCACCGAAACACCGGAGAGCATGATGCAGAAGTTCGACACCCTCGCCCCGATCTCCGCTGTCGTGGCCTTCCCCGCGGGACGCATCCAGTTCATCGCCGCCAACCGCACCGACACCACCGTCGAGGTCCTGCCCGCCAACCCGTCCAAGAGCCGCGACGTCCAGACCGCCGAGCAGACCACCGTCACCTACGCCGACGGCGTCCTGCGCATCCACGCCCCCGAGCCCAAGAACCAGCTCTTCGGCCCCTCCGGCTCCCTGGAGATCACCGTCCAGCTGCCCACCGGCTCCAGCATCGAGGCCAAGACCGCCAGCTCCGAGCTCCGCGGCGTCGGCCGCCTGGGCGATGTCGCCTTCGACGGCGCGTACCGCGAGATCAAGATCGACGAGGCCGCGAGCGTCCGCCTCACCGCAACCGACGGCGACGTCGAGGTCGGCCGCCTGGGCGGCCCCGCGGAGATCAGCACCGCACGGGGCGACATCCGGATCCACGAGGCCGTGCGCGGCACGGTCGTGCTCCACACCCAGTCCGGCAACATTTCGATCGCCGCCGCAGCCGACGTCTCGGCCGCCCTGGACGCCGGCACCGGCTACGGCCGCATCAGCAACGCCCTCAAGAACGACGGCACCACCGCACTCGACATCCGCGCCACCACCACCCACGGCGACATCACCGCCCGCACCCTCTGACAAGCGGCCGTACGCGAGATTGGCACCCCCAACCGAGGGGCGTTGCAGGCAAGGCCGTCGCGGCCGACGACCACCACACGTCGGTCCCAACGGCCTTCTGCCGTCCAATGCGCTGCAGATCGCCATTCGCCAACGCCAACTGATCGTCTGACGCCGGGCGGGCACAGCGGCCGCCCGTTCTGCCAACTGGCCGACGAATGCGGCGGTCTGATGCACTTGGCAACGGCCCACGACGGCGGTCCGTCGCCGAGGTACGAGAAGCACGTAGCGATCTGGGGCGCTTGCGGCCGAGCCCCGGCGCCGGGCGGGGATGGTGGTCCTGGGGCCGGCAATGTGGCGGATCAGGGCCCTGCCCGCTGCTTCTCTGGCGGGGGCCGTCGTTGAAGGGTCCCCCCTGCCGTTCCCCCGGGGGCTTCCCGGCAGTCTTTCGGCATTCCGGTTCGGGTCGGGCTGTCAAGGGTGGAGCGCCAGCGACATCGCGATAGCGACGCGACCGGAGGGAGCGCCCTTGACGGGGCGGGCCGAACCGGGAGGACGATGGGACTGACGGGAAGCCCCCGGACACCTTCCCGACCCCGGCTGGGCGTAACGCGCCTGCCTGGGCTGACTGTGCCCTTGCCTCTGACCTGCCCGCACCTTGCCGGGCTCGGCCTCATCCCGCCCTGCCCGACCTCACTTCGAACTTGCCGGGAACGGTGTCGTCCAAGGCGCTCACGGCGTCACGCATGGCCTGGTACACCGCGGATCGCTGAGGTGAGTGGTCCGGCGCAATGGTCATCGCGGCTCCTCGTCCGTGCCGGCGGGCCCGAGTCATCACCGACATGCTAGGCAGCAACCTTCTCCCCACGCTTGCAGGGATTGCACAGACCTGGCTCCGCGGCGCGAAAGGAAATCCTGTCGCAGCACACGCACACCTGAAGGGGGTGGGGGCGGGGGCGGTCCCCGGGCAGATACGGGGTCGAGGCCGGTGGCGAGCCCGGGACCGGGGACAGGGTCGAGCCCGGGACCGGGGCCGGGGTCGAGCCCGGGACCGGGGCGGGCAGGAGCTCGCGGAGGCGGTACGCGACCAGGCCGGCCGGGTGGCGGAGGTCCGGCGGGAGGTCGTCGGACAGGGCGAAGGTGATCGCGAAGGGGAGGACCCCGCGCTCCAGCCAGAGCGATACGGCCGGGGTCAGCCGAGCCACGTCCCGCTCGGACAGCATCAGGCGCGCATCGACGGCGCGGAGGGTGGTGAGGATGTGGCGGGCGGTGGGGGTGAAGCCGGCGGAGGGGGCGTCGAGGACGTCGGACGAGACGGGGTCGGAGTCGGCAGCGGGGGCCGGGACGGGGGCGGCAGCGGGCTCGGAAGCGACAGCAGGCTCGGAAGCGGCCTCGGAAGCGACAGCGGCCTCGGAAGCGGAGTCAGCGGAGGAGACCGGGTCGGGATCAGGATCGGAGTCGGGATCCAGGCTGGCGGGGTCCCGCTCGGCCCGAGGCGGTGAGGTGTCCGGGGGCGTCCCGGCAGCCGATTGTCCTTCCGGTTCGAGCCGGCCCGTCAAGGGCGCTCCCTCCGGTCGCGTCGCTGCGCGATGGCCTTCGGCCACCCTTGACTGACCGACCCGCCCCGGAATGCCAACAGACTGCCGGGAAGCCCCCGAAGGATGGCCAGGGGGGACGAGTTCAGGGACGGGCCCATCAGAGATGCAGGGGGCGGGAGTGGCAGCAGTGGCCGCCTGTGCCGGGGGCTGCGGTGGCGACGACCCCGGCTCCGGCTCGGGCTCCTCCGACGCCGCCTCTGGTGCTGAGCCCGGCCCCGGTCCTGAGCATGCCCCTGGCACCGGCCCTGCTGGGGCCGACATATGCCACGCAGCCGCCTGCGGCCGGTTGTACGAGATCGTGCGCGTCACGATCTGTCCCGACGGCAGCCGCTCCCGTACGCGGGCGAGGTAGCCGTGCTCCTCCAGCTCGCGCAGGGCCTTCGCGATGCGGTACTCGCCCTCCTCCAGCTCTCCGGCGAGGGCCTTGACGCCGATCGGCGCGCCTTGAGGAAGCGACTGGACGTAGAGGGCCAGTCCGCGTGCCGCCAGGGACAGCTTGCGGTGCTGTGCAAGGTGGTTGCCGACCACGACGAAGTGAGTTTCGTGGGGGACGTTGACGTGGATGACACCGGATCGGGGGGACCCGGCCGGAATGCGCGACTGCGCGCACATCCGCACGCTAGGGTGCTGGAAAGCCATCGGGAAGCGTTCTCTTCCTCGTGGTCAGGCCCTCGTCGGGATTGCAGTCCCGGCGGGGGCCGGCTTGTGTCTGGGGTTGTCTTTCGCGGCGAGCATATGCCCGCAACCGGTGCTCATTTCCAGCCCAGTTGGCACAGTTCACCCGTGTGAGCGACAGACCTCCAGGTTGGTGACGTGGTGGGTTGGTTGGTTGTTTTCCCCGTTTCTTTAAAAGGGGTAGGTGTCCCCACGCACCGCGACGCGTGCCAGCCGCGTCGCGGTCACCGCGACGCGGTCGCCTGAGCCGGCAAATCCGTTGCGAGGGTGGGGCGGCAGCTGGCAGCGTGCGGATCCTGTGACCGCCGCGAGGGTTGGGATGACGATCTACTTCTACGGCGCCGATGAGGTGCCCTACGGCTGCTTCTCCAACTTCTCCGCACACGATGTGGATCTCGACGGGCATTGGTGGCCGACCACTGAGCACTACTTCCAGGCGCAGAAGTTCATCGGCACGCGCCATGCGCAGGTGATCCGTCAGGCTGCCACGCCGCTGCGTGCGGCCCAACTGGGCCGCGACCGGTCCAAGCCGCTGCGCCGGGACTGGGAGCGGGTGAAGGACGACGTGATGCGCCGTGCCGTGGACGCCAAGTTCCGCACACACGCCGACATCCGCGAGATCCTGCTGTCCACCGGCGACGAGGAGATCGTCGAGGACACGACCTCCGACCACTACTGGGGGCGCGGCCGGACCGGCACGGGCAAGAACATGCTCGGCCGCATCCTGATGCGCACCCGTACCCGGCTCCGGGCCTGACCCTGCCGTCACCGACGGCCGGTGTCGAGTTCCGCCCACACCGTCTTCCAGGGGGCGGGACCGAGCGCCACTCCCCACCGGTCGGCCAGCTCCGCGACCACCGCCAGCCCACGCCCACCCGGATCGGGCAGCCGGTCGGCCCTGGTGTCGGTCAGCTCGATACGGAGCGTGCCGCCCCCGTCGACGGACAGGACGAGCCGGAAGTCCCGGCCGGGCACGCGGCCGTGGGTGACGGCGTTGGCGATCAGCTCGGCGAGCACTTGCTCGGCCTTGTCGAACCGGACTCCCCAGGAACGGAGTTGCTCGACGGCGAGCAACCGGCCGAGTCGGGCCCCGCGGGGTGTGGCGGAGAGCTGAAGAACGCAGGCAGGAAGTTGTGGAATCACGTCACCCAGCGTGGCCGTGCGTGCCTACGCTGAACAGCGACGACGCCTGTGCGTACCGCGACTGTCCGGCCGTTGTCCGGTCTTGTCCTGCCTGTCCGCAAGCGCTTTGGGGGTACGGGGCGTTGAGTAAGTCGGGCACGTCGGAAGTGGGTGCGCATGAGCGTGGACAGCGACGGAACGGAAGAGCCGGGCTGGGAGGTCGACCCGGAAGACGAACAGGGCGCGGCAGTCGTCGCCGCCGTCGGCCGCCAACTGAAGGTCTGGCGCGAGAAGGCCGGAATGCGGGCGGCCGATTTCGCCGCCGCCATCCAGTACGGGGAGGACCTGGTCCGCAAGGTCGAGGCGGGCAAGCGGATCCCCCGCCCGGAGTACCTGGACAAGGCGGACGAAGTCCTACGCGCCGACGGCCGCATCGCCGCCATGAAGAAGGACGTGGAGCAGGCCCGCTATCCCAAGCGGGTGCGGGATCTCGCCAAGCTGGAGGCCCGTGCGGTCGAGCTGCTGGCCTATGGCAACCACAACTTGCACGGACTGCTTCAGACGGAGGAGTACACCCGGTCGCTGTTCAGGACATGGAGGCCTTCGTACGAGCCCGACGAAATGGAGCGGATGCTTGCAGCACGCATGGCCCGGCGGACCATCTATGACCGCACTCCCCCGCCCGCGCTGAGCTTCGTCCAAGAAGAGGCCACGCTTCGGCGGCCCATCGGAGGCACAATGGTTCTGCGCAGGCAACTCGAACACCTGCTGGAGGTCATCGAGTTGCCGAATGTCGAGTTTCAGGTGATGCCGACCCACACCGAAGACCACGCCGGCATGGGCGGTCTCATCCAGGTACTCAAGTTCGCAGACGGAACGGCAGTGGGCCGCTCGGACGGCGCCTTCTACGGGCGCCCTGTCTCCGACCCGAAGCAGCTCCATGTCCTCGAACTGCGATATGGCATCATCCGGGCCCAGGCTCTCACGCCACGGGAGTCGCGGGCCTTCGTCGAACAAGTTCTGGGAGAGACATGATCCACGACCCCGAGCTGAAGTGGTTCAAGAGCAGCTACAGCGACAGCAGTGACGGAAACGACTGCGTCGAAGTGGCCTGGCGCAAGAGCAGCTACAGCGACAGCGGTGACATCAACGACTGCGTCGAGGTCGGCTGGACCAAGAGCACGCACAGCGACGGCCCCGAAGGGGACTCCTGCGTCGAAGTAGGGCGCACGCCCACCGCCGTCCTGGTCCGGGACTCCAAGGACACCGCCATCCCCCACCTCACCTTCTCCCCCACCGCCTGGGCCGGCCTGCTCACCCTGGCCCAGCGGTAGCAGCTCGCCGGAGCGGGGGCGGAAGGGCGGGACACGGCCATATGTGAACCCGTCCCCCCAGGCCGTCCCTCCCCCGGGGGCCGCCCGACAGTCCTTGTCGTTCCGGGGCGGGCGTCGGGGTCAAGGGTGGCCGAAGGCCATCGCGTAGCGACGCGACGACGAAGGAGGAGCGCCCTTGACGCCGACGCCCGGCACGGGATGACACTGGGACTGACGGGCAGCCCCCGGACACCTTCCCGACCCCGCCCAAGCGAGCTCCCGCCCACACGCAAAACCGGGCCCGCGGCAGCACCGCGGGCCCGGCTCATCTGCCCAACAGCAACCCCGACAACCGTCAGACGCGGTCCGCCGCGATCAGCACGTACTGGAACGAGCCGTCCTCGTAGGACTTGATGAACGCCTCCTCGATGCCCGTCACCAGGGAAGACGTGGCGCGCAGCTTCCAGTACGGCAGTGTCTCCGGCGTCAGGTCGATGACCGCCTGGGGGACGAGGCGGTTGTCGGCCATGGCGCGCAGGTACTCCCGCCGCGAGTGGATGTTGCACTCGAAGTGGGCGTTGATCTGCGAGACCCACTTCGACGGCTGGCCGTGGCGGGGGTTCCAGCAGCCGGTGATGGTCACGTAGCGGCCGCCGACGGCGAGGATGCGGGAGTGCTCGGCCATGAGGTCGTGCAGGTCCACGTACATGCTGGACTCGTTGTTCCACGAGGCGGCGGCCTGGCCGGTCTCGAAGGGCGTGTCGAGCATGTTGCAGACGCGGGAGTGCACGGAGTCCGCGATGCCCAGCTCCCGCGCGCGGTTGTTGCCGAAGTCGGCCTGCTTGGCCGACAAGGTAACGCCCTCGACCTTGCAGCCGAAGCGCTGGTGGGCCATGACCATGGTGCCGCCGCGGCCGCAGCCGGCGTCGACGAGGAGGTCGTCGCGGCCGATGGCGCCGAGGTTGTCCAGCAGGGCGTCGGCCTGGGCGGATTCCAGGCGGTGGAGCTCGGCGATCAGCTTCTTCTCGTACTCGCTGTCGGCCGGGTCCCCGAGCGCCTCGTGGTCGACGGCGCCGATTCCGTAGTGGTGGTGGTAAAGGCCGTCGACGTCGCCGAGGCGCAGGTTCACGGGCCTGGCCTCTTCGTTCCAGTAGCGGGCGATCTCGCCCTGGTAGGGGGTCGCCGGGGCGGGGATGAAGGTGGCGGTGGGGACGGGGGTGGCGGTGGCGGTGGGGGCGGGCAGGTCAACGCTCGTCATGGGTAAATCCATTCTGCTTACCAAAAGTCGGGCAGGGTGTAGCGATAGGTGTTGGTCATGTGCCAGTAGTGGTTGCCGTCGACCCACACGGCCACGCCCCGCAGGAAGCGCACGACGCGCGGGTCGGGGCAGGTGGCGGCCAGTTCGGCGGCGGCGGCCTCGAACTCGTGCATGAGGTCGTTGTGGACCTCGACGGCCTTCAGGTAGGCGTCCTTGTCGGAGAGGCCCTCGCGTTCGGCGATCACCACCGGCAGGTTCAGGTGCTTGCCGCGGGCACTGAGTTCCTTGGTGTACGAGTACAGGTCGTTGGAGATGGTGGTGGCGTTCCCCGCGAGCGCGATCACCCGCTGCATGGCGGGCAGGGCGTGCAGGTCCGCAGGGAGTTCGTAGCCGCCGACCGTGTCGGTGATGGTGGGGCACGGACGGAAGTTGTTGAACTGCCGCATCGCCAGGTACTCGGACACCTCGGGGACGTAGTCCGTCTCGGCCCAGGCGGCCTCCGCGACGTAGCCCATGTGGAGGCGGGCCATGTCGTGCCGGAAGCGGTCGGCCTGGGACGGGGTGGCCGCCCGGACGAAGTACTCCATGGCGGAGCGGTAGGAGCGCCGCGGGGCGTCCGCGTGGAGCGACTCCGCCCAGGCCGGCTCGTACTCCTTGGTGGTGTGGACGGGGTCGAGGGCGGTGTGGGCGAGCAGGAGCCTGCCGCCCAGGCCGACCGGCGTGCCGCCGTGGTCCTCGCAGTAGATGTCGTCGACGACGTTCTCGGCGACCATCAGCCGCGTGGCGATCATCAGGTGGTCGACGGTCGGGGCGTCCGGGTGGCAGGCGACCATGTAGCGGCCCACGGAGAAGCCGTCGAACTGGTCCTCCCACTCCGGGGGGTACGCCTGGACCTCGTCCACCGCCCAGCGCTTGATCCGGTGGCTGACCTCCGCCACGCGGACGGGGTCGGGCTCCGGGACCGGGTGGTAGTAGAGGCCCGGGATCGGCCGGCCCTCCGCCGGGGCGGGCGGCTCCGGTAGCGCGGGCAGATCCGACGGGGCGGCCAGATCCGACAGCGCGGCCGGCCCCAGCAGATCCGGCAGATCGGGCAGATCCGGCAGTCCCGCCAGGTCCGCGCGGCGGCCGAAGTGCAGGCTGGCGGTGCCCAGGCCTCTGGGGCCGGACAGGATCCGCGCCAGCGCCTGGCTCGGATCCGGCGCCGACACCGGCATTGGCCCCGGCACTGACACCGGCACCGGCACCGAAGGCGCCGCCGCCGCGTCCGCGGCGCGGCCGACGTGCAGCAGGGGCGGCCCGGCGGGCAGTCCGGGCCGGCCCGCGGGCGCGCCGCGGCCGAGGCCGTAGACCGCGGCGGCGGGCGGGCTCGACTGCAGAGGGGAAGGCCCAGGGTCGGGCATCCGTATCTCCTTGGTGAGGTGGTGGGACGGTCCCGGATCCGGATCCCGGGCGTGCCCGGCCGGCCCGGACGGATCAGGGCAGCCGGCCACCGGGCGCGGGTACGGGGCGCAGACCCAGGCTCGGACGCAGGCGCGGGCACAGACGCAGGCGCGGGCGCAAACGCAGCGCAAACGCAGACGCAGACGCAGGCGCGGGCGCAGACGCAGACGCAGGCGCAAACGCAGACGCAGACGCAGACGCGCCGCGGCCCTGGCCCCTGCCTGCGGGCTAGCCCTGCCTGCGGGCGATCTGTACGTTCTCCAGCACGCCGAGGGCGTCCGGCACGAGGACGGCGGCGGAGTAGTAGGTCGTGACCAGGTAGGAGATGATCGACTTCTCGTCGATGCCCATGAACCGCACCGACAGGCCCGGCTCGTACTCCTCCGGCAGGCCGGTCTGGCGCAGGCCGATGACGCCCTGGTTGTCCTCGCCGGTACGCATGGCGATGATCGAGCTGGTGTTCTCCTTGCTGATCGGGATCTTGTTGCACGGCAGGATCGGGACGCCGCGCCAGGCGGGAACGGACTGACCGCCGAGGTCGACGTGGTCCGGGTAGAGCCCGCGGGCGTTGAACTCGCGGCCGATCGCCGCGATCGTCTTGGGGTGGGCCAGGATCAGCTTGGTGCCGCGCCGGCGGCAGAGCAGCTCGTCCAGGTCGTCGGGGGTGGGCGGGCCCGAGTGGGTCTGGATCCGCTGCTTGAAGTCGGCGTTGTGGAGGAGGCCGAACTCCCGGTTGTTGACCAGCTCGTGCTCCTGGCGCTCGCGCAGCGCCTCGATGGTGAGCCTGAGCTGCTCCTCCGTCTGGTTCATCGGCCCGTTGTAGAGGTCGGCGACCCTCGTGTGGACCCGCAGCACGGTCTGCGCGATGGAGAGCTCGTACTCGCGCGGGTGGAGCTCGTAGTCGACGAAGGTGCCCGGCAGCTCGGGCTCGCCGGTGTGGCCGGCCGACATCGCGATCTCGGCCTCGCCGTGCCGGTTCTGCCGCTGGTGCGGGAGCGCGCTGAACCGCTCGATGTGGGCGCGCAGGCTCGGCGCCGAGGACATGACGGACTCGAAGTCGGCGCGGGAGAGGGTGAGCAGGGTGCCGGAGGTCTCGGCGGTGGCCGTGTAGTCCCAGGTGCCCTGGCCGTCCAGCAGGGCGTGCTCGCCGAACCGGTCGCCGTCGGCGAGGACGGCGACGGCGACCTCGTCGCCGTATTTGCCCTCGCCGGTCTGGCTGACCCGGCCGTGGGCGATCAGGTGGATGTGCTCGGCGCGGGCGCCGCGCTCCACCAGCACCTCGCCGGCCCGGAAGTCGCGCTGGACGCACCGGCCGGCGATCGCGGTCAGCACCGCCGTGTCGTCGAAGCCGCGCAGCAGGGCGAGTTCGTTGAGCTCGCGGGGGATCACCCGGACCGTGGCCCCGTCCTGGACGAACTCGATCTGCCCGTCTCCGACCGTGTAGCTGAGGCGGCGGTTCACCCGGTAGGTGCCGCCCTTGGTCTCCACCCAGGGGAGCGTCTTCAGCAGCCAGCGGGAGGTGATCTCCTGCATCTGCGGGGCGGACTTGGTGGTGGTGGCGAGGTTGCGGGCGGCGGCTGTGGCCAGGCTGCTCTGCTGCGGGGGGTCCAGCTGTGTCTCGGGGCTGCTGTCAACGGTCATCGACAAGCTCTCCTTCGCAAGGGGCGGCGACCGGCGCGTACCCGCACGTCACCGGTAAAAGAGGAGGAAAAGGGGGCGTATATCCGGGAATCCGGCCAGATCACGGGGAACAGTAACGGTCCGCCACGCCCGCTACGCCCTCCGACGGCGCCGGAGTCCCCCGATGCGGTGATCTTGTGTCGCTCGACGTTTATCGACCGGCGGCGATTCGGCCGCTGAGCGGCCCGTTCACGCCCCCTGCGCCTCCGTGGCGTGCGCGGCGCCATCCCGGGCCCTTCCCTTCGCGGCGGGCCGGGATCTAATCTGACGCATCGTCAATTAACCGGTTACCCAGTTACCAAGTTACCCAGTCATCCAGCCCGCCCGTGCCGGGAGGCGATCGCGCATGCTGCTGCAAGGGAAGACCGTCATCGTCTCGGGCGTCGGGGCCGGGCTCGGCCACCAGGTCGCCGCAGCCGTCGTACGGGACGGCGGACAGGCCGTACTCGGCGCACGGACCGAGGCGAATCTCGCCAAATCCGCCGCCGAGATCGACCCCGACGGCACCCACACCGCCCACCGGGCCACCGACATCACCGACGAGCGCCAGTGCGAGGCCCTGGCCGCCCTCGCCGTCGAGCGGTTCGGCGGCATCGACGCCGTCGTGCACGTCGCCGCCTGGGACTCCTGCTTCGGCGGCCTCGAGGACGCCGACTTCGGCACCTGGGCCCGGGTCCTCGACGTCAACCTGCTCGGCACCCTCCGCATGACCCGCGCCTGCCTGCCCGCCCTCAAGCAGCGCGGCGGCTCCGTCGTCATCATCGGCACGCAGTCCGCCGTCGCCGCCCCCAATGAGGTGCAGCAGGCCGCGTACGCCTCCTCCAAGGGCGCCCTCACCTCCGCCATGTACTCCATGGCCCGCGAGCTCGGCCCGCACCGCATCCGCGTCAACACCGTCCTGCCGGGCTGGATGTGGGGCCCGCCCGTCCAGGCCTTCGTCACCTTCACCGCGCACTCCGAGGGCGTCCCCGAAGCCGAGGTCCGCGCCCGGCTCACCGCCCGCACGGCCCTGCCCGACCTCGCAACCGACGGGGACGTCGCCGACGCCGCCGTATTCCTCGCCTCCGACCGGGCGCGGGCGATAACCGGCCAATCCCTGCTGGTCAACGCCGGTGAGCTGATGCGGTGACCGGCGGTCGGCACCCCGCCGGCGGGCCACCGGATCGTATGCTCACCGCATGACCCCTCCGAGTGACGTCCCGACCCAGAACGCGATGCGCCGCGCGCTCCGGCGCGCCCGTGACGGCGTCGCGCTCGACGCGACCGAGGCAGCCGTACTGCTCCGGGCGCGCGGCGAGGACCTGGAAGACCTCACCGCGTCCGCCGCGCGGGTCCGCGATGCCGGACTCGCGGCGGCCGGCCGCCCCGGCGTGATCACCTACTCGAAGAGCGTCTTCATACCCCTCACGCGCCTCTGCCGCGACAAGTGCCACTACTGCACCTTCGTCACCGTCCCCGGGAAGCTGCGCCGCGCTGGCCACGGGATGTACATGTCCCCGGACGAGGTCCTCGACATCGCCCGCCGCGGCGCCGCCCTCGGCTGCAAGGAAGCCCTGATCACCCTCGGGGACAAGCCCGAGGACCGCTGGCCCGAGGCCCGCGAATGGCTGGAGGCGCACGGCTACGACGACACCATCTCCTACGTGCGGGCCGTCTCCATCCGGATCCTGGAGGAGACCGGCCTGCTGCCGCACCTGAACCCGGGCGTGCTGAGCTGGGCGGACTTCCAGCGGCTCAAGCCGGTCGCCCCCTCGATGGGCATGATGCTGGAGACCACCGCGACCCGCCTGTGGTCCGAGCCCGGCGGCCCCCACCACGGCTCCCCCGACAAGGAGCCCGCCGTCCGGCTGCGGGTCCTGGAGGACGCCGGACGCTCCTCCGTCCCCTTCACCTCCGGCCTGCTGATCGGCATCGGGGAAACCCACGAGGAGCGCGCCGAGTCGCTGTTCGCGCTCCGGCGCACGGCCCGCGCGTACCACGGCATCCAGGAGCTGATCATCCAGAACTTCCGCGCCAAGCCGGACACGGCGATGCGCGGCATGCCGGACGCCGACCTCGACGACCTCGTCGCCACCGTGGCCGTGGCCCGGCACATCATGGGCCCGTCGGCCTGCCTCCAGGCCCCGCCGAACCTCGTCGACGGGGAGTACGCCCGCCTCATCGGCGCCGGCATCGACGACTGGGGCGGGGTCTCCCCGCTGACCATCGACCACGTCAACCCCGAACGGCCCTGGCCCCAGATCGAGCGGCTCGCCGAGCAGTCCGCGGCCGCCGGCTTCGAACTGCGGGAACGACTCTGCGTCTACCCGGAGTTCGTCGGCCGCGGCGAGCCCTGGCTCGACCCCCGCCTGCTGCCGCACGTACGGGCCCTCGCCGACCCGGAGACCGGCCTCGCCCGGCCCGACGCCGAGGTGGTCGGCCGGCCGTGGCAGGAGCCGGAGGAGGCGTTCACCGCCACCGGGCGCACCGACCTGCACACCGCCATCGACACCGAGGGCCGCACCGGCGACCGCCGCGAGGACTTCGACCACGTCTACGGCGACTGGGAAGCACTGCGCGAGAGCGCCGCGCCCGGCATGGCCCCCGAGCGCATCGACACCGACGTACGGGCCGCCCTCGCCCGGGCCGCCGACGACCCCACGAGGCTCACCGACGCCCAGGCGCTGGCCCTGCTGCACGCGGACGGGCCCGCGCTGGACGCGCTGTGCCGGATCGCGGACGACCTGCGCCGTTCGGTGGTGGGCGAGGACGTCACCTACATCGTGACGCGGAACATCAACTTCACCAACGTCTGCTACACCGGCTGCCGCTTCTGCGCGTTCGCGCAGCGCCGCACCGACGCCGACGCGTACACGCTGTCGCTGGAGCAGGTCGCCGACCGGGCCGCACAGGCCTGGGACGTGGGTGCGGTCGAGGTGTGCATGCAGGGCGGCATCCACCCGGACCTGCCGGGGACGGCGTACTTCGACATCGCGCGGGCGGTGAAGGAGCGGGTGCCGGGCATGCACGTGCACGCCTTCTCCCCGATGGAGGTCGTCAACGGCGCCACCCGCACCGGCATGTCCGTACGGGACTGGCTGACCGCGGCCAAGGAGGCCGGGCTGGACTCCATCCCCGGCACGGCGGCGGAGATCCTCGACGACGAGGTCCGCTGGGTCCTCACCAAGGGCAAGCTGCCGGCGGCCGACTGGATCGACGTCGTCACCACCGCCCACGAGCTCGGCATCCGGTCCTCCTCGACCATGATGTACGGGCACGTGGACCAGCCGCGGCACTGGCTCGGGCACCTGCGCACCCTGGCCCGCATCCAGCAGCGGACGGGCGGGTTCACCGAGTTCGTGACGCTGCCGTTCATCCACACCAACGCGCCCGTCTACCTGGCGGGCATCGCCCGGCCCGGCCCGACGGTCCGCGACAACCGGGCGGTGACGGCGATGGCCCGGCTGCTGCTCCACCCGCACATCACCAACATCCAGACGAGCTGGGTGAAGCTGGGCGCGGAGGGCGCGGCGGAGATGCTCCGCTCGGGCGCCAACGACCTGGGCGGGACGCTGATGGAGGAGACCATCTCGCGTATGGCGGGGTCGGGTTACGGCTCGTACAAGTCCGTCAAGGACCTGGTCGCGGTCGCCGCGGCCGCGGGTCGGCCGGCCCGGCCCCGCACGACGCTGTACGGGGAGGTGCCGGAGGAGCGGCAGCGCGCGGCGGCCGCCTCGGACGGGCACCTGCCGGAACTGCTGCCCGTACTGGACTGACGCGGACCGCTGTGGCGGTGACGGCAGCCGCCGCGAGGAGGGCCTTCTTCCCCGCCGGCGGGGCTCCGGGCGGGCGGGGAGCACCGCGCGAACAGGGCATGGCCGAAAACGGTCACCCCGAAGGCGAGTGGCACAACGCGCCGCTCGGCTGTTCCCGCACGCCCGCGCCCCGCCCGGCACGGGCCCCCCGCGCCCACCCGTATTCGCCACAGGACACGATCCGGCCTTTCTCCCCTCACCCAAGAGCCTCTCGATCGTCTTCCTCCGGTTCTGATCGGGCATGTCCACTACAGTGCGCGCCAGAGCAGGCGGGCAGTCGGGGGGCAGCGCGATGGACACGGCAACCAACACCGGGACGGACACCACCACGCCCGGAACCGCCCCGGCGGCCGACCCGGCGCCCCGCCCGGCCACCGCGCCGGCCCGCCCGGCCGGCGGCACCCTCGGCGGCCGCTCCCCCCTCGCCGCCGGCCTCTGGGGCCGCACCGAACAACAGGACTTCCGCAGCCGCGTCCGCGGCACCCTCCTCGGCTCCGCCATCGGCGACGCCCTCGGCGCCCCCGTCGCCGGGCTCTCCCTCGACGGCATCCGCAGCACCCACGGCCCGGCCGGCCTGACCGAACCCGCGCCCGCGGACGGCCGCCGCGGCACCGTCACCTCCTGCACCCAGCTCACCCTCTTCACCGTCGACGGCCTGATCCGCGCCCACGTACGCCGCGACACCGGCGCCTGGCACCCGCCCACCGACGTCCACCGCGCCTACCTGCGCTGGGCCGCCACCCAGCACGACTGGGGCCCCGACGAACGCCGCGAGGACGACGGCTGGCTCGCCCGCCAGGAATGGCTCTACGCCCGCCGCAGCCCCGACCGCGCCTGTATGACCGGCTTCGCCGACACCACCCGCGGCACCCTCGACCGCCCCAAGAACCCCACCGCCCGCGGCGCCGCCGCCACCACCCGCTCGGCCCCCTTCGGACTGCTCGTCGGCTGGGAGCCCGCCCTCGTCCTCCAACTCGCCGTCGAATGCGCCGTCCAGAGCCACGGCCACCCCACCGCCTACCTCTCCGCAGCCGCCTTCGCCGTCATCGTCCACGGCCTCACCCGCGGCGACACCCTCGACACCGCCACCCAGCGCACCCTCGGCCTCCTCGGCAGCCGCTCCGGCCACCAGCCCGTCACCGACGCCCTCCAGCGCGCCCTCACCGCCGCCACGGCCGCGGACGCCCCCTCCCCCGAGGCCGTCGAATCCCTCTCCGCCGACGAGGGCCGCGGCGGCGAGGGCCGCGGCGCCGAGGACGCCCTGGCCGTCGCCGTCTACTGCGCCCTCGTCGCCGAAGACTTCCCCCACGGCCTGCGGCTGGCCGTCAACCACGGCGGCGACTCCGCCGCCGCCGGCGCACTGTGCGGGGCCCTCCTCGGCGCCCTCCACGGCGAAACCGCCCTCCCGGGCGCCTGGCTCGCCGGCCTGGAAGGGCGCGCCACCCTCCTGGAACTCGCCGACGACTTCGCCCTGGAGATGAACCAGGGCCCGACCCTCCACGGCCCCGGGGTCTGCGCCCCGGCCTGGCTGGCCCGCTACCCGCGCGCCTGACCGGCCCGCCCCCTGCCGCCGACCGGCGGATCCCCGTACCGTGGCCTCACACGTCACGGAGGTGCCCTCGCCCATGCGGATCGCCACGACCGTCTTCCTGACCGACCGGACCGTCACCCCCGTCCGCCTCGCCCGCAGTCTGGAGGAACGCGGCTTCGCCGGCCTCTACCTGCCCGAGCACACCCACATCCCCGTCACCCGGGACACCGCGGCCCCCATGGGGGGCGACCTCCCCGAGATGTACGGGCGCACCCTCGACCCCTTCGTGGCCCTCGCCCAGGCCGCCGCCGTCACCGAACGGCTGCGCCTCGGCACCGGCATCACCCTGGTCGCCCAGCACGACCCGATCGTCCTCGCCAAGCAGATCGCAAGCCTGGACCACCTCTCCGGCGGCCGCCTCACCCTCGGCGTCGGCTACGGCTGGAACGTCGAGGAGGCCGCCGACCACGGCGTCGACTGGCGCACCCGCCGCGAACTGGTCCGCGACCGCATGGCGTTGATGCGCACCCTGTGGGCCCCCGAGCCCGCCGCGTACGTCGGCCAGTACTCCTCCGTCCAGGCCAGCCAGGCCCACCCCAAACCGGTCCAGCCCCCGCGCGAACTCGGCCCGGGCCAGCCCCTCCACGGCCCGCGCACCCTCCTCGGCGGCGCCGCCGGCCCCAAGCTCTTCGCGTCCATCGCCGACCACGCCGACGGCTGGCTCCCGATCGGCGGCGGCGGCCTGACCGAATCCCTACCGGTCCTGCGCCAGGTCTGGGAGGCCGCGGGCCGCGACCCGAAGGCCCTCCACGTCGTCCCGTACGCGGTCCGCCCCAACCCCGGCAAGCTCGCGCACTACAGGGACCTGGGCATCGAGGAGGTGGTCCTCCAACTCCCCTCGACGGACGAACCCGAAATCCTGCGCGCCCTGGACGACTACGCGCAGTACCTCTGACCGACCGGTGTGCTCCGCGCAGGTCCGCGCCGAGCCGAAGGCAGGAATCGCAACCGCCCGTACCGAAGCGGCGCGGTCACCGGCGCGCCGGAACCGGGACCGTCGCCCCGACGGCCCTCACGGGAAGTACGACTCGAGCGTCCCGCGGCGCCGCACGTCCAGCGTCGCGCAGTGGAACGAGCCTGCGAACGGGGCGTAGTGCAGGAAGTCGCACGGGATCGGCTCGAAGCCCCACCGTTCCAGCGCGCGCAGCATGCGGGTGTGGTGGCGGTCCGCGATCACCCGCCTCTCGTCGACCATGAGGACGTTCATGCTCAGCCACTTGCCGCACAGTGACGTGACCTTGAGCAGCCGCCCGTCGGGCGGCGTGGGCTCGGGGGCGACCAGGACGTCCCACGAGCGCAGCACCTCGGGCAGGCGGTCGACGTCGACGTACTCGGGGTTGACCAGCACCTTGCCGGGCGCGAGCGGGAGGAACGTCGTGTCGATGTGCATGGGCGTGCGGCAGCGGCTCTCGATCTCGTGGATGCGGTACTCCGGTCCGAGATGGCGGCGCAGCCATGCGACGCCCAGGCCGTTGGTGACGTTGCTGCGCGTGACGAACAGGTCGCGGCCCGCCCGTACGAAATCCGCGGCATCGAACACCGGCTCGAATTCGGTGAGGATGTACCGCATGGGCTCCCCGGGCCTGGGGATGCGGAAATCCGAATCGAACAGCTCGTCGGTGAGCTGCGGCCTGGGGGCCGCCGTCCAGCGCGCGCCGCGCCGGAAGTAGTCCTTCAGGATCGTGCGGTAGGAGTGGGTCTCGAAGTACCGGCACGGCCATGCCATCGGGGTCTCGATGATCTCGTCGCCGATCACCAGCATGCTGTCCCGCGGACAGCTGTTGCCGAAGCCGCGTGACGACCAGTCGGGCGTGCCGTACTGCCGGGCGTGGTCGACCGGGTCCGGTCGCCTGACGGTGATGCCGAGCGACTCGAGGAGCGCAACGAACTGGTCGAGCTCCTGCTGCGCGGGCTCGACCAGCACGCGCGGGTACTTGCGGCCGGCGGCGAGTCTCTGCAGCCGCTCCGCCCACGGCGGGATGTTGCAGGAGACGACCGGATGGCTGGAGGGGATCGTCATGTCGTTCAGCCGCCCGACGATGACCTCCTCCAGCGGATCCCACTCATTGTGGGAGTTGACCGGCGAGGCCGGGCGTTCCGCACCCATCACCACTCCCTCACGTTATCCAACGCGGGGCCCGGCGGCCCTCCGAAACGCAGTCGGCCTCCGATGCTCACCCACGCCACGGCCACCTCCACCACCACCGTCACCGCTACCGCGCCCAGAACGGAGCCAGGGCGGCCTCCTTGTACGGGGCCGGGCTCACGCTCAGCTCCCCCGCGAAGGGCCGGTCCAGGACCATCACCAGCAGCAGGCTGAAGCCGATCAGCCCGGCCACCGCCGAGACGAACAGCAGCTGCATCTTCAGGCTGCGCAGTCCGAACAGGAAGGTGAGCGGGAGGATCACCAGCGCGCCCCCGTACACCAGCAGTTGGAGCAGCATCGGCAGGGAGGTCTCGGCCATGGCGACGCGGGCCCGGCGCTGGGCGGCGACGTCGCCCAGGCGGTCGGCGGCCTGCTCGTAGAAGGTGGTGCTCCGCGCGCCGGTGGGCTCGTACGCCTGGAGCGCCTGGTACAGGCCGTGGGTCTGTTGTGCGGTGGCGTCGTAGCTGGGCCGGCCCTCGCGCATCAGCGGCCACTGCACTTCGACGACGGCGTGGACGTACTCGCCGACCGCCTGCTCGACCCGGGCGCGCTCTTCGGGTGGGAAGGCCTCGGCGCTGCGGACGATCAGGGCGAGGTCGGTGGCCTCGGCGGAGACGACGCTCTGGGCGTTCTCGAGCTGGGTCCAGAGGGTCACGACCACGAACGCGAGGATGATGCCGTAGATCGCGCCGAACATCCCGAGCGCGACGCCGACCATTTCGTTGTGCTCGCCGCCCGCCAGGTGGGGGAAGCGGCGGCGGGCGGCGAGGCTGCCGGCGACGGCCAGGCCCGTGAAGCCGCCCACCAGGAGGAGGCCGAGGGTGAGGGTGGAGAAGGAGTTGAGCAACCACAGGATCATGTGTTGACCAACGATCGACCCCCTGGGCCGGCTACTTGGCCGACGGCGCCTGCGCCACCTGCAGGGCGTTCCCGGCGCCGGTGGACCGGGCTGCGGCGCCGGCCACGGTGCCGGTGACGGCCAGGGCGGTCTTGGTGTCCTGTACGGCCTGGCCGGGGTGGTCGACGATGCCGCCGACGCGCTGGGCGAGCGGGGCGGCCGCCTGGAGGGTGGTGCTGTCGGCGTGGGCGGCGCCGGCGGCGAGGCCGAGGGCTCCGGAGGAGAGGGCGAGGGCGGCGAGACCGCGCTTCACGGCGCTCGCGGCGCTCCCGGTGCCCGCTGCGCCCTTGGCGTGCTTCGCGTGCTTGGCGTGCTTCGCGTGCTGGGCGGTCTTGGGGTTCTTGGCGTTCTTGGCGTTCTTGGCGTCCATGCCCGGTCAAACGATCCGCCGGGCCCGGGGGTCACCCCGGGCCCGGCGGAGCGCGGCGGCTCGCCCCGGCGGCCCGCCCCCCTCGGCCTCGGTCCTCGGGCTCAGTCCTCGACCACCAGCGACGGCGTCGACTTCGTCAGGACCTCGCCGCGGAAGAAGGCCGGGCTGCGGCGCTCGGTCACCGCCATGACGACGAGGCCGAGGCCCAGCAGGCCGACGCCGATGATGAAGACGCTGCCGACGCCGAGGACGGTGGAGCCGGAACCGTACGCCGGGTCCCACATGTCGATGAGGGTCTTGAGGAAGACGGCGGCCAGCAGCAGTCCGCCCAGGACCGGGAAGACGCCCTTGAGGAACAGGTCGCGGGCGCTGCGGCGCAGCTCGCCGCGGAAGTACCAGGCGCAGGCGAAGGCGGTCAGGGAGTAGTAGAAGCAGATCATCAGGCCGAGCGCGAAGATCGTGTCGGTGAGGACGTTCTCGCTGACCAGGGTCATCACGGTGTAGAAGGCGCCGGTGGCGACGCCCGCCATGACGGTGGCGCGGCCGGGGGTCTTGAAGCGCGGGTGGACCTTGGCGTAGGCGGGCGGCAGGGCCTCGTACGTGGACATGGCCAGGACGGTGCGGGCGACCGGGATGAAGGTGGTCTGGAGGGAGGCGGCGGCCGAGGCGAGGACTGCGACGAAGAGCAGGACGCCGAGGACGGGGCCCATGACGGGTCCGGCGAGGGCCGCGAAGACGTTGCCGGAGGTGTCGGGGTTGGCGAGGCCGAGGCCGGTGGAGCCGGAGCCGACGGCCATCTGGGCGGCGATGCCGGTGGCCAGGTACGAGCCGACCAGGACGACCATGGCGATGAGCGAGGCGCGGCCGGGGGTCTTGGCGGAGCCGGTGGTCTCCTCGTTGGTGGCCAGGCAGGCGTCCCAGCCCCAGTACATGAAGATCGAGAGGGAGAGTCCGGCGGTGAAGGCGCCCATGGACTCGACGGCGAAGGGGTTCATCCACTGCCAGGAGAAGTCCAGGCCGGTGTCGAAGGCCCCGGCGCCGGTGGGGCCGGCGACGCCGCCCGTGGTGGCCTGCTGGAAGGCCATGACGACGAACACGGCGAGGACGGCGAGCTGGAGGCCGACCAGGGCGTACTGGACGCCCTTGGTGGCGGTCATGCCGCGGTAGCTGATGGCGGTGGCGACGGCGACGAGTGCGAGACAGGTCGCGATGTGGACGAGCTTGTTGTCGTCGAGGGCGGCGACCGATTCGCTGCCGGTGATCTCGCCCGCCAAGAGCCAGAAGTAGGACGTGGCGACGCCGGCGAGGTTGGAGAGGACGATGATCGTGGCGATCACCAGGCCCCAGCCGCACATCCAGCCGATCCGCGGGCCGAAGGCCTTCACGGTCCAGGTGAAGGAGGTGCCGCAGTCGGGCATGGCCTTGTTGAGCTCCCGGTAGGCGAAGGCCACCAGGAGCATCGGCAGGAAGCCGGCCAGGAAGACCGCGGGCATCTGGACGCCGACCTCGCCGGCTGTGGAGCCGAGGGTCGAGGTCAGGCAGTAGACGGGGGCGACGGTGGAGATGCCGATGACGGCGCTGCCCACCAGTCCCACGGACCCCTTGCCGAGGCCCTTGCCGCGTACGTCGGCGACGTCGCGTGCCGTGTCTTCGGCTCGGGGCCGAACGTCCAGCTGAGTCATGCCACAGGACGGTAGATCCTGCGGTTTCCATATCCGGAGGACTTCGATCCGGATCTTGGGACGGCCCACCCCCTTGGAATCCTGAGGCCTGGACCGTTCACGATTCCGCAATAAAAGGTTCATGCGGCGGTGTTACCCACGGTTCAGAGGACTCCTGAACCGGGTTCCGGTATACGGAAACCGCAGCGGTGCCCGTTTTGTCCGTTCCAAAACTTTCCCGTGCCGGTTTTCGGCCGCGGCGTTTGGCGCGGACATGCCGGTCGGCCTAGGCTCCCGGCGATCAAGGACATCGACACGGGGGACACACGGTCATGCACTTCAGGACACCCACCAGGACGGCCGCCAGGACGGTCACCGCCACCGCCACGGCCCTCGCCGCGCTCCTCACCCTCACCGCCTGCGGAGGCGACGAGGACGCCGCCGTCGGCTCGGGCATCGCCGCGATCGGCGGACTCGAAGGCGGGAACGGAGGCTCCGGCGACGGCGGGGCCGCGAAGAAGGGCAACGGCCTGGGCTTCAAGGGACTGGCCAAGGCCGGCTCGATGGCGGAGGCCGCCCGCATCATCAACGGCTACACCAAGTGCGACCGGATCAGCTCCACCAAGAGCGACTCGTCGAGCTCCAACAGCGACCCGGACGCCAAGTACGACAGCAAGACGTACTCCGTCACCGAGCGCGGCTACTGCGGACGCCGCAACGTCACCGCCATCTTCATGATCAAGGACCCCAAGGTCTTCCAGGCCGCCATCAAGGCCGAGGCCGAGAAGGACCACGCGAACGGCAAGACCGGCAACATCAACAGCGGCCCCATCGTCGGCCAGGACTTCGCCACGGGATCCGAAAGCTCGGACGCCATGAGCGCCCTGCTCGCCCCCGGGAGCGGAATGCTCGTGCTCAACTGCCACCCCGGCTTCAACCCGCCGAGCGGATTCCGCAAGGAGCCGTCCCTGGTGAAGGGCTGCGTCCTCACCGACTACTACAAGGACTGACACCACCGGAGCGGGCCGGGGCGGACAGGGCGGGGCCGGGCCGGGCGGAAGACGCCGGAGCGGGCCGGCCCGGCCCCGCCCGGCCCGATGCCCGCCTCCCTCAGCCCGCCCAGACGATCGACTGCACCTCGCTGTACGCGTGCAGCGCGTACGAGCCGACGTCACGGCCGACCCCGGAGCGCTTGAAGCCGCCGAACGGCGCCTCCATGTTCCGGCCGATCGTGTTGACCCCGACCCCGCCCGCCCGCAGCCTGCGCGCCACCCGGAACGCGCGCGCCGCGTCCCCGGACCACACGTAGCTCAGCAGCCCGTAGTCGCTGTCGTTGGCCAGGGCGACGGCCTCGTCCTCCCCGCCCTCGAACGGCACGACCACCACGACCGGCCCGAATATCTCCTCCCGGACCACCCTCATATCGC
Source organism: Streptomyces sp. NPDC043854 (assembly GCF_056436005.1). Taxonomy (NCBI): domain Bacteria; kingdom Bacillati; phylum Actinomycetota; class Actinomycetes; order Kitasatosporales; family Streptomycetaceae; genus Streptomyces; species Streptomyces sp. NPDC043854. The sequence continues at coordinate 29,290 of NZ_JBWKDK010000034.1, forward strand.
CCGTGCAGTCCACCAGCAGCGTCGGCGCGACATAGAACCCGCGCCCCCCGGCACCGCCCACCACCGGGCGCGCTCCGCCGTACGCCAGGCGCGCGCCCTCCTTCCGGCCCAGCTCGATGTACGCCTCCACCCGGTCCCGGTGCGCCGCCGAGATCACCGGGCCGACGACCGTGCCCGGTGCCGCCGGGTCGCCGACCTTCATGTGGCCCAGGTAGGCGGTCAGCTTCTCGACCAGCTGCGCGTACACCGCCCGGTGCGCGATCACCCGGGTCGGGGCGGTGCAGATCTGGCCGCTGTAGAAGGAGAAGGTGGTGCCGATCCCGGCCACCGCCGCGTCCAGGTCCGCGTCCTCGAACACGACCGCCGCGCCCTTGCCGCCCAACTCCATCAGCTGCCGCTTCATGGACCGGCCGCAGACCTCCGCGATGCGCTGCCCGACCGCCGTGGAGCCGGTGAAGGACACCATGTCCACGTGGCGGGAGGCGACCGCCGCCTCGCCGACCTCCACCGCCTGCCCGCCGACCACGTTGACCACGCCCCGCGGCACGCCGGCCTCCGCCAGCGCCTCGGCCATCCGGAACACCGACAGCGGATCCTGCGGGGCCGGTTTGACCACCACCGTGTTGCCCATGGCCAGGGCCGGGGCCACCTTGCCCGCCGGGTTCGCCCACGGGTTGTTGTACGAGGTGATGCAGGCGACCACGCCGACCGGCTGGCGCACCTCCAGCGCCCCCAGCACGGCCGCCCTCCCCATCGGCCCGGCCTCGGTGACCTGCGGCGGGAGTCCCCGCTCGACCGGCTCCAGGGCGCCCTTCGCGTACCGCCGGAAGCGGGCCGCCCCCACCCCGACCTGCATGCCGCGCGCGATGGCCGTCGGGGCGCCCGTCTCCGCCCGGGCCAGCTCCGCCCACGGCTCGAACTCCCGCCGGATGACGTCCGCGGCCCGGTCCAGGACCGCCGCCCGCTCCTCCGGCCGCGTCCGCGACCAGCCCTCGAAGGCCTCGGCCGCCGCCGCGGCCGCCTCCAGGACCTGCGCGGGCGAGGCCTCCGGCGCGAGGCCGACGACCGACTCGTCCGCCGGGTTGACCACCTCGTAGTGGCCGCCCGCCGGCTCCACCCACTCGCCGCCGATGAACAGGCGCCGGCCCTGCTGCCGCCCCCGCTGCCCGCCGGCCACCTGCCGCCCGCCGGTCACCTGGTGCTCACCGTCCTCGTGTCCCGGCCCGACCGGAGCACGGTCCCCGGGACCGCGCCCGTCACCCGGTCGTCCCGTACCGTCTCGACCCCGTTGACCCGCACCGACCCGATCCCGACTCCCCGCGCGTCCAGCCGCGGACTGTTGCCCGGCAGGTCGTGCACCAGGGTCGCCGGCCCGGCCTCGATCCGCTCCGGGTCGAACAGCACCAGGTCCGCGTACCAGCCCTCGGCGATCCGGCCGCGCCCGCGCAGCCCGAACAGCCGGGCCGGGTCGTCCGTGAGCATCCGCACCGCCTGCTCCAGCGGCACCAGCTTGCGGCCGCGCAGGCAGTCCCCGAGGAACCGGGTGGTGTACGGGGCCCCGCACATCCGGTCCAGGTGCGCGCCCGCGTCCGAACCACCGAGCAGGACGTCCTCGTGCTGCCAGGCCTCGGCGCGCAGCGCCCAGCTCGCCGGGTCGTTGTCGGTCGGCATCGGCCACAGCACCGTACGCAGGTCGTCGTCGGCGCAGATGTCCACCAGGCACGCGAAGGGGTCCCGGCCGCGCTCGGCCGCGATGTCGCCGACGACCCGGCCGGTGAGCCCCTCGTTCTCCTTGCTGTACGTGTCCCCGATGACGTACCGCCCGAAGTCGGCCAGGCGGCGGAACACCCCGGCCTCCTTGCCGGCGGCGCGGCGCAGCAGCTCCGCCCGTACGCCGGGGTCGCGCAGCCGTGCGATCCGCTCGGGCACGGGCAGGCCGAGGACCTCGCCCCAGCCGGGGATCAGGTTGAGCGCGCAGAAGGTGCCGAGCGACATGTTCATGGGGGTGAGGATCGGCATCGTCAGCGCGACGATGCGGCCGCCGGCCTTGCGGGCGCGCTCGCTGGGGAGCAGCTGGCGCGGGACGCGTTCGGGGACGGCGGAGTCGATGGTCAGCACGTTCCAGTTGAGCGGGCGGCCGGCGGCGGCGCTCATCTCGACGAGCAGGTCGATCTCGGCGTCGGAGAACCGGTCGAGGCAGCCGGCGACGATGGCCTCCAGCTGGGTGCCCTCGTGTTCGCCGACCGCCCGGGACAGGGCGATCAGTTCGGCGGGCTCGGCGTGCCGGGAGGCGACGGGGGCGCCGTCCCCGTCGGAGTGGGTGGCGGACTGGGTGGTGGACAGGCCCCAGGCGCCCGCGTCCATGGCCTCGTGGAGGAGGGAGACCATCTGCTCCAGCTGGGCGGGGGTGGGCCGGCCGCCGATGGCGTCCTCGCCCATGACGTGGCGGCGCAGCGCGCAGTGGCCGACCATGAAGCCCGCGTTGACGGCGATCCGCCCTTCCAGGGCGTCGAGGTACTCGCCGAAGGAGGACCAGGTCCAGTCGACGCCCTCCTCCAGGGCGGCGAGGGCCATGCCCTCGACCTTGCTCATCATGCGGCGCGTGTAGTCGGCGTCCTCGGGGCGGGCCGGGTTGAGCGGGGCGAGGGTGAAGCCGCAGTTGCCGCCGGCGATGGTGGTCACGCCGTGGTTCATGGAGGGGGTGGCGTACGGGTCCCAGAACAGCTGGGCGTCGTAGTGGGTGTGCGGGTCGACGAAACCGGGGCAGAGGACGAGACCGGTGGCGTCCTCGCCGGTGCGGGCCTCCTCGGTGACGGTACCGGGGGCGCCGATGACGGCGATGCGGCCGTCGCGGATGCCGACGTCGGCGGTGTACCGGGGGGATCCGGTGCCGTCGACGACGGTGGCTCCCCTGATCAGGTGGTCGAGCATGACGGGTGGCGTCCCTTCTCCTCTTCCCTGCTTCCCGTTCCCTGCGTGCCGATCGGGGACGTCCCGGGTGTGCCCGGGGCTCCCGCTTCGGTCGCCTCCCGCTTCGGCAGCCGGCCGGGGCGGGGGGCAGGCCGCTGCCCCCGCACCCCGGCCGGTTCCGCGGGGCCGGGGCCCCCGGGACGGCGGTCCGGGAACCCGCCGTCCCCGCTCCACCGCCGGTCAGGCGCCCGCGTCGGCGCCCTGGCGGAAGCGGGTGGTGCGGTGCACCGGGTCGGTGTCGATCTCCGGGATCACGTGCTCGCCGATCAGCTTGATCGTGGTCATCGTGTCCTCGTACGAGACGCCGGTCGGCAGGCCGAAGGAGAGCTGGTCGGCCCCCGCCTGCTCCCACCGCTTGCACTGGGCGAGGACCTCGGACGGGTCCCCGCAGATCAGCAGCTCCTCGGCGATGAGGAGCTCGATGATCTCCGCGTTGTACTCGGGCAGGATCTCGGGCCACTGCGGGATCGCCTCGGGCCGCGGGAAGGTGTCGTGGTAGCGGAAGACCAGCGACTGGAAGCGGTTCATGTTGGCGTTGACCGCGATCTCGACCGCCTTGTCGTGGGTCTCCGCGCAGATCGCCGTCGAGGTGACCATCACGTTGTCGTTGACGAAGGCGCCGATGGCCTCCGCCTCCCGGACCGCCGTCTTGTACTGCTCCAGCACCCACTCCATGTCGGAGACCTTCTGGACGCTGAACCCGAGCACCCCGAGGCCCTTCCTCGCCGCCATGGCGTACGAGGACGGGGACCCGGCGGCGTACCACATGGCCGGGTGGGCCTTGCCGTACGGCTTGGGGAAGACCTTGCGCGGGGGCAGCGACCAGTGCTTGCCCTGGAACCCCTCGTATTCCTCCTGGAGGAACATCTTGGGGAACTCGGCGATGGTCTCCTCCCACATCTCCTTGGTGTGGTTCATGTCCGTGACGCCGGGCAGGAAGCCGAGGATCTCGTGGCTGCCCGCGCCGCGGCCGGTGCCGAACTCGAAGCGGCCCTTGGAGAGGTGGTCGAGCATGGCGACCTTCTCGGCCACCTTGACCGGGTGGTTGACGGGCGCCAGGGGGTTGAAGATGCCGGAGCCGAGGTGGATGCGCTCGGTGGCGTGGGCGAGGTAGGCGAGGAAGACCTCGTTCGCCGACAGGTGCGAGTACTCCTCCAGGAAGTGGTGCTCGGAGGCCCAGGCGTACTTGAAGCCGGACTTGTCGGCCTGGATGACGTACTCGGTCTCCTCGATCAGCGCCTTGTGCTCCGCCGCGGGGTCGACCTTGGACCGCGCCTCAGGCACGTATCCCTGCACGAAGAGCCCGAATTCCAAGGGGGTTCACCGTCCTCTGGTTTCTGACGCACCGTCAGATTGGATGGGTCGACTGTTCCACCGCGGGGGCGGGAGCGTCAAGCCTGTGCTCCTGGTCGTGGTCGCCAGTCGTTGAGGAGGGGCGCCACCTCGGCCCCGAACGCGGCGATCTGGTCGGTCAGCTCGGCGCGATCGCGGCTGCGGAAGCGCACCTGGATCTGGTCGACGCCCAGCGCCCGGTACTCGCGCAGCGACTCGGCGAGCACCTCCGGCTTACCGGCCAGGGCGCGGCGGCCGGTGTCCCAGGCGGGCTCGCCGACGTACAGCGCCTCGGTGATCGCACCGACCTCGAACGGCTCCGCGATCCCGGCCGCCTCCCGGAGCTCCCTGATCCGGGCGATCTGCGCGGGCAGCCGGTCCCGCGGGTCGCCCTGCGGCAGCCAGCCGTCACCGCGGACGGCCGCCCGCCGCACGGCGGCGGGCGAGGAGCCGCCGACCCAGACGGGGATCCGGTCCTGGGCGGGCCGGGGCCGCTGGCCGAGGTCCCGGAAGGAGAACCGCTCCCCCTCGAAGGCCGGGAACTCCTCGGGCCCGAGGGCCGCGCGGAGGGCGTCCAGGGTCTCGTCGAGCAGGGCGCCGCGCCCGGCGAAGCCGACGCCGAGGATCTCGAACTCCTCCCGGACGTGGCCCGCGCCGACGCCCAGGATCAGCCTGCCGCCCGAGAGGTGGTCGACGGTGGCGTACTGCTTGGCGCTCAGCAGCGGGTGCCGCAGGCCCAGGACCGCGACGTGGCTCAGCAGCCGTACGCGTTCGGTGACCCCGGCGAGGAAGGCGAGGGTCGCCACCGGGTCGTACCAGAGGGTACTCATGGGGCCGGCGAGGCGGCGCGGGATGGCGACGTGGTCGCAGGTGGCGACGTATCCGAACCCGGCCCGGTCGGCGGCCCGGGCGACCTCGGCGAGGTCGGCGGGGCCGGCCGAGGCCTCCCAGGCCTCGGCGTACAGGGTGCTCTGCGACTGGATCGGGAGCTGCATCCCGTACGCCAGCCGGCCTTCCGGAAACACGCGCGCCATACCGTCCCCCGCCTCGATGCTCTGTCCGGCTCGTCCGGGCGTCGGGGGCCATCGTCATACCTGACGATGCGTCAGACAAGGGCGTGGGGGAGCCTGCCGGGGTCAGAAGCCCTGCGGGCCCATGGCGATGACCGGCTTCGCTGCCGGGTCGAGCGTGTTCAGCACCTTCCACATCGCCTGCCTCGAGATCCCGACGCAGCCCTGCGACGGGCCGTCGTGGTCCACGTGCAGCCAGATGTTGCCGCCCTTGCGCTCGCCCTCCGGCTTCGTCGGGTCCAGCGGCGACACCCCGCGCTTGCGGTTGAAGTCGATCGCGACGACGTAGTCGAAGGAGCCGGCCAGGGGCTCCCCCTCCACCCCGTGGCCGGAGGCCGTGAAGGCCCGGCTGCGGTCGTACGGCAGCCTCGTCCCCGGCGGCTTCGGCAGCAGGCCGCCGGCGTCACTCAGCGAGAACACCCCTACGGGGGACGTGAGATCCCCGTAGCTGCGCTCCGCCGACCACCCCCTGGCTCCGGTGCGTGCGGGCCAGCGCCCGGCCAGGACCCACTCGGCTCCGGCGGCAGGGCGGGTGTAGAGGGCGGCGGTGGCGTACGAGGAATCCCTCGCCCTGCCCGTGACCAGGATCAGCTGGAGGGAGTCCGCCGGGATCCGGGCCAGGGTCTGCTCGCTGATGCCGGAAAGTCCCTGCAAGCCGTACCACCTGGCCTCACGCCCGGCGCGGCCGTCTGCGGCGGCGGCCGCTGCGGCAGGGCGGTCGTCGGTGGCGCTGTGGGCCCGCGCCTCGGCGCTGCCGGGCGCGTCCTGGACGGCGTGGAACCAGGCCGCCGTGCAGGCCAGCAGGCCGACCGCGGCAGCGGCGCCGACCCCGGCCCCGGCACGCGCCGCCGCACGGGGCCGGGGAAAGCCGACTCGGGCGAACTTGCTCATTCCCCCGACCGTACACAGCACAAGGCCCCCGGACCGCAGACGTCAACCTCCCGGGGGGTGTCGGGGTGACGGGGGTGACGGCGGGGGGAGAGGAGGGGATGCACACAGCCGGGGCAGGCCGGCGGCGGCGGTTGCGGCGATCGGGATGCCCGCCGGTCCGCCGGCTTCGGCGCGTCGTGCTCGGCGTCGCGCGGAGCACGCTCCCCGCCCGCTGCCCCTTGTCTCAGAGGCATGGCGTCGTACGCTCGGGGGATGAGAACTCCCAGGTACGCAGCGCGCATTGTGGTTCTGGATCCCGGTGGGTCGGTGTTCCTGTTCCGCGAGGACAACGTCGAGGTCGGCATTCACTGGCTGCCGCCCGGCGGGGGGATCGATCCCGGGGAGACGCCCGAGGAGTGTGTGCGGCGGGAGCTGCGGGAGGAGACCGGGTGGACCGACCTCCTGCCGCAGCGGCTGCTGTGCACGTGGGAGCACGACTTCACCCACGAGGGCGTGCCCGTGCGCCAGCACGAGCACATCTACGTCACCACCGGCCCCCGTCGCGATCCCGTGCCGGAGGAACCCGACGCGCACTGGCGGTGGTTGTCCCAGGAGGCGCTGGCCGGGCTCGGGGAGCCGTCGTGGCCGCCGCGGCTGGCCGAGTTGCTGGCAGAGGGGGGCGGGGAGCCGGTTCATCTGGGGCTCGTGGGCTGATTCCGTTCCCCCGCGTTGCCGCCCGGGTCGCCTGTCGGCCCCTCAGCCCCGGGTCCCCGCGCCTCCCGTGGCCCGTGCGTACAACGTGGCCGCGTAGTCGCCGAGGACGGTGCTGGTCGAGACGTCGTCGGTGTCGCCGCCGGTCAGGATGCCGATGATCCTGCCGTCGCGGGCGAGCCAGGCGCTGCCGCTCGTGCCGTCCGGGAAGTCCGCGCAGTCGAAGCGCTGCCGGGTCGGGGTTTCGCGGACCGCCGTGGCCGTGCAGGTGCGCGGGACCTTGCGGTCGGAGGGGTAGCCGGTGACGGTGACCTGCTCGCCGGCCCGGCCGGTGGTGTCCAGGGGGGCGGCGCCGGTGACGTCCTCGATGTTGCGGCCCGAGGCGTCGGGGGCGAGGCGGGCGAAGGCGAGGTCGTAGTCGTCGTCGGAGCCGTCGGACCAGCGGCTGTCCTCGAAGACCTCCTCGATCTTCCAGGAGCCGTACGGGGCAGCCCCGTTCGCGTACGCGGGTGCGAAGACGGCGCCGCGGTCGGCGGCGTTGCCGGAGAGCAGGCAGTGCCCGGCCGTGACGATGAGGTTCTTGCCGGGGCTGCGGACCACGGTTGCCGTGCAGAAGTGATCACCCGGCACGCCGCCCTCGAACAGGGCTCCGGTGAAGGCCGCCGGGGTGCCCGGCTTGGGCGTTCCGGAGGTGGTCAGCTGCGGCTGCTTCGGTGATTGCGTTCGCGAAGTCGGGCTCGGCGAGGGCTGCACCGGGGCCGCCGCCCCGACCCGGGTGTCCGGCCGGCTTCCCGGGTCCGGCACCACTTTGGTCATGGCGGCCGACGCGCCGACCGCCGCTATCGTGCACAACACCCCGGTCACCAAGGTCCGCTTGTCCATCACTGCCGCCCCTTCAGCTTTGCTCTGGCGAAGCATGCCTTGGTGGTCCGCTCACCCGCAAGGGGACGGCCGCTCACCGTCCGCTACGCGCCCGCCCAGAGGCCCTCCGGGGTCAGGCCCAGCAGCTCGATGGCGTTGCCGCGGACGATGCGTTCGACCACGTCCGGGGCGAGGTGGCCCATCTGGGCCTCGCCGACCTCGCGGGACTTCGGCCAGGTGGAGTCGGAGTGCGGGTAGTCGGTCTCGTACAGGATGTTGGCCGCGCCGATGGCGTCGAGGTTGCGCAGGCCGAAGGCGTCGTCGAAGAAGCAGCCGTAGACGTGTTCGGCGAAGAGCTCCGAGGGCGGGCGCAGGACCTTGTCGGCCACTCCGCCCCAGCCGCGGTTCTCCTCCCAGACCACGTCGGCGCGTTCCAGGATGTACGGGATCCAGCCGATCTGGCCCTCGGCGTACATGACGCGGAGGTTCGGGAAGCGTTCGAACTTGCCGCTCATCAGCCAGTCGACCATCGAGAAGCAGCAGTTGGCGAAGGTGATGGTGGAGCCGACGGCGGGCGGGGCGTCGGCGGAGGTGGACGGCATGCGGCTGGAGGAGCCGATGTGCATGGCGATGACGGTGCCGGTCTCGTGGCACGCCTGGAGGAAGGGGTCCCAGGCGTCGGTGTGGATCGAGGGCAGCCCCAGGTGCGGGGGTATCTCGGAGAAGGCGACGGCGCGTACGCCGCGGGCCGCGTTGCGGCGGACCTCGGCGGCGGCGAGGTCGGCGTCCCAGAGCGGGATGAGGGTGAGGGGGATGAGCCGGCCGCGGGCTTCGGGGCCGCACCACTCCTCGACCATCCAGTCGTTGTAGGCGCGTACGCCGAGGAGCCCGAGTTCGCGGTCCTTGGCCTCGGTGAAGGTCTGGCCGCAGAAGCGGGGGAAGGTGGGGAAGCAGAGCGCGGACTGGACGTGGTTGGCGTCCATGTCGGCGAGGCGTTCGGGTACGGAGAAGGAGCCGGGGCGCATCTGCTCGTAGGTGATCACCTCGAGCCGGATCTCGTCGCGGTCGTAGCCGACGGCGGTGTCGAGGCGGGTGAGGGGGCGGTGGAGGTCCTCGTAGACCCACCAGTCGCCGATCGGTCCGGGGTCGCCCTTGGCGCCCATGACGGGGGCGAACTTGCCGCCGAGGAAGGTCATTTCCCTGAGCGGGGCGCGAACGATCCGGGGTCCGGTGTCGCGGTGTCGGGACGGGAGCCGGTCCTGCCAGACGTGCGGGGGTTCCACCGTGTGGTCGTCCACCGAGATGATCTTCGGGAAGGTCTCCATGGCCCTCACGGTAGCGTCAATCTGACGTACCGTCAGCTAATTGGGGAGTGATCGGTTCGACACGGGCTGACGGGTACGAGCGAGACAGGGCAGACTGACCCTTACACCGACGGAAGGCAGGGGGGACGACAGATGGACGGCATACCGGCCATCCCGCACCAGCGGAACCACCCCGAGGCAGCCCGGCGCGCCCCCCGGACCGCCCAGGCCGCCCCCGGGCCCGCAGCCCCGGAGGCCGGGCCGCCCGCGCGCACCGCCGCGCCCGCGCCCGCGCCCGCAGCCGCACCCTCCCCCGGCTCCCGCTTCGCCGTCCTCGGTCCGATCCGCGCCTGGCGCGGCAGCGAGACCCTGCCCTCCGGCACCCCCCAGCAGCGCGCCCTGCTCGCCGTGCTGCTGCTGCGCGACGGCCGCACCGCCACCGCGCCCGAGCTGATCGACGCCATCTGGGGCGACGACCCGCCGCAGCAGGCCCTCGCCACCATCCGCACGTACGCGTCCCGCCTGCGCAAGGTCCTCGACCCGGGCACCCTGGTCACCGATGCCGGCGGCTACGCCATCCACACCCCCACCAGCACCCTCGACCTCGGCGTCGCCCGCAGCCTCGCCTCCGACGCCGAGCAGGCCCGCACCGCCGGCGACCGCGCCCTCGCCCGCACCCTCCTGGCCCGCGCCCTCGACATCTGGGACGGCGAACCCCTCGCCGGAGTCCCCGGCCCGCACGCCGAGACCGAACGCGCCCGGCTCGTGGAGTGGCGCCTCCAGCTGCTGGAGACCCGCCTCGACCTCGACCTGGAAGTCGGCCACCACGCCGAGGCCGTCTCCGAGCTCACCGCCCTGACCGCCGCCTACCCGCTGCGGGAGCGGCTGCGCGAGCTGCTGATGCTCGCCCTGTACCGCAGCGGCCGGCAGGCCGAGGCCCTCGCCGTGTACGCCGACACCCGCCGCCTCCTCGCCGACGAGCTCGGCGTCGACCCGCGGCCCGAGCTGGCCGCGCTCCAGCAGCGCATCCTGCGCGCCGACGCCGAACTCGCCTGCGCCGAGGCCCCGGCCCCGGCCGCCGCGCCCGTCCACGTCCGGCCCGCGCAGCTGCCCGCCACCGTGCCCGACTTCACCGGCCGCGCCACCTTCGTCAGCGAGCTCGGCGCCATCCTGTCCGCCGCCGACGGCCAGATCATGGCCGTCTCCGCGCTCGCCGGCATCGGCGGCGTCGGCAAGACCACCCTCGCCGTGCACGTGGCGCACGCCGCCCGCCCGCACTTCCCCGACGGCCAGCTGTACGTCGACCTCCAGGGCACCGAGCCGCGCCCCGCCGAGCCCGTCGCCGTCCTCGGCTCCTTCCTGCGCGCCCTCGGCACCCCCGACACCGCCATCCCGGACACCGCCGACGAGCGGGCCGCGCTCTACCGCTCCACCCTCGACGGCCGCCGCGTCCTGGTCCTCCTCGACAACGCCCGCGACGCCGCCCAGGTCCGGCCGCTGCTGCCGGGCACCGCCGGCTGCGCCGCCCTCGTCACCAGCCGGGTCCGCATGGCGGGCCTCGCCGGGGCCCATCTCGTCGACCTCGACGTGATGAGCCCCGAGGAGGCCCTCCAGCTGTTCACCCGGATCGTCGGCGCCGAGCGCGTCGCAGCGGAACGCCAGGCCGCCCTCGACGTCGTCGGCGCCTGCGGCTTCCTCCCCCTCGCCATCCGCATCGCCGCCTCCCGCCTGGCCGCCCGCCGCACCTGGACCGTCTCCGTCCTCGCCGCCAAGCTCGCCGACGAGCGCCGCCGCCTCGACGAGCTCCAGGCCGGCGACCTCGCCGTCAAGGCCACCTTCGAGCTGGGCTACGGCCAGCTCGAGCCCGCCCAGCAGCGCGCGTTCCGCCTCCTCGGCCTCGCCGACGGCCCCGACATCTCGCTGGCCGCCGCGGCCGCCGTCCTGGACCGGCCCGAGCACGACACCGAGGACCTCCTGGAGGCTTTAGTCGACTGCTCCCTCCTGGAATCCGCCGCCCCCGGCCGCTACCGCTTCCACGACCTCGTACGCCTCTACGCGCGTGCCTGCGCCGAGCGCGACGAGCAGCCCGCGACCGAGCGGGACGCCGCCCTCGACCGGCTGCTCGACTTCTACCTCGCCACCGCCTCCGCCGTGTACGCCGTCGAACGGCCCGGCGACCGGCTGCCCGCCCACCTCGCGGCCACCCACCACCCCGGCCTGCGCTTCACCGAGCCCCGCGCCGCCCTGGACTGGCTGTACGCCGAGGCCGACCCGCTGCTCGCCTGCGTCCGGCAGTCCTCCGTACGCACCACCGGCCGCGCCGACGTGCTGCGCCGGGCCGTGGACCTGCTGTGGGCGGCCAAGGACCTCGCCGAGTCCGGCGCCAACTCCAAGCAGTACGAGTCCGCCGCCGCGGCCCTGCGCGACGCGGCCCGCGCCGCCGAGGACCCGCACGCCGAGGGCCGCGCCCGCACCGCCCTGACCAACGTCCACCTCGTCGCCGGCCGGTTCGCCGAGGCCGACGACGAGGCCCGGCAGGCCATGGTCCTGGCCCGCGAGGCCGGCGACCCGCTGCCCAGCTGCTGGGCGCCCAACGACCGCGGGATCATCGCCCTCTACCAGGCCCGCTACGCCGACGGCGAGCGCTACCTGCTGGAGGCCATCGACAACTTCCGCGCCGACGCCAACCACATCGGCGAGGCCAGCGCCCTGTGCAACCTCTCCCGCATCCACGTGGAGCTGGGCCGGCTGACCAGCGCGATCGAACTCGCCGAGCAGGGCATCGCCATATACGACCGGATGGGCCTGACCCTGCGCCTGGCCAACGGCCGGTACGCGCTCGGCATCGCCCTCACCCAGGCCGGGCGGCTCGCCGAGGCGCAGGCGCAGCTCACCGAGGCGCTGTCCCTCTTCCACGACAACCGCCAGCCCCTGTGGGAGGGCGTGACGCACTTCCGGCTGGCCGAGGCCCACCTGGCCGCGCACCGGCCCACGTTGGCCGCCGCCCACGCCGAACAGGCCATCGCGCTGCGCGGGATCGGCGGCGAGTGGCGCCGGGCCACCGTGCTGACCGTGCTGGGCAAGGCCCTCCAGCGGCTGGGGCAGCGGGACCGGGCGCGGGCGTGCTGGCGGGACGCGGAGTCCGTCTTCGAGGGGCTCGGATCGCCGGAACTGGCCGAGGTACGGGCCCTGCTGGCCTCGGAGCTCGCCGCCTGATCCGGCGGTGGCGAGCCCGCACCGGGCGGGAGTTGAACGGAGGCATTCATCGTTCGTTTATCGCCTCCCGGCACCATGGACGCATCGACTCACCGCGTCGGGGGCGCGGGAGTCCGCTGGAGGACCGCCCGTTCGGCGGTCCGCGGGGGAATCGCCGAACGGGCCCTAGCCATCCATCAGGAGATCCGATGACGACGAACGAGAACATCCTGCAGAACGAGAGCGACATCATCCCGCTCGACAACCACGCGTCGGGGATCGAGATCAAGCCGGTCGACGGCCCCGCCGCAGCGGACGCCGACATCACGCCGATGGACAACCACGCCTCCGGCATCGCGATCAAGCCGGTCGACAAGCCGGCTGCGGACGAGGAGATCGTCTCGCTGGACAACCACGCGTCCGGCCCGCGTCCGTAACCGGGCGGTTCCCGCGCGGCCGTCCCACGGGGGATACGGGGGATACGGGGGACGGCCGCGCGCAGGGAACACGGGGGTACGGGGGGTACGGGGGGTACGGGGGAATCCCAAGGGGAGCGCCGGGGTCACGGGGGACCCGGCGCCACCACGGGGGAAGCAAGACCACGGGGGAGCACAACGCAGGAACGGCGGCCGCGGTGGCCCGGAGGGGGAGCCACCGCGGCCGCCGCGTGCGTACGTGCAGGCGCGGGTGCGTACGCAGGCGGGGGTGGTCGGCCGCCGGGTCGGGCGCACCGGTCCGCGACTACGCTGGGACCGTGTTCACCTCCCAGGGGCCGAGCCTGCGCGAGCTCGCCGTACAGGCCTTCTCGTCGGTCGAGCGGGGCTACGACCTGCTCGCGCCGAAGTTCGACCACACGCCGTTCCGCACGCCGGACCGCATGCTCGACGCCGTCGAGGAGGCGCTCGCCCGGTACGAGGGCTCCTTCGGCTCCGGCCTGGACGTCTGCTGCGGCACGGGCGCGGCCCTCGGGATGCTCCGCCGGCTGTGCCGGGACCGGGTGACCGGTGTGGACCTGAGCGCGGGCATGCTGGCCGAGGCGGAGCGGCTGCACGGCGGCGACGGGGTCGACCTGCTGCGGGCCGACGCGCGGGCGCTGCCGCCCGGGCTCGCGGACACGTACGACCTGGCGGTCAGCTTCGGGGCGTTCGGGCACTTCCTGCCGGCCGAGCGGCCCGCCCTCTTCGGCGATGTCCACCGCGCGCTGCGCGCGGGCGGCGTGTTCGCCTTCCCGATCGGGGCGCCGATCCCGCCGACCTCCCCGCTGTGGTGGGCGGTGGCGGGCTTCGACGCGGCGATGCGCGTCCGCAACGCGGTGTGGCGGCCGCCGTTCGTCATGTACTACCGGACGTTCCCCTGGGGCGGGGTCCGCGCGGACCTGCGGGCGGCCGGCTTCACGGTGGAGACCGTGCCGTTGGAGCCCTTCGGGCGCCGCCCGGACGGCAGCCCGCGCTGGCGGCTGGTCCTGGCCCGCAAGGACGCCCGGTAGCACCGGTCGAACCGGCGGGCGGACGGGCGGACAGGCGGGCGGGTCAGCGGGCGGACGGGTCAGCGGGCGCGGAGCTCCCGCTTGAGGACCTTGCCGCTCGCGTTGCGCGGGAGTTCGGTGAGGAACTCCACGGCGCGCGGGACCTTGTAGTTGGCCATCTCCCGGCGGGACCAGGCGATCAGGTCGTCGGCGGTGAGCGTGGAGCCCGGGCGGCGCACCGCGTACGCCTTGCCGACCTCGCCGAGGCGGTGGTCGGGGACGCCGACGACCGCCACGTCGGCGATGTCCGGGTGCAGGCCGAGGAGTTGCTCTATCTCGGCGGGGTAGGCGTTGAAGCCGCCGACGATGAACATGTCCTTGATCCGGTCGGTGATGCGCAGGTTGCCGTCGGCGTCGAGGATTCCGACGTCGCCGGTGCGCAGCCAGCCGTCGGGGGTGACGGCCAGGTCGGTCTCCTCCGGGTCCTCGAAGTAGCCGCTCATCACGTGGTGGCCGCGCACCCACACCTCGCCCGCCTCGCCCGCGGGCAGCGCCCGGCCGTCGCCGCCGGCGATCCGGATCTCGGTGCCGGGGACGGCCCGTCCGGAGGTGGCGGCGATGACCTCGGCCGGGTCGCCGCGGCGGCACATGGAGACGATGCCGCCGGCCTCGGAGAGCCCGTAGGCGGTGAGGACGGTGTCGATGTGCAGTTCGCCGCGGAGCCGCTCGACGAGCCGCAGCGGGACGACGGCGGCGCCGGTGACGACCAGGCGGAGGGTGGACAGGTCGTGGCGGTCGCGCTGGGGGTGGTCGAGGAGGGACTGGTGGAGGGTGGGCGGGCCGGGGAGTACGGAGATCCGCTCGGCGGCGATGTTGGCGAGGGCCGTGTCCACGTTGAAGACGGGCTGGGGGACCATCGTGGCGCCGCGCATCAGGCAGGCGAGGATGCCGGCCTTGTAGCCGAAGGTGTGGAAGAAGGGGTTCACGATCAGGTAGCGGTCGCCCTCGCGCAGTCCGGCGAGCTCGCTCCACACCTCGTAGCAGCGCAGGGACTGGGCGTGGGTGATGACGGCGCCCTTGGGTCTGCCGGTGGTGCCCGAGGTGAAGATGATGTCGGAGGGGTCTTCGGGGCGGATGGACGCGGCGCGCCGGCGGACGGCCCCGGCGGGTACGGAGTCACCGCCGGCCAGGAAGTCCTTCCAGGTGCGGAAGTCCTCGGGGGCGTCGTCGGCGAGGACGACGACCTGCTCGAGGTGCGGCAGGCCGGGCAGCGGGCCGCGGCCTCCCGCGGGGCCCTGCGCGGCGGCCCGGCGCAGGGCGGCGACGTAGGAGGTGCCGAGGAAGGCGCCGGTGACGAACAGCAGCCGGGCCCGGCTGCGCTGGAGGACGTACGCCGCTTCGGTGCCCTTGAAACGCGTGTTGAGGGGGACGAGGACGGCGCCCGCGGAGACGGCGCCGAGGGCGGAGACGATCCAGTCGAGGGTGTTGGGGGCCCATACGGCGACCCGGTCGCCCGGCTCGACGCCGGCGGCGAGGGTGGCGGCCGCGGCGCGTTCGATGCGCTCGCCGAGCTGCGCGTAGCTCAGGCGGGTGCGGCCGTCGGCCACGGCCTCGCGGTCGGCGTGGCGGGCGGCGGCCGCGCGCACCAGTCCGGCGATGCTGCCCCAGCGCAGGTCGCCCCGCACGTCCTCGCCCGTGGCCCCGTGTCCCGGGTCGCGTCGCGTGTCGCATCCCGTGTCGCGTCCCGCCCCGCGTCCCGCCCCGAACCCGGTTTCGGGCCCCGGTCCGTGCCCGGATGCGCGTACGCCCTCGCCCATCGTCCGCCTCCCCACGACACCCGTAGCTGACTATCCGTCAGATTAGCTGTAGCCTTCGCGGCTGTCAGCACTGGCGCGACCCCGGAGGCGGCGGATGGCGGCAACACTCAAGGACGCTGCGGCGATCGCCGGAATCGGCCAGACGCCCTTCGCCAGACACCTTCCCGAGTCCGAGAAGGAGCTCGCCTGCCGGGCGGTCCTCGCCGCCCTCGCGGACGCCGGCATCGCCCCCGCCGAGGTCGACGCCTTCGCCTCGTACACCATGGAGGAGACCGACGAGGTCGAGGTGGCCAAGTCCATCGGCGCCGGCGACGTCACCTTCTTCTCCAAGGTCGGCTACGGGGGCGGCGGCTCCTGCGCCACCGTCGGCCACCTCGCCGCCGCCGTCGCCACCGGCCAGGCCACCGTCGGCGTCGCCTGGCGCTCCCGCAAACGCGGCTCCGGGCCGCGCCCCTGGACCAGCACCGCCGTCCAACTGCCCACCCCCGGGCAGTGGACCCGCCCCTTCGGCCTGCTCCGCCCCGCCGACGAGATCGCCATGCTGGCCCGCCGCTACATGCACGAGTACGGGGCCACCCGCGACCACCTCTTCAACGTGGCCATGGCCTGCCGCAACCGGGCCAACGAGAACCCCGCCGCGATCATGTACGACCGGCCGCTGACCCGCGAGATGTACATGACCTCCCGCATGATCAGCGAACCGCTCTGCCTGTTCGACAACTGCCTCGAGACCGACGGCGCGCTGGCCTGCGTCATCGTCTCCGCCGAGCGCGCCCGCGACTGCCGGCAGCGCCCCGTGTACGTGCACTCCGTCGCCCAAGGCCTGCCCGCCCAGCACCACGGCATGGTCAACTACTGGAACGACGACCCGCTGACCGGCCCCGCCTGGACCGCCGCCCGCCACCTGTGGAAGCACGCCGACTTCGGCCCGCAGGACGTCGACGTCGCCCAGATATACGACGCCTTCACCCCGCTGATCCCGCTGTCGCTGGAGGGCTACGGCTTCTGCGGGCGCGGCGAGGGCGCCGCCTACACCGAGGGCGGCGCCCTCGAGACCGGCGGCCGGCTCCCGATCAACACCGGCGGCGGCGGCCTGTCCGAGGCCTACGTCCACGGCTTCAACCTGATCAACGAGGCGGTCAAGCAGCTGCGCGGCACCTCGACCGCCCAGGTGCCCGGCGCCTCGACCTGCCTGGTGACGGCGGGCGAGGGCGTCCCGACGTCGGCGCTCCTGCTGCGCGCCTGAACCACCCCGCCGTCCGGGACACGAGAAGACGAGGAGACGAGGGACCACCATGACCGCAGCCGCCGAAGAACTGCTCCTGCCCGTCCCGGACGCCGACGGCGCCCCCTTCTGGGAGTACGCCGCCCGGGGCGAGCTCCGCGTCCAGGCCTGCACCGCCTGCGGCAGACTCCGCTTCCCCCCGCGCCCCTGCTGCCCGCACTGCCAGTCGTTCGGCTCCGCATGGCGCCCCACCGGCGGCCGCGGCCGCATCTGGTCGTACGTCCGGCCGCACCCGCCGCTGCTTCCCGCGTACGCGGCGCAGGCTCCGTACAACGTCGTCCTCGTGGAACTCGCCGACGCGCCCCACATCCGGCTCGCCGGGAACCTCGTCGCCTCGGCCGACGCCCCGCTGAACTCGGTGGACCCGGCCCGGCTGCGCATCGGCGCGCGGGTCCAGGCGGTGTTCGCCAACGCAGGCGGGATCACCGTGCCGCGCTGGGTCCTGGAGAAGCCGTGACGCTGCGGGTGGAGCGGGACAAGGCGGACGGGGTCGCGGTCGTCACCCTGGACCGGGAACACCGGCACAACGCCATCGACCTGGCGACCGCCGCCGAACTGATCGCGGTGTGGCGGGAGTTCCGGTACGACGACGGGGTCCGGGCGGTGGTGCTGACCGGGGCGGGCGGGGCCGCGTTCTGCACCGGCATCGACCGGGGCGCCTCCGTCCCGCAGCCGGGGTCCCCGTACTCGGTCGACGACCCGCTGGCGGCGATCGGCCCGAAGGCGGGCGACCTGTGGAAGCCGGTGGTCGCCGCCGTCAACGGCATGGCCTGCGGCGGGGCGTTCTACCTGCTGGGCGAGGCCGAGTTCATCATCGCCTCCGACACGGCGACCTTCTTCGACCCGCACACCTCGTACGGGATGGTCAGCGCCTACGAGGCCGTGTACATGGCCCAGCGGATGCCGTTCGGCGAGGCCGCCCGGATGTCCCTGATGGGGACGGCGGAGCGGCTCTCGGCCCGGCGGGCGTACGAGATCGGGCTGGTCTCGGAACTGGCCGCGCCCGGGGAACTGCCCGAGGCGGCGCTGCGGGCGGCGCGGACGCTGGCCGGGTTCCCGACGGAGGCCGTGCAGGGCACCGTACGGGCCCTGTGGGCGGCGAAGCAGACGGCCCTTCAGCAGGCGCTGGCGCAGGCCCCGGCGCTGATCGCCCTGGGCAACCTGCCGCCGGACCGGCAGGCCGGCCTGTTCACGGGCCGCCGGGAGGCGCCGGAACCCCGGCTGCGGTGACGGGCGTCGGACAGGGTGGGCACTTTTCGGACATGCAGGACTGCTTGGCCGGTTCACAGTTGCCATGCATATGATCAGCGCCAGCCGACGGGGAGGCGCAACCATGTCAGATGAACTCGGTCCGGACCAGCAGGTGGGCATGCGGCTGAACGGCGAGGGGCCGCTGGCCCCCGGAGCCACCGCGCCGCCGCCACCGCTGCTGCAGTCACCCACCAACGCGCCGCCACCGCTGCTGCAGGCGCCGGGCGGACAGGACTTCGCCTCGACACCGGCCGAGAAGAAGGCCGCCGCGAACACGATCGAGACCGAGCTCCAGCCGAACACCAACACGGCCGCCAAGCACGCGGACGACTCCACCAGCACCGCCCAGAAGGGCTTCGACGGCTGGGAGACCGCCGCCGGCCTGAAAAAGGTGGCGGAGACCTGGGACCAGCAGGTCAAGGTACTGATCGCCCGGCTGGAAGCGGAGAAGAACGCCCTGCGCGGCGCCTCGGGTCTTTTCGCGCGCAACGACGTCGGACTGGGCAACGACTTCCTCGCGACGAAGTCGAAGCTGAACGGCCTGTAGGGGGAGCTGAGCTGTGGCACTGAACTACCACGAGGTCATGACCACGAACCTGGGCCTGCTCGGCACGGCCGCCGGCAAGTGGGAGACGATGGCGGGCGAGCTGAAGAAGATCGAGACCCGCTACGGCGAGACCGTCCAGAAGATCACCATGGGCGACGGCTGGAACGGCGTCAGCGTCACGAGTGCCCAGAAGGGCTTCGCGGCGACCCGCTACGAGTACTCGGCGGCGCAGGTGCAGGCGAAGGCGGTCGCGAGCCTGCTGCGGGACGCCCAGGAGAAGTTCACCGACCTGAAGAAGAAGCTCGAGAGCGCCCGCGACGATGCGATAGCCGCCGGCATGACCGTCTCCGAGCAGGGGCACGTCGCCTTCGACTACTCGAAGCTCACCCCGGGCGAGCGCAGCGCCTACCACCACGATCCCGACGGCCAGAAGATGATCAGCGAGGCCGTCGGCAAGTGGCAGAAGCACATCGACGACCGGGTGAAGGCCGTCACCGAACTCGACCAGGACATGAAGATCATCCTTGAGGTCGCTGTCATCGACAGCAACAAGGACGGCTTCGGCAAGGGCGCCGACATGACGCTCAACGGGTTCAACGCCGGCGCCACGAGCGACCTGAACCAGGCCCTGAAGGACCTGCAGGCCGCAAAGGACGCAGCGGCCAAGGAGGCGGAGGCGGCCAAGAACGGGCCGAAGTCCGAAGGCGGCCTCACCATCACCGGTCCCAGCGCCGGCGCCTCGGCGAGCGGCCAGAAGTACGGCAAGGAAGGCTCCGCCAAGGCCTACGCCGACCTCTTCAAGATGACCGCGGAGGGCAAGTACCAGAACGGCGACCTGACGCTCTCCGGTATCGACGACATCACCCTGGGAGCCAGGGCCAGCGCGAACTACGGGGCGACCCAGGACGGCTTCGTCGGCAAGGCCGAGGTGTCCGCGGGCGTCAGGACCCTGCTCGAGGGACGCGCCGACTACAGCCACTGGGGCGGGGCCTACGCGCGCAGCGAGGGATTCGCCGGTGGAGAGGCCGCGGTCAGCGGCTCGGCTCGGTGGGACGGCGTCAGCGCCGGGGCGAAGGCCTTCGCCGGCGGGAAGCTCGGTGTCGCGGGGGGCGGGGAGGTCGCCGGAATCGGCGCCGGCGGCACGGCCGAGGGATGGGCCGGCGCGGGCGCGGAGGCCAAGGTGACCTTCGGCAAGGGCGACGACGGCAAGTGGCACGTCGGCGGCAAGGTGGGTGTCGCCCTCGGCATCGGCGGCTCGGTGGGCGGCGAGTTCACGCTGGACACGGACAAGCTGACCAAGTCCGCCGGCGACGCTGCCGACTGGGTGGGCGACACCGCCGGCGACATCAAGGACGGCTTCGTCGGCCTGTTCGAATGATGTACTTCTCCGTGGAAGGAAGGCCTGACAAGATGCCCACGACACTGCCGCTCCCGATCGAGTTCAGCCTGCCGGAGGGCTGGCAGCCCGCGCCTCCGGACGAGGTCGGCGCCCCGGGTGTGGCGTTCATCGCGCTGCATCCGGAACCGGATGCCGGATTCACCGCCAACATCACCATCGACGGCGACTTCTGGACGGGCGAGGAGACCCTCGCCGACATGGCCGAGGGGTCGGCGGAGCGGCTGCGCCAGGTCGCCGAGTCGGTGGTCGTGACCGCCCGCCGCGAGCTCGGCTCCGAGGACTCGCCCGGCCTCGGACAGAGGCTGACGTTCACCGCCGTCGTCAACGGCGCGCAGCGCGAGCTCGTCCAGTCCCAGGTCTACCTGGCCATGAAGGACGTGACGGACCCTCACAAGCGCGCCGTGATCCGGCTGATCCTGACCGTCACCGCGGCCCAGGAGGACAGCGTGCGGGGGGACTTCCAGGAGTTCCTGCGCTCGGTCGCCCCGGACACCCGCGCCGCCGGCCCGGACGCCGGCGCCGTCGGCCCGGACACCGGGACCGGGACCCCGGACGCCGGGGCCGGGGCGTAGCCATGGGCCTCAAGGACAGGCTGACCGGTACGCGGCGCCCCGACGGCGGCATCGCACCCGAGCCGGCGGAGGAGGTGCGGGCCGCGCTGCTCGCGCTCAACGGGCCGGACGTGCCCTACGCCGTGCGCACCGCCCTCCCCGACGAGGACGCCGACCTGGTGGCGGAGTGGCGGCTGCGGGAACCCGCCTGGCACGGGTTCTTCCTCCGCCGCCGGCTGGAACGGCAGGTCCAGATCCGGATGCGGCTCGACCCGGCCAGGCACGAGGTCCGTACCGCCGACCGGGAGTGGGAGGTCACGTGGGTCGGTGACACGCCCCGGCTGGCGACGGCGGGCGAGTTCTCCCGCGGCCAGGTGACCACGGTGTCGAAGCAGTGGACCATCGGGCGGACGAAGGACGGCGGTATCGAGGCCGCGGAGTCGTTCCGCTTCGATACGTCGGACCTGAAGACGCCCCTGCAGAAGGCGGTCCTCGGCGCGGGATGGACCTGGCGCGGAGTGCTGTTCGGACGGCTCTGACCGACACGGCGGAGGCCCCGCCCCTCGAAGATCCTCGAAGGGCGGGGCCTCCGGCCGTACCGGGCGCGCCCGAGGGCATGAGGGATCAGGCCTCGATGGTGCCCGAAGCCGCGATCTCGATCTTGGCGCGGGTGGAGCCGGACGGCGAGCCCAGCTTCTCGATCGCGTCGACGACCTCGGTGCCCTCGACGACCTCGCCGAAGACGACGTGCTTGCCGTCCAGCCACGGGGTGACGACCGTGGTGATGAAGAACTGCGAGCCGTTGGTGTTGCGGCCGGCGTTCGCCATCGACAGCAGGTACGGGCGGTCGTGCTTCAGCTGGAAGTTCTCGTCGGCGAACTTCTCGCCGTAGATGCTCTTGCCGCCGGTGCCGTTCTGGTTGGTGAAGTCGCCGCCCTGCAGCATGAACTGCGGGATGACGCGGTGGAACGGCGAGCCCGCGTAGCCGAAGCCGTGCTGGCCGGTGGCCAGCTCGCGGAAGTTCTTGGTGGTCTTCGGGACGACCTCGTCGAAGAGGCGGAAGACGATCCGGCCGGCGGCCTCGCCGTTGATGTTGATGTCGAAGTAGACGTTGCTCATGGGGTCCATCCTGTCACTCCCGGTGCCGTGCGCGACTCGGCGGGGCCGCAACCCCGCCGCAGCCCCGCCCGACCCCGCGCTCGAACCCCTGCCCGAAACCCTGCCGGAACCCCCGCCGGGGCCGGCCGCCCGGCCGGGCGTTCACCCGGCCGTACGCGTCCCCGTCCCCTTGGCGGCGTCGAGCGCGTACACGCAGCGGTCCTTGCTGCACGCGTACACCACGCCGCCCTCCGCGACCGGCGCCCCGGCGATCTCCCCGCCCGTGGCCAGCTTCCAGCGGAGCTGCCCGCCGGCCGCGTCCAGGGTGTACAGGCAGTGGTCGGCCGAGCCGAAGTGCACCCGGCCGTCGGCGACCGCCGGCGAGCCGGTGATCTCGCCGCCCGCCGCGAACCGCCACTTCGGGGTGCCGGTGACCGCGTCCAGCGTGTACAGGGCGCTGCCCGCGCCCAGGTGGATGCTGCCGGCCGCGATCAGCACCGGGTCCGTGGACGAGCGCGGCTCGGTGGCGATGCGCCAGCGGTCCTTGCCGGTGGTCGCGTCCAGCGCGTACACGGTGCCCAGGTAGTCCACGAGGTACACGCCGCCGCCGGTGACGGCCGCGCCCGGCGCGAACGCCGGCGGGGCCAGGAACACGGCCGGCGCCTCGAAGTGCCAGCGGACCCGGCCCGACGCCCGGTCCACGGACAGCACGCGGGTGCCGGCGGCGACGTAGGTGTTGCCGTCGGGGGCCGGGGCGACGCGGACCGGCACGTTGCCGCAGGAGGCGGCGTCGCCGACCGGGTAGGACCAGGCTTCCAGGCCGCTGCGGGCGTCCAGGGCGCGCAGCCGCGCGTCCTGCCACACGTACACCGTGCCCTCGTGCAGGACGGGGGCCGCGTCGAGCGTCTCGAAGTCGCTCTGCGCCCCGGTCAGCTCCCACAGCTTCTGGCCGCTGGAGGCCTCCCAGGCCTGTACGCCGCCGCCGCGGGTGGCGGTGACGACGGTGCCCCGGTCGGCGCGCAGGGCGTACACCCAGGCGTCGGTGGACAGCCGCCACAGCTCGGAGCCGTCGGAGGCGTCGAGGGCGTACAGGGAGGGGCCGTCGGAGGCGTGGATGCGGCCGTCGGAGACGGCCATGGACCAGGCGACGTCGCGGGTCTTGAACTGGCGGCGGCCGGTGGCCACGTCCAGGGCGTGCACCTCGAAGGAGGTGACGTAGAGCAGGTCGCCGGCGACGGTCGGGGTGCCCCAGACCTCGTTGGACATGCGGAACCGCCAGGGGCGCCAGCGGCCGCTGTCGGGGGCCGGGCCCGGGTTCGGCACGGAGGGCGTGCCCGCGGGCGAGGTGACCGCCGCGGAGGCGGGGCCCGCGGCGGCCGGGGTGCCGCCCGGCGGGCGGACCCAGCCGGTCGCGGAGTCGGCGGAGCCGGCGTGTGCGGCGGGCGCCGAGGCGGTCGCGCGCGGCCCGGGCCCGATCGGCACCGGGGAGCCGCCCAGGCGCACCGGCTCGCCGGAGGGCGCCGGCACGGCCCCGGGCGCCGACGAGGGCGCCGACGTGGGCCGGGGCGGGTGCTGGGGGCGCTGCGGGAGGGCCTGGCCGGTGCGCGGGTCGATGCCGGGTTCGGCGAGCCCGCGGGGCGTGTGGTGGTGCGTGGGCACGTCGGCGGGCCGTCCCTGGCCGCTGGGGCCGCCGCCGGGGCGGCGGCCGGGCGCCGGGATCGGCGCGGCCACCGTGCGCTGCCCGGCCCGCCGGGCCTCGATCAGCGCGACGGCCCGCGCGGGCAGCCACGCGGACGCGGTCCCGCTGTCGTCGCCGCCGCCGAAGAGGTGCGGGGCGAGCTGTGCCTGGAGGTCGGCCGGGGTGGGGCGCTGCGCGGCCTCCATCTGCATGCAGGAATCGATGAGCGGGCGCAGCTCCTCGGGCAGCCCCTCCAGGTTGGGCTCGTCGCGCAGCAGCATGAACACCGTCTCCACCGGGTTCGCCCCGTGGTAGGGCGGGTGCCCGGTCGCGGCGAACACGAGCGTGGAGCCGAGCGAGAAGACGTCGCTGGCGCCCTTGACGCTCCGCGAGTCCTTCGCCTGCTCGGGCGACATGTAGGCGGGGGTGCCGACGGCGACGTTCGTCATGGTCAGGCGGGTGTTGGAGACGCCGCTCGCGATACCGAAGTCGATCACGCGCGGACCGTCCTCGACGACGAGGACGTTCGACGGCTTCAGGTCGCGGTGGACCAGGCCCGCCCCGTGGATGGACTGGAGCGCCTCGGCGATGCCGGCCGCGAGCCACCGTACGGCCTGGACGGGCATCGGCCCGCACTCGTTGACGATCTCCTCCAGGGAGGGTGCCGGGACGTACGCGGTCGCCAGCCACGGCACGGCGGCGCGCGGGTCGGCGTCGACCACGGCCGCGGTGTAGAAGCCGGACACGGCGCGGGCCGCCTCCACCTCGCGGGTGAAGCGCACCCGGAACAGCTGGTCCTCGGCGAGCTCGGTCCGCACGGTCTTGATCGCCACCCGGCGTCCGGACGCCGACCGTGCGAGATAGACCAGCCCCATGCCGCCGGCGCCGAGCCGTCCCAGCACCTCGAAGGGGCCGATCCGTCTCGGGTCGTGCTGCGTCAGCTGCTCCACCACTCGCCTCACACCTCCCCGTACGGGCCTTGGCCTGGCCCGTTTCCACCTGCACGCGCGCCGGCACGGTGGTCGGCCTCCGTGCAGCGTTGCATTCCGGGCGCCGCCCGGAGTCGCGCAACCCCGATTCTGTCAGGCCCGCGCCCAGGGCGTGTCGTCACAGTCGGGGCCGTGCGCGCACGCGTCGCCCGGAACGGGCCGGGGAGGCCGTTTCAGGCGGTCCGCAGGCGCGGCCTCAGGCCGGTCCGGGCGGTCCGCAGGCGCGGCTTCAGGCTGGTCCGGGCGGTCCGGCCGGCTGCCCGGCGGACTCGGAGAGGAGGGCGAAGACCGCGCCCTGGTTGTCCGCGACGACCGCGATCCGCCCGTAGGGGGTGTCGAAGGGGTCGGCGGTGACGCGGCCGCCGAGCCGCTTGACGATCTCGACGGACCGGTTGCAGTCCGGGACGCCGAAGTACGCGAGGAAGTGCGCCGGCATGATCTCCGGGAAGGCGTCGGTGATCAGGCTGCGCCCCAGGATGGCCGTCTCGGCCCCGGGTGCGCTGCCGGGCGGGGACCACAGCCGGTACTCGACGCCGGAGCCATCGTCGTCCTGGTCCTCGGGGACGTAGCCGAAGACGTTGGCGTAGAAGACGTCGACCGCGTCGCGGGCCCGGGTGTAGAGCTCCGCCCAGCAGTAGGTGTACGGCTCCTGCTGGGCCTCGAAGCCGTGGTGGGTGCCGGGCTGCCACAGGCCGAACACGGCCCCGCCGGGGTCGGCGGCCAGGGCGGCGGTGCCGTACGGGCCGACGGGCTGCGGGTCCATCACCATCTGGCCGCCGGAGGCGCGGATGCGGGCGGCGCAGGCGTAGGCGTCGGAGGTGTGGAGGTAGATCCCCCAGACGGTGGGCATGCGGCCGTCGGGCTTCGGGGCGAGGGCGGCGACGTTGCGGCCGCGGCTGTAGGCCTGGGTGTAGCCGCCGTACTCGGGGCCGGCGCTGCCGGCGAAGGTCCACCCGAAGAGCTCACCGTAGAAGCGCTTGCCCGCCTCGACGTCCGGAAGCGATGCGTCCACCCAGCAGGGTGCGCCTTCCGCGAATGCGGCCATGGCCCGTTTCCTTCCGTTGTGCGGGGGTGTGTACCCTCCGTACGCGCCCGCGCCGCTCCCCGCGATGTCCCTTTCGGCCATGATCTGCCCGAAGACTTGTCCACAGCCTGTTGATAAGACTAATCGGGGGATACTGGAAGAAAGCGGCCACCCCTCGGGCGGCCGGACCGGACCGCAGCCCGGACCGTGCCCGCGGCCGGGAACCGGCCGGAAACCGCCCGCCGGACCCCTCGGGAGGGCCCATTGCCCAGGCCAGGTATCACGTAACCCCATTTGCAGGCGGCCGAATCGCGCCCAGATCACCCCTCGGTAAGCTGACGGCATGACAGGACAAGTACGCACCGTCGACGGCCGCGTTGCCGGCCGACGCGGTCAGGCGACGCGGCAGAAGCTGCTCGACTGCCTCGGCGAGATGCTCAGCTCCTCGCCGTACCGCGACGTCAAGGTCATCGACGTCGCCCGCAAGGCCGGGACCTCCCCCGCGACCTTCTACCAGTACTTCCCGGACGTCGAGGGTGCCGTCCTGGAGATCGCCGATCACATGGCCGCCGAGGGCGCGCAGTTGACCTCGCTCGTCGAGGGGCGCAGCTGGGTCGGCAAGGCCGGCTGGCAGGCGGCCGAGGAGCTCGTCGAGGGCTTCCTGGACTTCTGGCGGCGCAACGACGCGATCCTGCGCGTCGTCGACCTCGGCGCGGCCGAGGGCGACAAGCGCTTCTACAAGATCCGCATGAAGATCCTGAACTCCGTCACCAACTCCCTTACGGAGTCGATCAAGGAGCTCCAGGCCAAGGGCAAGGTCGACAAGGAACTCAGCCCGGCGGCGATGGCGGGCTCGCTGGTCGCGATGCTGGCCGCGGTCGCCTCGCACCAGAAGGGCTTCCAGACCTGGGGCGTCAAGCAGGCCGAGCTCAAGCCGAACCTGGCGCTGCTCGTGCACCTGGGCATGACCGGCAAGAAGCCGACCAGGTAACGGCGGACCTCCGGACCACCTCCTGCCCCCACCCGTACGCCCACCGGGGCCCGCCGCGACCGGGATCCGCCGCGATCAACGACGCTCCAGGCGGAACAACCGGATCTCGCGCTCGATACGCGCCTGGTACGTCGCATACGGCGGCCAGAACCTCAGCACGGCCTGCCACGCCGCGGCGCGCTCGGCGCCCTGGAGCAGCCGTGCCCGTACGGCGATGTCCTGCCCCTTCCAACTCACCTCTGCGTCAGGGTGCTTGAGCAGGTTCGCGGTCCATGCCGGGTGCCCGGGCCGGCCGAAGTTGGAGCCGATCAGGACCCACCCGGCGCCGGACTCCTCCGGCATGCAGGCGAGCGGCGTGCTCCGCGGCTGCCCGGTCCTGGCGCCCTTGGCGGTGAGGATCACCCCGGGGAGCATGCGGGCGCTGGGGATGACCCTGCCGCGGGTGAGGCGGTGCACGGCCTTGTCCAGGGCGGGGATGACGTGCGGTGCGATCCTCGCGAACACCGTGGACGAGGAGACCTTCTGGACGAGCTTGACGCCGAGGGCCATCAGACGGCCGCCTTCTCGCTCGGGGGGAGGGGGGTGGCGGGCGCGGGCGCCCCGGGGGCGAACAGACCTGCCTGGCGGGCCGCGTGCGACCGCAGCCGGTGGACCGGGCCGAAGAGCAGCTCGTCGGCCGCCGCACGCTTGAAGTACAGGTGGGCGTCGTGCTCCCAGGTGAAGCCGATGCCGCCGTGCAGCTGGATCGCCTCGCCCGCCGTGAGCCGCAGGGCCTCCAGCGCCTGGGCGAGGGCGAGGCCGCCCTGCCCCGGGTCCCAGGCGGCGTAGTACGCGGCCGAGCGGGCCGCCTGGACCTGTACGTACAGGTCGGCGAGCCGGTGCTTGACCGCCTGGAACGAGCCGATGGCCCGGCCGAACTGCTCCCGGGTGCGCACGTACTCCACCGTCCGGTCCAGCGCCTGGCCGGCGGCCCCGGCCGCCTCGGCGGCGAGCACGGCGGCGGCGGTGCGCCCGGTGGCGGCGAGCGCGCGGAGCGTGCGGTCGCCGGAGCCGTCCACGTCGCCGTCGCCGTCGCCGTCCTCGCCCAACACGTCCGCCTCCACGTCACGCAGTTGGACGCGGGCCTGCGGCCGGGTCTCGTCCAGGGCGGTCTGCCGCGCCCGGACCAGCCCGGCCGCATCCCCCCGTACGAGGAACAGCAGGGTCCGGCTGCGGGCGAACCCGCCCGTGTGCGCGGGGACCAGCAGCAGGCCGGCGCTGTGCCCGTCGAGCACCTGGACGGCCTCCCCGTACAGCCGCCAGCCGTCGCCCTCGGCCCGGCGGGCCTGCACCCCGCCGGCCCGGCCCCCGCCCGCCCAGTCGCCCGGGGCGTTGTCGGCGGTCAGCCCGAGCGCCGTGGACAGGGCCGGGCCGGGGACCGCCAGCGCAGCGGTGAGCCCGCCGGAGGCGAGCTGCGGCAGCAGCGCGGAGCGCTGGGCGGCACTGCCGAGGGCGGTGATCAGCGGCACGGCCAGCGCGGCGGTGGCGAGCAGCGGCGAGGGCAGCAGCGCCCGCCCGGTCTCCTCGCAGGCCAGCGCCAGGTCACCGGGGGCGCAGCCCACGCCCCCGTACTCCTCGGCCACCGCGATGCCGGGCAGGCCGACCTGCCGTGCCAACCGGCCCCACAGCTCCCGGTCGTACCCGTCGGGGGTGCGGACGGCGGCCTTGACCTCGTCGGGGCCGCAGCGCTTGGCGAGGATCTCGCGCAGGGTACGGCGCATCCCGTCCTGCTCCGCGGTGAAGGCTGCATCCATCGTCGGGCTCCCCTCCCCATATCTGACGGGGCGTCATGTTAGGGCGGGCGTCGACGGATGCCCAGAGGGGCAGCGCCGCGGGAAGGGAGGGATTCGACCTGCGGGCCTGGAACTGACGGATGGTCAGCTGTACGGTCCTCCCATGCCTGGACCCCTGCCCGGACCTCCGCCCGGGCCTCCGCCCGGGCCCCTGAGCGTCCCCGCCCCCTCTCCCGCCGCACCGCGCCGCAGGGTCGCGGTCGTCGGCGTCGCCCTCTCGGACTGCGGCCGCGTCGACGGCCCCACCCCGTACGCCCTGCACGCGCAGGCCGCCCGGCGCGCCCTGGCCGACTCCGGCCTGGACCGCTCCGTCATCGACGGCTTCGCCTCGGCCGGCCTCGGCACGCTCGCCCCGGTCGAGGTGGCCGAATACCTGGGCCTGCGCCCCTCCTGGGTCGACTCCACCTCGGTCGGCGGCTCGACCTGGGAGGTCATGGCGGCGCACGCGGCGGACGCCATCGCCGCAGGCCACGCGCGCGCCGTCCTGCTGGTCTACGGGTCCACCGCCCGGGCGGACATCAAGGCCCGGCGGCGCACCTCGAACCTCTCCTTCGGCGCCCGCGGGCCGCTGCAGTTCGAGGTTCCGTACGGACACACGCTCGTCGCCAAGTACGCGATGGCCGCCCGCCGCCACATGCACCAGTACGGGACCACGCTGGAGCAACTCGCCTCGGTCGCCGTACAGGCCCGCGCGAACGCGGCCACCAACCCGGACGCGATGTTCCGCGACCCGATCACGGTCGACGGGGTCCTGTCCGGCGAGATGATCGCCGATCCCTTCACGAAGCTGCACTGCTGCATCCGCTCCGACGGCGGCTGCGCGGTCCTGCTGGCCGCCGAGGACTGCGTGCCGGACACCGCCAAGAAACCGGTCTGGATCCTGGGAACGGGCACTGCCGTCTCCCACACCACCATGTCGGAATGGGACGACTTCACGGTGTCACCGGCCGCCGTCTCGGGCAGTCTGGCCTTCCGGCGGGCGGGGCTCACCCCCGCGGACGTGGACATCGCAGAGCTGTACGACGCCTTCACGTACATGACCCTCGTGACCCTGGAGGACCTCGGATTCTGCGCGAAGGGCGAAGGCGGGGCCTTCGTGGAAAAGGGCCGCCTGCTGCGCGACGGCGAGCTGCCGGTCAACACCGACGGAGGCGGCCTCTCGGCCTGCCACCCGGGCATGCGCGGCCTGTTCCTGCTGGTCGAGGCGGTCCGCCAACTCCGCGGCGAACGCGGCCAGGGCCAGGTCACCCGCCGCGACGGCACCCTCCCCGAGGTGGCCCTGGCCTCGGGCACGGGAGGGTGGTTCTGCTCGTCGGGGACGGTGATCCTGGGCCGGGGATGAGGGGCGAGGGGCGAGGGGTGAGGAGTGAGGAGTGAGGGGCCGTTCAAGGCCCGGGCCGGCGGTCCGCCGGCCCCCCTCCCCTACCCTGGCCCCATGCCCGGTGAGACCGACGAGTTCCACAGCGCCCTGCACTCGCTCCGCGTGTGGGACACCCAGCTCCCCGCCTTCGACCCCGAAGCCGCGCCCGACGCGCCGGTGCCGCTGTTCCGGGAGTGGTTCGTGCACGCCGCCCGGGCGGGGCAGGTCGAGCCGCACACGATGAGTCTGGCCACCGTGGATGCCGAGGGACGGCCCGACGTCCGGATCCTGATGCTGCACGACGCCGACTCCCGCGGCTGGCACTTCGCCTCGCATGCCACCAGCGCCAAGGGCCGCCAGCTGGCCGGGCAGCCGGATGCGGCGCTGGTGTTCTACTGGGCCGCCGTCGGCCGCCAGGTCCGTGTCCGGGGCCGGGTTACCGCGTGCGGCCCGGCCGAGAGCCGGGCGGACCTGGCGGTCCGGTCGCGGGGCGCGCTCGCCGCGGCGCTCACCGGCCGGCAGAGCGAGGTGCTCGGCTCGGTGCGGGAGCTGGCCGAGACCTCGGCCGCCGCCTGGGAGCGGGCCGGTGCGGAGCCGGACGCCCCTGCCCCGACCTGGACGCGGTACGTCCTCGCCCCGGCCGAGGTCGAGTTCTTCCAGGGCGACGCCGCCCGCCGGCACGTCCGCCTGCGCTACCGCCGCACGCCGGACGCCTCCGCGTGGGTCCGCGAGCTGCTCTGGCCCTGACCTGCCCGCCCGCTCCCGGGACCGCAGGTCACCGCGGGCGGAACACCGGCACCCACACGCCGTCCGCCGCCTCGCTGAACGCCACCTCCAGCGGCATCCCGATGCGGAGGTCCGCCGGGTCGCAGTCCACCACCTCGGTCATCATCCGCGGCCCCTCGGCCAGGTCGACGACCGCGGCCGTGTACGGGACGCGCTGCCCGAACGGCGGCAGGTCGTTGCGGTGGACCACGGACCAGGTGTACAGGGTGGCGCTCCCGCCGGCCTGCTCCCAGGCGACGTGCTCCTCCCCCGCCCAGCAGAACGGGCAGAACTCCCGCGGGTAGTGGTGCGCCCGTCCGCACTGCGCGCAGCGGCGCAGCAGGAGCCGCCCTTCGGCGGCAGCGTCCCAGTAGGGGCGGGTGAACTCGTCCACGTCCGGAAGGTCGTACCGCACGCCACCGGCCGCACCCGCGCTCACAGGAAGAGCCCCAGCGCCGAGTCGAGGGACCAGGCCTGCCAGCCCATGGCGAGGAGCGCGACGAGGGAGACGAGCATCATCATCGCGTTCTGCCCCTGCTCGGCCCAGTCGTGGATCATCAGCAGCAGGTAGAGCAGGTTCAGCAGCAGACCGCCCGCCAGCGCGACCGGTGTCAGGAACCCGAGCACCAGGCCCAGGCCGAGTGCGAGTTCCGCGTAGACGACGGTGTACGCCATCAGCCGCGGCCTGGGCTGGACGACCTTCTCGAACCCGCGCTTCACGAACGGCCAGCGGTGTTTGCCCGCGACGTCGGCGGCCCAGGCGATGCCGGTGCCGCGCTCGAACCAGCCCTTCTTGTCCTTGTGCCGCCAGCTCTCCAGCCACCACAGGCCGAGGCCTATCCGGAGCACGGCGAGCCACTCGGCCCCGCTGAGCCAGACGGTCTGCATGGGCGGTCCCCGCCTTCCCTCTCCACTTGATCTGACGGTACGTCAGTTGAGCGGATCCGGGTCGATCCCGCAAGGCCCCCCGCCCGCATGCCCCCTCCGGCGGGTCGGCGCTTCACGCCCGCCGTGACCGATCCGCAATCGATTCCCTCCTTCTCCGAGACCCAACAACGCTGTGTGTCGATACGCTCACTCCTCATGCCCGGAGTCCCCACCGCCCCAGACATGACCACCCAGCCCCGCCCGGTGTACGTGATCGGCGCCGGGCCCGGCGGCCTCGCCGCGGCCGCCGCGCTGCGTGCCCGCGGAATCCGCGCGGTG
Source organism: Streptomyces sp. NPDC043854 (assembly GCF_056436005.1). Classification (NCBI taxonomy): domain Bacteria; kingdom Bacillati; phylum Actinomycetota; class Actinomycetes; order Kitasatosporales; family Streptomycetaceae; genus Streptomyces; species Streptomyces sp. NPDC043854. The sequence continues at coordinate 60,861 of NZ_JBWKDK010000034.1, forward strand.
GTCGTCGAGAAGACGGACACGGTCGGATCCTCCTGGCGCGGTCACTACGACCGCCTCCACCTGCACACCACCCGCCGGCTCTCCGCCCTGCCGGGCCTGGCCGTGCCCCGCCGGTTCGGCCGGTGGGTGTCCCGCGACAACGTGGTGCGCTACCTGGAGAAGTACGCCGAGTTCCACGAGCTGGAGCTCGTCACCGGCGTCGAGGTGACCCGCATCGAGCGCGCCCCGCACGCCGACGACGCCGGAGGCAACGGGGCCGAACCCGGTACCGGCGCCAACACCAGGCGCAGGCGCAAGACCGGCCGCAAGGCCAAGGCAGACCCCGACGCCGGCACCTGGCTCCTGCACGCCACCGGCGGACGCGTGCTCACCGGCCGGGCCGTGGTCGTCGCCACCGGGTTCAACCACACGCCCGCGCTGCCCGACTGGCCCGGCCGCGACACGTACAGCGGCCGGCTGCTGCACGCCCGCGACTACCGGAACCCGGAGCCGTACACCGGCCTGGACGTCCTCGTGGTCGGCGTCGGCAACACCGGCGCCGAGATAGCCGTCGACCTCGCCGAGGGCGGTGCCGCGCGGGTGCGGCTCGCCGTGCGGACCGCCCCGCACATCGTGCGCCGCTCCACCGCCGGCTGGCCCGCGCAGCGCAGCGGGATCCTGGTGCGGCGGCTGCCCGTGCCGGTCGTGGACCGGTTGTGTGCGCTCATCGCCAAGGCGTCCGTCCCGGACCTGTCGGCGTACGGGCTCCCCCGCCCCACCGCCGGCCTGTACAGCCGGGTCAAGGAGGGGGCGATCCCGGTTCAGGACGTCGGCCTGATCGACGCCGTCCGCGCCGGCCGGGTCGAGCCCGTCGCCGCGGTGGAGTCCTTCGACGGCGCGGAGGTCGTGCTCGCCGACGGTTCGCGGATCGCCCCGGACGTGGTGATCGCCGCCACCGGATACCGGCGGGCCCTGGAGGGCCTGGTCGGGCACCTGGACGTACTCGACGAGCACGGCCGGCCCCGCGCGCACGGCGCACGCACCCTGCCGCAGGCGCCGGGCCTGTACTTCACGGGCTTCGGCAATCCCATCAGCGGCATGTTCCGCGAGATGGCGCTGGACGCCGAGAAGATCGCCAAGGGGCTGGCCCGCCGCCTCGGCGTCCGGCCCGGATCCCGGGACCGGGGGGACGCGACCCTTCCGGACACCGGCCTCCGCCCGGTCGACCCCCTCGCCTGACCGAACCCCCGCGCCCCCAACCTCCCCACCCCCGACCGCCCCTTCCCCAACCTCGGCCGAATCCACCTCTGGACCCGCGCCTCCCGGATCTGCCACCGTTCCCTTCCACACATCTCCTCCACCACCTTTCCTGCGCAGCAGTGTTCCTGACGGCATGTCAGTTCAGTAGGCTGGGAATCTGACTACACGTCAGTAATCGCCATTGAGGGCGGGTCGTCCATCGAGCAGGGAGCGGGCGAAGCGATGCTTGGATCTACTCACGGCACCCTGACCACCGACTTCCGCGCGCGTGTCGAGGCCTGCGGGGAGACCCCCCGGGAGGCCGTCCACTCCACCGCACCTGCCTCCGCCGAGGACGCGATCGCCCTGGACGTGAGCGGGCGGCCCCTGGACTCCGAGGTGCCGGACCTGGACCGGTTCTTCCGGCCCGAGTCCGTCGCCGTCATCGGCGCCTCCGACGCCGAGGGCAGGCCCAACACCGGCATCACCCGGCAGCTCATCGCCTGGGCGGAACGCGTCGGCGCCCGGATCCACCCCGTGCACCCGACCCGCAGCACCGTCTTCGGGCTGCCCTGCCACCTATCCGTGGCCGCACTGCCCGAGCAGGTGGACCTGGCGGTGCTGCTCGTCGGCGACCCCGTCCCGGTGATCGAGGAGCTGGCCGAGGCCAAGGTGAAGTTCGCCGTCGCCTTCGCCTCCGGTTTCGCCGAGACGGGCGATGCCGGCGCGGCCGCCCAGGCGCGGCTCGCCGCCGCGGTCCGGCGATCGGGCCTTCGCCTCCTCGGTCCCAACACCAACCTCAACGCGTTCCAGGAGTTCCGCGACGACCTCCAGGGCCCGGCCATCGCGCTGATCACCCAGTCCGGCCACCAGGGGCGGCCCGTGTACACCCTCCAGGAGCTGGGCATCCGGCTCTCCCACTGGGCTCCCACGGGCAACGAGGCGGATCTCGAAACCGCCGACTTCATCTCCTACTTCGCCGAGCAGCCCGAGGTCGGCGCGATCGCCTGCTACGTGGAGGGCCTGAAGGACGGCCGGTCGTTCCTCCTGGCCGCCGACCGGGCCGCCCGCAACGGGGTCCCGGTCGTCGCCGTCAAGGTGGGCCGCACCGAGGCCGGCGCCCGGACCGCCGCCTCCCACACCGGCAAGCTCACCGGCGCCGACGCCGTCGTCGACGCCGCGATGCGCCAGTTCGGCGTCATCCGCGTCGACGCCCTGGACGAGCTCCAGGACACCGCCGCACTGCTCGCCCGGGCCCGTCCGCCACGGGCCGACGGGGTCGTCGTCTACTCCATCTCCGGCGGTACCGGAGCCCACTTCTCCGACCTCGCCACCGAGGCCGGCCTCCACCTGCCCGCGCTCTCGCAGGCCAAGCAGGACGAGCTCCACCAATGGATCCCGGACTATCTGAACGTCGCCAACCCGATCGACAACGGCGGCCACCCGGTCGGCGACTGGCGCGGCCGGAAGATCATCGACGCGATCCTCGCCGACCCGTCCGTCGGCGTGCTGATCTGTCCGATCACCGGCCCGTTCCCGCCGATGAGCGACCGGCTCGCCCGGGACCTGGTGGACGCCGCCGAGGGGACCGACAAGCTGATCTGCGTGGTCTGGGGTTCGCCCGTCGGCACCGAGGAGGCCTACCGCACCACCCTGCTCGGCTCCTCCCGCGTGGCCACCTTCCGCACCTTCGGCAACTGCATCACCGCCGTACGCGCCTACCTCGACCACCACCGCTTCACCACCGGCTACCGGTCCCCCTTCGCCGAGGCCCCGCGGACCCCGTCCCCCTCGTACCGCAAGGCGCAGGCGCTGATGCGCCCGGGCCAGCAGCTCAGCGAGCACGCGGCGAAACAGCTGCTGCGGGCCTACGGGATCCGGGTCCCGCGCGAGCAGCTCGTCACCAGCGCGGCGGCCGCGGTCCGTGCGGCGGGCCTGGTCGGCTACCCGGTGGTGATGAAGGCCTCGGCCCCGCAGCTCGCGCACAAGACGGAGCTGGGGCTGGTGAAGGTCGGGCTGACCTCGGCGAGCCAGATCCGCGACGCGTACCGGGAGCTCACGGACATCGCGCGGTACGAGAACATCCCGCTGGACGGGGTCCTGGTCTGCCAGATGGTGCGGCGCGGCATCGAGATGTTCGTCGGCGTCACGCAGGACGCGCTCTTCGGCCCGACCGTGACGGTGGGGCTGGGCGGGGTCCTGGTCGAGGTGCTGCACGACGCGGCGGTACGGGTGCCGCCGTTCGGCGAGGACCAGGCCCGGGCGATGCTGGCCGAACTGCGCGGCCGGGCCCTGCTGGACGGGGTCCGGGGGGCGCCCCCGGCCGATGCCGACGCGCTGGTCGAGGTCGTGCTGCGGGTGCAGCGGATGGCGCTGGAGCTGGGCGGTGTCCTGTCCGAGCTCGACATCAACCCGCTGATGGTGCTCCCGCGCGGGCAGGGGGCAGTGGCGCTGGACGCCCTGGCCGTCTGCCGCTGACACCGCCGCCTCCGGCGGCGAAGCCCCGGCGGCCGGGGCGCCGGCCGGTGCCCGGGCCGCGGCCGCTGCCGGTGCCCGGGCCGGGACTCGGGCGCAGAGCCCCCGTAAGCCCCGTAAGCCCCGTAAGGCAGGCAGTCCGCACACGGCCCGTAGAGCCCGCGCGGCCCGTCCGGCGCGCCCAGTCCATAGAGCCCGAACAGCCCGTACGCCCTGTCCGGCGCGCGCAGCCCGTACGGCTCGTGCACCCTCCGCAGCCCGTTCCGTTCCCGTCAACACCCCGAATCGGAGCACCTCACCCATGACCGACTCCCCCCGAGTCGAACCCGAAGCGGCGACACAACCCCTCGACACATGGATACTGCACCGCACTGACAACGGGGTCTCGTGGATCACCCTCAACCGTCCCGAGGCCATGAACGCCGTGACCTGGGACCAGCGCGAACGCGTCATCGCGCTGCTCGCCGAGGCCTCCGCCGACCCCGCCGTCCGGGCCGTCGTCATCACCGCCACCGGCAGGGGCTTCTGCGCGGGCGCCGACCTGCGCGGCGCGCCCGCAACCGGCGGGGCGCCCAGCGCCAGTGGCGAGCGCGTCGCCGGCGACGTGGCCCGGATGATCCGGCTCGGCGCGCAGCGCCTGATCACCGCCGTGCTCGACTGCGAGAAGCCGGTCATCGCCGCCGTCAACGGCACCGCGGCCGGCATCGGCGCGCATCTCGCGCTCGCCTGCGATCTGGTCGTGGCGGCCGAGTCGGCCCGCTTCGTCGAGGTGTTCGTCCGCCGCGGCCTGGTCCCCGACGGCGGTGGCGCCTACCTGCTCCCCCGGCTGGTCGGCCCGCAGCGGGCCAAGGAGCTGATCTTCTTCGGGGATGCCGTCCCGGCGGCCGGGGCCCAGCGGCTCGGCCTCGTCAACCGGGTCGTCCCCGACGGGGAGCTGGAGGCCTGCGCGCGGGAGTGGGCCGAGCGCCTCGCCCAAGGCCCGACCCGAGCCATCGCCCTGGCGAAGCAGCTGGTCAACGCGTCCCTGGACGGTGACCGCGCGGCGGCCCTGGCCGCGGAGGCCGCCGCTCAGGAGATCAACATGACGACGGCCGACGCGGCGGAGGGCGTGGCGAGCTTCGTGGAGCGCCGCACGCCGAAGTACCTGGGCCGCTGAACCCGTCCGCCTCGGGCCTGCCCCCTGCTCCACCGCGCCCGCGCCCGCGGCCGCGGTCGGCCACAGGACCCGCTACATCTGCGGGTTGGGCTTCAGCAGGGCGAAGACCGCCCCGAAGGGGTCCGCCAGCCAGGCGATCCGGCCGACGTCCGGCACGTCCGTCGACGGCATCAGCACCGTGCCGCCCGCCTTCACGACGGCCGCCTCGGTCGCGTCGGCGTCGGCCACGCTGAAGTACGGCACCCAGCGCGGCCGCTCCCCGCCGCTCTCGCCGCCCGCCCCGTCGCCCATCGGGGCGATCCCGCCGAACGAGCCCTCCTGCTGGTCGCCTTCCTGGACGCTCAGCACCCGGTACGTCATCCCGGGCGCCTGCATGTCCTGACCGCGCCAGCCGAAGAGCTCACTGTAGAAGGTGAAGGCCGCGGCGGGGTCCGGTACGTGGAGCTCGGCCCACAGCAGCGTGTTCTCCGCGGACGCCACCTCGAACCCGGCGGTCTTCCCCGGCTGCCACAGCGCGAACTGCGCGCCCTGCGGGTCGGTGGCCTGCGCGAGCCAGCCCTCCCCCATGGCGTCCTCCGGCTCCATGCGGACCGTCCCGCCGCCGTCCTTGACGGCCGCGACGGTGGCCCGGATGTCCGGGGTCATGAAGTAGACCATCCAGGCCGACTGCGCGCCCTCCTCGGTCAGCTGTCCGAGCCCGGCGACGGTCTTGCCGTCGCGCTGGAGGAACCCGTACCCACCGGCATCGGGCCCGGCGGAGACGTGGTTCCAGCCGAAGACCGCGCCGTAGAAGGCGGCGGCCGCGGCGGTGTCGGGGCTGCCGAGGTCAAGCCAGTTCGGCGAGCCCTTACGGAAGTCGGTTCCTAGCACGGTTCCTCCTGTGGATGGGTGGTGCGGGTGCAGGTGCGGGTGCGGGTGCGGGTGCCGGTACGGGACGGGAGAGCGACGGGTACGGCGGTGCGGTCCGGGTGTCCGGGGACACCTTGCCGAGCCGCCGCGCGCGCCCGTTCCAGCAGCGCGCACCGCCCTCACCGATTCACCCGTTCGGCGGACGCAGCGTGCGCTCTGCGCCCGTCACACCTTGTTCAGTGCGGCGCTCGCGCCGCGCGGATGCCTCCAGCGGATGCCGGCCGACAGCGACGGCCCTTCTTCCCGGTAGTGGTACTCAGCCCGCATGTCGTGGCGGCAGTCGGGGGTTTCGACGGCCAGCATCCACCAGTGTTCGCCCATGTCCCGTGCGGGCTGCTCAAGCGTCCACGTACCCTTTCCGCTGCACCCGGTCACGACCCCCGTGCCGCCCACCCAGGGAATGTTCTCGGCGACGGCCTCGCCGTTCTCACCCAGAACGAGCCGCGCACCGCGCTCTCCGCGCCATTCGCCGATGTAATCGCGGGCCTCGGAGCCCAGCGGGCCCCGGTCCGGGGGGAGGAGTCCCGGGCCGATGAGCACGGTCAGGAAGAAGAGCACTGCCGAGACCACGGCCGTCCACCGCACCATGCCGCGCGGAGGCATCCCGCGGCGCCCGACGAGGTGCGCCGCGGCCGCGGGGAGCACCCCGAAGAGGGCGAGGCAGGCCCACCACCGCCAGAACAGCCCGCTGTCCCACGGGACGGGGAGGTACGCGAGGGCGGCGTAGCCCGCGGCGAGCGCGACGACCACGGCCGCGGCCACGGCCGCCTTCCCGCGCCCCGGTCCGGCGCCTCCGACCGGCCCGCCGGCGACGCCGAACGTCAGGAGCACGACGGGGACGCTGAACAGCAGCCCGTGCAGCAGCCCCACGACCAGGGCCAGCACGCCATACAGCAGGACGTCCCCGGCATCCCGGTCCGGTACCGACAGGACCAGGTCCTGGGAATCGGGTCGGCTGAAGCGTACGAAGACCACGCCTGCCGCCACGACCGCCTGGGCGACGGACATCGACGCCGCCGCGGTTGCCCGCACCAGGATTCCCCGCCCGTTCGCGCTCATCGCGCCACCATTCCCGCCACCCCGACCGATTGAACACGTTCAACACTTTCGAGTGGGCAACCTACACGCCCCTTCCCATCTGACGAAGCGTCAGTTTCAATCGTGGTGTGATGGGACACGCAGGGATGGCGGCCACCGTCGTCCGATACCTCAGGTCAGTCGGCGCACCGGGTTCCGGCACCGGCTCCGCCGCGTACGAGCCGGAGCCCTCCGTTCTGCCCCGTCCCGACCTGAGGGCCGTCGGGGAGGACGAGCGCGCGCCCGTCGGCCCCGCCGAGTTCCGGGCCGTGCTCGGGCACTTCGCCAGCGGTGTCACCGTCGTCACCGCCCCGCCGGGCGAGGGCGAGGACGGCCCGGCCGGCTTCGCCTGCCAGTCCTTCGCCTCGCTGTCACTGGATCCGCCGCTGGTCGTCTTCATGGTGGGCCGTACGTCGACCAGCTGGCCGCGGATCGCCCGCGCGGGCGTGTTCTGCGTCAACATCCTGGGCGCCGGGCAGGACGGGCTGTGCCGCCGGTTCGCCGTCAGCGGCGCCGACAAGTTCGCCGGGGTCGCCCACTCCCCCGCCCCCGCGACCGGATCCCCGCTGCTCGACGGGGTGCCCGCCTGGATCGACTGCCGCATCCACGCCGTGCACACCGGCGGCGACCACCTGATCGTGGTCGGCCGGGTGGAAGCCCTGGGCGCGGCCGGCGACGAGGGTCCGCTGTTGTTCCACCGGGGGCGCTTCGGCCGGCTCGCGGACGACGGCTGAGCCCTCCCCACCCCGTCCCGCGGCCCCGCCCCCGTCCCGTGGCCCCGTTCCCGCCCCGTGGCCCGCTCCCTGGCTGGGTCCCGGCAGCCGTACGCCCCTCCGGTCGGCCGGGAGGGGCGTACGGGGGTGCGCGGCGGGAGCGCGGGAGCAGTCCCGCGCCGCCCCCGCGCTCCGTTCAGAAGGTGAGCACCCCGCGCGCCACCCGCCCGTGCTTCGCATCGTCCGCCGCCTTCGCGAAGTCCTCGACCGGGTAGACCTCGGTCACCAGCTCGTCGAGCAGCAGCTGCCCCTTCCGGTACAGCTCCGCGTACAGGGCGATGTCCCGCTGCGGCCGGGAGGACCCGTACCGGCAGCCCATCACGGTCTTGTCGAGGTACATCGACGACACCCGGAAGGACGCCTCCTCGGTGAAGCCGGGCACGCCCAGCAGCACGGCCTGCCCGTGCCGGTCCAGCAGGTCGATCGCCTGGCGGATCAGCCGGACGTCGCCGACGCACTCGAAGGCGTGGTCCGTGCCGGTCGGGAGGATCTCCTTCACCGCCGCCGGCGCGTCCGCGACCGCCGAGGCGTCCACGAAGTGCGTGGCCCCGAACTGCCGGGCCACCGCCTCCTTGGCCGGGTTCGCGTCCACCGCCACGATGGTCGTCGCCCCCGCGATCCGGGCCCCCTGCAGCACGTTGAGCCCGATCCCGCCCGCGCCGATGACGACCACCGACTCGCCCCGGTCGACGCGGGCCCGGTTCAGCACCGCGCCGACGCCCGTCAGCACGCCGCAGCCGATCAGGGCCGCCGAGGCCATCGGGATGTCGTCGGGGATCTTCACCGCCTGCACGGCCTTGACGACCGTGCGCTCGGCGAAGGCGGAGTTCGAGGCGAACTGGAACAGCGGCTTCCCGCCGCGCGAGAAGGGCTGCCCCGGCATTCCGATCGCCTTGCGGCACATGGTCGGCCGGCCCCGGTCGCAGTCGGCGCAGGCCCCGCAGTTGGCGAGCGTCGACAGCGACACGTGGTCCCCGGGCACCACATGCGTCACCCCCGCCCCCACCGCCTCGACGACCCCGGCCCCCTCGTGCCCCAGCACCGCCGGCGCGGGGAACGGGATGGTGCCGTCGATCACCGACAGGTCGCTGTGGCACAGCCCGGCTGCCGCTATCGCGACCAGGACCTCCCCCGGGCCCGGATCGCGGACCTCCAGATCGTCCACGACCCGGGCCTGCCTGCCGTCGAACACGACGCCCCTCATGCCCCTCATCACTTCACCGCGCCTCTCTGGGGAGGCCGAGCACCCGCTCGGCGATGATGTTGCGCTGGATCTCGTCCGAGCCGCCGTAGATCGTGTCGGCGCGGGTGAACAGGAACAGCCGCTGGTCCTCGTCGAGCCCGGGTCCGTAGGGAAGGTCCGGCGCCCAGGCCGCGGGCCCGGCCGTGGCCGCCGCGCCCCGGACCGCCACCGCCAGCTCGCCGAGCCGCCGGTGCCAGCCGCCCCACAGCAGCTTGGCCACGCTGGGCGCGCCCGGGTCGCCGATCGCGCCCAGCGTGCGCAGTGCGTTCCAGCGCATGGTGTGCAGCTCGGCCCACTGGCGTACGAGCCGGTCGCGGAGTACGGGGTCCCCGGCGCCGGACCCGCCGGACCCGCCAGCGTCGCCGGCGTCGCCCTCGGCGGCGGCGTACGCGGCCAGGACGCGCTCCAGTTCCGCGGCGAAGCCGATCTGCTGGACCAGGGTGGAGACGCCGCGTTCGAGCGCGAGCAGGCCCATGGCCACGGTCCAGCCGTTGCCCTCCCCGCCGACGGCCTCGGCCGCGACCGCCCCGTCGAAGAAGACCTCGTTGAAATCGGAGGTCCCCGTCATCTGCCGGATGGGCCGTACCTCGATCCGGCCCGGCTGGTCCATCGGTACGAGGAGGAACGACAGCCCCCGGTGCCGCCGGGACCCGGGCTCGGTGCGGGCGAGGACGAAGCACCAGGCGGCGTCCCGGGCCAGCGAGGTCCAGGTCTTCTGGCCGGTGACGCGCAGCAGCCCGTCGGCGGTGTCCCGGACGGCGGCCGTCCGCACGCCCGCGAGGTCGGATCCGGCGCCGGGCTCGCTGTACCCCTGGCACCACAGTTCCTCGCCGCGGGCGATGCCGGGCAGGAAGCGGTCCTGCTGCTCCCGGCTGCCGTACGCGATGAGAGTGGGGGCGAGGAGGTTCTCGCCGATGTGGCCGACGCGGGCGGGGGCGCGCGAGGCGGCGTACTCCTCGGCCCACACGACCTGCCCGGTCAGGGAGAGCCGCTGCTGCCCGTACGCCCCGGGCGGCAGGTCCCAGCCCTGGCCGATCCAGCCGCCGCGGCCCAGTTCGCGCTCCCAGGCGCGGCGCGCCCCCACTCCCTCGTGTTCGCTGCCGGGCCCGCCGAGTCCGGCGGCCTGCGCGTACGGGCCCACGAGGTGCCCGGTGAGCCAGGCCCGGGCACGGCCGCGCAGTTCCTCGTCCTCGGCGCCGAAGCTGAAGTCCACGGTGTGCCGCCCCTTCTAGGCGTTGGGTCGGTCCTTGGCGGCCGCCGCCTCGGCCATGGCCTGGAGCTGCGCGAGCATCGGCATCGGGTCGGTGCCGATGGTGCCGGGCAGGAAGTCGGCGATCTTCTGGGGGGTCCAGGGGCCCTCGGCGTATCCGGCGCGCAGCTCGCGCGGCTGGGCCCAGACGGCGATCTTCGGGCCGGCGATCGTGTAGACCTGCCCGGTGATGCGCTCGCCGCCGGCGGCGACGGCCTTGTCGCTGAGCAGGTAGGTGACGAGGGCGGCGACGTCCTCGGGTTCGCCGATCTCCTTGAGCTCCATGGGGACGTTCGCCGACATGCGGGTGCGGGCGACCGGGGCGACGGCGTTGGCGGTGACGCCGTACTTGTGCAGGCCGAGGGCGGCGGAGCGGACGAGGGAGATGATGCCGCCCTTGGCGGCGCTGTAGTTGGCCTGGGCGACGGAGCCCTGGTGGTTGCCGCTGGTGAAGCCGATGAGGGTGCCGGAGCCCTGGCGGCGCATGACGGCGGAGGCGGCGCGGAAGACGGTGAAGGTGCCCTTGAGGTGGGTGGCGAGGACCGGGTCCCACTCCTCCTCGGACATGTTGAACAGCATCCGCTCGCGCAGGATGCCGGCGACGCAGACGACGCCGTCGATGCGGCCGTACCGGGTGATCGCGGTGTCGACCACGCGCTGCCCGCCGTCCATGGTGGAGATGTCGTCGGCGACGGCGACGGCCTCGCCGCCCGCGGCGAGGATCTCCTTCACGACGGCCTCGGCGATCTCGCTGGCCGGTGCGCCGCCGTCGATGCCGACGCCGTAGTCGTTGACGACGACCCTGGCGCCCTCGGCTGCGGCGGCGAGTGCGACGGCGCGGCCGATGCCGCGTCCGGCGCCGGTGACCGCCACGGCCTTGCCTGCCAAGAAGTTCCCCACGCCGACCCCTTCCCCAGGTTTCTGACGGACCGTTAGATTTTATGGGCAGCCGGACGCCGCCGCACAAGCCCGCCGCAGCCGCGATCGCGGACGGAGGGGCCGAGGAGCCGAGGAGCCGGGGAACCGAGGAGCTGACGAGACGTGACCCTGCCCGCCGAGTTCCACGAGATCGCCAAGCACGTCAACAACTGGGGACGCTGGGGCGCCGACGACGAGATCGGCACCCTGAACCTGATCACCGGTGAGGTGGTACGGGCCGCGGCCGCCGAGGTGCGTACGGGGCGCCGGATCCCGCTGGCGCTCCCGCTGAAGGAGGACGGCGTACAGGCGGGGCTGATCCCTGGGCGGATCAACCCCCTGCACACGATGGTGCAGATCAACCAGGAGCTGTTCGGCCCGGGCACGGTGGCGTGCAGCGACGACGCCGTGACCATGGGACTCCAGGCGGGCACCCACTGGGACGCCCTGACCCACGTCTCGCACTCCGGCCGCATCTACAACGGCCGCCCCGCCGGCAGCATCACCGCGCACGCCCGGGCCGCGTTCAGCGGCATCGACAAGGCGGCGCCCATCGTCTCGCGCGGGGTCCTGCTGGACGTGGCCCGCGCCAAGGGGGTGGACCGGCTGCCGGGCGGTCACGCGGTGACCCCGGAGGAGCTGTCGGAGGCGGAGGAGTTCGGCGGGACGGCTGTCCGGGCAGGGGACGTCGTCCTGGTCCGCACCGGCCAGATCCAGGCCTACCTGGCCGGGGACAAGCACGGCTACGGCTTCCCCTCCCCGGGGCTGTCGGTCCGCACCCCGGAGTGGTTCCACGCCCGGGACGTGGCCGCCGTGGCCAACGACACCCTGACCTTCGAGGTCTTCCCGCCGGAGATCGAGAACCTCTGGCTTCCGGTCCACGCCCTGCACCTGGTCGAGATGGGCATGCACCAGGGCCAGAACTGGAACCTGGAGGCGTTGTCCACAGCCTGTGCAGAAACGCGCCGGTACGCGTTCCTCCTCTCCGCCATGCCGGAACCCTTCGTCGGCGCGGTCGGCACCCCGGTCGCCCCGGTGGCCGTCCTCTAGGCCCAGCCGCCGCCCCGCGTCCTACACCCGGCCAAGTCGATCACGTGCCGGGTCGAGCAGCCCGGCGGCGCTCCCGCGAGGCCTGTGGTGCTGTTCATCAGCCGCTCGGGCTCATCCCGTCGTACTTCGTTCCGTCGAGGTTGAAGGCCTCGGCTGCCCGAACCAGCTCATCGGCCTTCCTCATGACCTCTACGACGAAGGCGGGTGGTGAGTCACCGAGGACCTATTCCTCGTCCGGGTCGTACTCCCACTTCCAGCTCACTCCGACACCACCCGAGCGGCCTCTTCCTCCACGGCCCTGAGCTCATCCATGGCCGGTCTGAGAGCGGGATCATTGCGGCTGGCGGTCCCTTGGATGGCTGCCAGGGCGCGGCTGCGGCGTGCGGCCAAGTCCGGTCGGCGCTCGATCTCCACCTCCGCAGCCCAATGGGTGAGCCAGTGCTGGAGGTGGCCGATCTTGTTGCTGCTGATGGCTGCGGCGAGAGCGCGGTTCTTGTGCCTCTCCATCTCGTCCAAGCGGTGCGGGGCGATGTGGGCCAAGGCAACGCGGACGGCGTCGGGCGTGCGCTCGGGACGCGGAATGAGTTCGCCCCCATGGTCGGGCTGTGTAGTCATGCTGTCCTCCAGGCAGAGCCCGGGCCAGCGTAACCAGCCGGACGTTGCGGGGGCGGCCTTGGCGGCGAGCCCGGCATGCGCGTACGCGCAGGGACCGCCCGGCCCCGCCCGGAAGCCCCGGGCGGGGCCGGGCGCGGGCTGCCGGTCCACGCCCTGCACCTGGTCGAGATGGGCATGGAGCGCTTTTCCTCTCAGCGATGCCGGAACCGTTCGTCGGTGCGGTTGGCACGCGGTGGCCCCGGCGGCCGTGCTCTGACCGGTGCCGGACGACGGAGACCGCGGCAACGGCCCAGGCCGCCGCCCATACGGCGCCGACGAGCAGTGCCGCGAGCGCGACGGGCAGGCTAGGACGGGTGGGCCCCAGGCCCGGCGGCAGGACAGCCGCACGGGAACCGAACCCGAGGACGCCCGACCCCACCATCGCGATACCCACCCAGGAGGCGGCGAGCGCCGGCCACCGGATGAGCCGGTCCGCGGGAGGCGGAGGAGGAGCAGTGCCACGGCGGCCACGAGCAGGTCGAGGCCCACGTTGGCCAGTTGGGCGGTCGCGACGTCGGCGACGGCCCCGTGGGCGTCGTCCGGCGCAGGGAAGCCCCGCACGCCGAGCTCGTCGTCCCTCACCAGGTCCACCTTGCCGGCGGTGTAGGCGAGGGCGCCGAGGCAGGCGGTGAACGCGTCGGCCGTGTGGGTCGTGCGGAATCGGGGCGTGAGTCCGTCCTGCGGCGAGCGGCCGCCGGGCCACGCCCTCCGCCTGTACGGCCCCCTACCCCGCACGGGGGAGGAAGCCATGCCCGGCGGCTCACGCCAGTTGGAACCACACCGCCTTGCGGTCCGGCCGGGTGCTGACATCCCAGTCGTCGGCGTACGCCGCCACCAGCGCCAGCCCGCGGCCGTGCGTGTCGAGTCGGCCCGGCCGGTCGCCGCCTCCGTCCGGCGGCCGGCGCTCGGACATGGAGTCGTACACGGAGACCGTGACGAGGCCGCCGGACAGCACCATCTCCACGGCGATCTCCCGAGTCTCCGTGTGCCGGTGGGCGTTGGTCACCACCTCGGAAGTGCACAGCCGCGCCCGCTCCGCGAGCCGCGAATGTCCGACGCCGCACAGGACCGACACCACCCAGTCCCTGGCAATGCGCGGCGTGTCCGCCCGACTCGGAGCCACCATCCGGTAGGTGAGGGCTTCGTCGGCTGCAGGCCCGATGGGGATCAAGACGCTCGTCTTCATGCTGCTTCTCCCAACGCGGTACGAGTTCGCGTGCCCCGCCGTGCGGTGCATGCCGTGGCTCTGGCCGCCCCCGGGTGACGCGCGCCAAGGCGCGCGTCGGCGGCTGCACTTCGGTCTTGTTGCGGTACGACGCGGCGCGACTCCAGACTGTAGCGACTCAGGTACAACCCGTTGTACGGTTCGGGAAAACGTCACGCACAAGTGGACCTCGCCCGATACAACGGGCCAAGATGTGAGCCAACAGGAGGGGAATCCCATGCCGCCAAGGAAGGCTCCAACTGCCCGCCAGCGCCGGTTGGGAGCCGAGCTCCGAAAGATCCGGGAGCACGCCGGAATCTCACTGACCGACGCAGCCGCCCAACTGAGCACCGACCGCACGACGATGAGCAACGTCGAAAGCGGACGATTCGGCGTCAGCAGCGAACGAGTGCGCGCTTGGACGACCTACTACGGCTGTTCAGATGATGTCTACGTGGACGCACTGATCTCCATGGCAGAAGAACGAGGGCGCGGCTGGTGGGACGACTACCGCGACGATCTCTCGGCCGGCCTGCTGGACCTCTCCGAAATGGAGCACCACGCTGCCGCGATCCGCGTCGTGCAAATCATGCACATGCCTGGCCTGCTCCAGACCGAGGACTACGCCAGAGCCGTCTTCGAAGAGGCCGTACCCCCGCTTCCCTCTGTGGTGATCCGGCGGCGGCTGTCGCACCGCATGAGGCGCCGTGACGTTCTCGATCGCAAGGACAGGCCGCAGTTCACGTTCTTGATCCACGAGGCCGCTCTGCGGATGAGGTTCGGCGGCGCGAAGGTCGTGGCGGGTCAGCTCGATTACCTGCTCCAGCAGTCCGAGCGAGCGAACGTCACCGTTAGGGTGATCCCGTTCGCAGTGGGCGGGTTCCCCAACGCCGGTAGCTCAACACTCTATGCATACGGGCCCGTTCCGCAGCTCGACACCGTCCAGACGGACACGCCGAGCGGCCCCGCATTCCTTGATGCCGAGACGCGCCTCGCAAACTATCGCGCGGTGCTGGACCGGACCGAGGAGCGGTCGTACGACCCAGAACGGTCTCGCGATTTCATTCGCGAGGTGGCGCAACAAGTGTGAAGGCGTGAGATCAGTGGAAATTCAGTGGCGCAAGTCCTCCAGATCAACTGACGCAGAGGGCAACTGCCTCGAAGTGGCGGTGAAGGACGGCGAGGTCCTCATCCGCGAGAGCGACGACCCCGGCGTCATCATCCGGACTACCCGGGCCAAGCTCCGGGCGTTCATCGACGGAGCCGCGGCGGGCGAGTTCGACGACCTCGCCTAAACGCAATGCTGTTGACATAGGTCTGGATCGGTGGGATGACGTCATCGGGGGTGGTGATGGTGGCGTCGTCTCTTCCGGATCTGGCCGGGGTGGGTG
>NZ_JBWKDK010000035.1:0-74312 GCF_056436005.1 Streptomyces sp. NPDC043854
GAGGGGTGCCCCCTCTGCAAACGCTCCGGGGGGTTCTTGGGGAGGAGGGACCCACCAGCCGCCACACGCCCCCGTCCCGGAGCCCGCGAGGGGCTGCCCCCGGCCGCATGGGCGGCCGCCCGCAGTCCCGTCATTCATTCAGCTCTAACGCCAGTACCAGTCCCAGCCGGCGTAGCCGCCGCGCCCGTGGTGGTCGTGGCCGTGGCCGCCACGGTGGTCGTTCCAGAACCGGTGGTCGTCGAACCTGCCGTCGCCGCCGCGCCCGTGGTGGTCCCAGCACCAGTCACGGTCCCACCGGTCGCAGCAGTCGCGCCAGTAGCGCCAGTCGCGCCAGTCGCTCCAGCGCGCGCCGCGCCAGTCGTCGCACCAGTTCCAATTGCCGTTCGGGGCGTTCTGCGGGGCCTGAACGGCCGGCTGGGTCTGGGGAAGACCTGCGGCGAAAGCACCGCTCACGGGCGTCAGGCCGAGCGTGATTCCGGCCGCACCCGCGACGACCGCCGCAATGATCCCACGGCGCATGGTCATGCACCTCCAAGCATGGTTGACGAATGCTTGCGCAAAAGTCATTTCCACAGTCCACCCTGCCCTGTCCCGTGTCAAAGGCACAGGGCAGGGCACCGTCTTGAACTGGGCTTTCTCGCCATGCGGAAAGATTTTGCGGCGATTTCGCTAGCCATCGAGGACGGCAATACCGTCCAGTTCGACCATCGCGTCCACGTCCCAGAGCCGGACGATGCCGACCACGGCCATCGCCGGGTAGTCGCGGCCCGCCAACCGGCGCCAGATGCGGCCCAGTTCGGGGGCATGGGCGCGGTACGCGGCCACATCGACGGCGTAGACGGTGACCCGGACCAGGTCCGCGGGGGTGCCTCCGGCTGCCGCAAGGGCCGTCAGCAGGCCGGACAGGGCCCGTTCGAACTGCTCGGGCAGGGTCGCGCCGACCACCCTGCCCGCGGTGTCCAGTGCGGTCTGCCCGGCCAGGAAGACCAGCCGGGATCCGCTCGCGGCCACCGCGTGGGAGAACCCCGCCGGCGGGGAGAGCTCCGCCGGGTTGATCCGCTCCGGGCTCACCGGTACAGCTCCCGCGCGATGATCGTGCGCTGGACCTCGCTCGCACCCTCGTAGATGCGGGGTGCCCGGACCTCCCGGTAGAGGTGCTCCAACAGGTGGCCGCGCCGGAGGGCGACCGCCCCGTGCAGCTGGACCGCGTGGTCGACCACGTACTGGGCGGTCTCCGTCGCCAGCAGCTTCGCCATCGCCGAGCGGCGCGGGACGTCCGGCGCCCCGGCGTCGTACGCGCCCGCCGCCGCGTAGACCAGCAGCCGGGCGGCCTCGGTCCGGGTGGCCATCTCCGCCACCCGGTGCCCCACCGCCTGCAGGTCGGCCAGCACCCCGCCGAAGGCGGGCCGCCGGGCCGTGTACGCCAGCGTCGCGTCCAGCGCGGCCCGCGCCATGCCGACCGCGAAGGCCCCCACGCTGGGCCGGAACAGGTTCAGGGTGGCCATCGCCACCGCGAAGCCGCGGCCGGGCTCGCCCAGCAGGTCCTCCGGGCCGACCGGGACCCCGTCGAAGGCCAGCTTGCCGATGGGGTGCGGGGAGAGCATGTCCAGGGGTTCGCCGGTCAGGCCGGGCCGGTCGGCGGGGACGAGGAAGGCGGTGACCCCCCTGGCGCCCGGCGCCTCACCCGTACGGGCGAACACGGTGTAGAAGTCCGCCTCCGGGGCGTTGGAGATCCAGCACTTCTCCCCGCTGAGCCGCCAGCCCCGCCCGGACCGGACACCCGACCCGGCCCCGGACCGCGACCCGGCGCCCGCCCCGGAGTCCCCGCCCCCCGGCCCGCCGTCCGCCTCGGCGGCCAGGGCCAGCGCCGCCGCGTCCGAGCCGGCCCCCGGCTCGCTCAGCGCGAAGGCCGCCACCGCGCGCCCGGCCCGCACCAGCGGCAGCCAGCGCTCCCGCTGCGCCGCGGTGCCCGAGCTGAGCACGGGGTGCGCGCCGAGCCCCTGGAGGGCGAGCGCGGTCTCCGCCTCCGTGCAGCCGTACGCGAGCGACTCGCGCAGCAGGCACAGCTCCAGCGCCCCCGCATCGAAGACCCGCTCCAGCAGGCCGAGCTCGCCGAGCTCCGCGAGCAGGGGCCGGTTGACCCGTCCCGGCTCCCCCTTGTCGGCCAGCGGCCGCAGCCGGGCGGCCGACAGCGCGCGCAGCTGCCCGCACCACTCCTCTTGTTCCGCCCCGAGCGCGAATCCGTTCATGCGAACATCCCCGCTTCTATCGCGTCCTGTTGACTACCGTCACCATCACGATACGCTCCTCGCGGTACCTCCCGGCGGCAGCCGGGAGGGTCTGCACGGCCGGCTCCACCCACCTCGGTCCCCCGCCGGGGGCCGCTGCCGTCGCAAGGGGGCGAACCCGCCTTGGAGCTCAAGCCTTCCGCCCACGCCGACACCTTCGCGCGTGACCACCTGCCGCCGCCCCACACCTGGCCGCGGCTGCTGTTCGAGTTGCCCGAGCTGGCCTACCCGGACCGGCTCAACTGCGGGGCCGAGCTGCTCGACGCCAGCATCGGCCGGTTCGGGCCGGACCGCCCGGCCTTCCGCACCGGCACCGGCGAGGTCTGGTCGTACGGGGAGCTGCGCGACCGGGTCGACCGGATCGCCCACGTCCTCACCGCCGACCTGGGCGTGGTCCCCGGCAACCGGGTGCTGCTGCGCGGGCCCACCGGACCCTGGCTCGCCGCCTGCTGGCTCGCCGTGCTGAAGGCGGGCGCGGTCGCCGTCACCGTCCTGGCCCAGCAGCGTGCGCACGAGCTGGCCACGGTCTGCGCGATGGCCCGGGTGCGGCACGCGCTGTGCCACGCGGACGTGCTGGACGACCTGGCCAAGGCCGGGGTGCCGGACCTGCGGATCACCCCGTACGGCGGCGGGGGCCCGCGGGACCTGCTCCGGCTCGCCGAGCGGCACGGGGCGCCGTTCCCCGCCGTCCGGACCTCCGCCGACGACGTGGCCCTGATCGCCTTCACCTCCGGCACCACCGGCCGCCCCAAGGGCTGCATGCACTTCCACCGCGACCTGCTCGCCGTCGCCGACACCTTCTCCCGCACCGTGCTGCGCCCCCGGCCCGACGACGTCTTCGCGGGCAGCCCGCCGCTCGGCTTCACCTTCGGCCTCGGCGGGCTGGTCGTGTTCCCGCTGCGCGCCGGGGCCTCGGCGCTGCTGCTGGAGCAGGCCGGCCCGCGCACCCTGCTGCCCGCGCTGGCCGAGCACCGGGTCACGGTCCTGTTCACCGCCCCCACCGCCTACCGGGCGATGCTGGACACCCTGGGCCCGGACGGCGCCGGCGCCCACGACCTGTCGGCGCTGCGCCGCTGCGTCTCGGCGGGCGAGAACCTGCCGGCGGCCACCTGGCACGCCTGGTACGAGCGCACCGGGCTGCGGATCATCAACGGGATCGGCGCCACCGAGCTGCTGCACATCTTCATCTCCGCCGCCGACGACGAGATCCGCCCGGGCACCACGGGCCGGGTGGTGCCCGGCTGGCAGGCCCGGATCGTGGACCGCTCCGGCCGGCCGGTCGCGGACAACGAGCCGGGGCTGCTCGCCGTGCGCGGCCCCGTGGGCTGCCGCTACCTGGCGGATCCGCGCCAGGAGGAGTACGTACGGGACGGCTGGAACCTGACCGGCGACACCTACGTACGGGACCCGGAGGGCTACTTCCGCTACGTCTCCCGCGCCGACGACATGATCGTCTCGGCGGGCTACAACATCGCCGGGCCGGAGGTGGAGGAAGCGCTGATGCGCCACCCGGACGTGGCGGAGGCCGCGGTCGTGGGCCGCCCGGACGAGCGACGCGGTCAGGTCGTGGTCGCGTACACGGTGCCCCGCCAGGGGGCCACCCTGTCGGAGGACGCCCTGCGGGCCTTCATGCGGGCGGAGCTGGCCCCGCACAAGTGCCCGCGGGTGTTCGTCTTCCTGTCCGCGCTGCCGCGGACGGCGACGGGGAAACTGCAGCGGTTCCGGCTGCGCGATCTACAGTGAACTCGTGACCGAGCAGCACACCCCGCGATCCCTGATCGTCACCTTCTACGGCGCCTACGGGCGATCCTTCGAGGGCCCGGTGCCGGTGTCCGCGCTGGTCCGCCTGCTGGGCGCGGCCGGAGTGGACGCCCCGTCGGTGCGTTCGTCGGTGTCCCGGCTCAAGCGGCGCGGCTTCCTGCTGCCCGCGCGGGCGGCGGACGGCTCCGCCGGGTACGAGCTCTCGGCGGAGGCCCGGCAGCTGCTGGACGACGGCGACCGGCGGATCTACGGCGACCGCGTCGCCCGCGGCACGGGCGAATGGCTGGTCGCGGTGTTCTCCGTGCCCGAGCAGGAGCGGGCCAAGCGGCACCTGCTCCGCTCCCGGCTGTCCCGGCTCGGCTTCGGCTCGGTCGCGCCGGGGGTGTGGATCGCCCCGGCCCACCTGTACGAGGAGACCGGGCACACCCTGGGCCGGCTGCACCTGACGGGGTACGTGGAGCTGTTCCGCGGCGAGCACCTCGGCTTCGCCGCGACCGCCGAGGCGGTGGCCCGCTGGTGGGACCTGACGGCCCTGGCCAAGGAGCACGAGGCGTTCCTCGACCGGCACGAGCCGGTGCTGCGCACCCTCCAGCAGGGCGGCTCCCCCACCCCGGAGGAGGCCTACCGCGACTACCTGCTCGCCCTGGACAGCTGGCGCCGGCTCCCGTACGCGGATCCCGGGCTCCCGCACGACCTGCTGCCGTCGGACTGGCCGGGCGACCGCGCCGCGGCGGTCTTCGCCGAGCTGCACTCGCGGCTGCGGGACGCGGGGGCCCGGTTCGTGGAACCGTAGCGGACGGCGCGGGCGTCACGACGGGACGTGACAGAAAACGATCTTCCGGCGGAAGCTGCGCCGCCCGGGCCGCCGCCGCACGCCGCTCAGCAGGCCCGGCCGCCGCACGTCCCCCAGCCGCAGGCCCTGGCGCCGCCGGCCCCTGCGCCGCCGAGCCGCCCGCCGCAGGCCCCGCCGCCCGGATTCGGGCCGCCCGGATTCGGGCCGCCGGTCCCGCCGCCCGGTCATCCGCCCGCCGCGGCGGCACGGGCCGAGAAGCGGGTGCGCATCTGGACCGCGGTCGCCCTGGCGCTGTGCGGTGCCCTTGCCGGCTACCTCGCGCACCTGCTGGCGGCGAACGCCCGGGCCTACTGCGACGCGGGCTGGGAGGCGGGCGGCAGGTTCGAACTGTTCTTCGGGATGCTCCTGCTGGTCCCGGGCTGTGCGCTGCTCGCGGTGCTGGTCTGGCTGCCCGCCCGGCGGGCCCACCCGACGGCGGGTGTGGCGGCCGCGCTGCTGGTGCTGGCCGTGGTGGTCCTCTGGTACTTCGCCACGCAGGGGACCCTCGACGGGGTCCGCGGGGAGTCGGGGCTGTGCGGGCCGGACAACGTGCCGCCGTGGTGGCCGGCCGGGCTGCCGTCCTGAAACCCGGATGCGGGGGTGCCCGGCCCGGCTGCATCATGCGGGGCATGACGTGGACCTTCACGCGTGACCTGGCGGCCTGGCAGGCCGCGGCGGGCCCGGCCGTGGCCGCCGACCCCGTGTCGAACACGCTGCTGCTGACGGTGGCCGACGGGCTGCGCCGCCGCGGCCAACACGCCTACTCCGACCGCGACCCGGTGTTCGGCTGGTGGACCGGCGCGGACGGCTCCGTGGCCGGCGGACTGCTGTGCACCCCGCCGTACCCGCTGGTGCTGGGCACCGTACCGGACGAGGCGGTGGCGGCCCTCGGCGAGGCGCTGCACCGGGAGCCGCTGCTGAGCGGCATCGGCGGGTTCAACGCGCGGCTCGCGCACGGGGAGCGGCTGGCGGCGGCCTGGGGTCGGCCGGTCGCCGAGCCGGAGGTGATGCGGCTGTACCGGCTCGGGGACCTGGTGGACCCGGACCCCGCGCCGACCGGGCGGGCCAGGCCGGCCGGCGAGGCGGACCTTCCCCTGGTGCGGGAGTGGTTCACCGCCTTCGCCCACGAGATCGGCGATCCGGTGCCTGCGGACGGGGCGATGCGGGACCGTGTCGCCGGGAACGGCGTCCTGCTGTGGGAGGACGGTACGGGCCGGCCGGTGGCGCTGGCCGCGTTCAGCCCGGCGGAGGGCGGGGCCTCCCGTATCGGCCCGGTGTACACGCCGCCGCAGGAGCGGCGGCGGGGCTACGCGGCGGGGGTGACGCACGCCGCGGTGGGGGCGGCCCGCGCGGCCGGGGCGGCGGAGGTGCTGCTCTTCGCGGACACGGCGAACCCGACGAGCACGGGCGTGTACCTGAGGCTCGGCTTCCGGCCGGTGGAGGACCGGGCCGTGGTGCTGCCGGGCTGAGCACGCCGCAGGCACCCCGCGGCCGCCCGGACCGGGCGGGCGCGGCGGCGGGCGAGGTGGTCGGCGGCGGCGGCGGGCGAGGTGGTCGGCGGCGGCGGCTGCGGCGGGCGGCCCGAACCGGACCGCGCGCTCAGCCCTTGCCGGTCGGGGGTTTGCGGCTGCCCGCCCGGTAGGGGGCCGGCCAGGGGGCGGCGGGGCCCCGGTAGTCCTGGTCGGCGGCCGCGTGCAGGGTCCAGTGCGGGTCGTACAGGTGGGGGCGGCCGACCGCGCAGAGGTCGGCTCGGCCCGCCAGCAGCAGGGAGTTGACGTCGTCCCAGGAGGAGATCGCGCCGACGGCGATCACGGGGACGCCGAGCGCGTTGCGGATCCGGTCGGCGTACGGGGTCTGGTACGAGCGCCCGAACTCGGGGGCCTCGTCGGCGACGACCTGGCCGGTGGACACGTCGATGGCGTCGGCGCCGCGGGCGGCGAAGGCGGCCGCGATGCCTACGGCGTCCTCGGGCGTGGTGCCGCCCGGTGCCCAGTCGGCGGCGGAGAAGCGGACCGTTATGGGCCGGTCCTCGGGCCAGACCTCGCGGACGGCGTCGAAGACCTCCAGCGGGAACCGCAGCCGGTTCTCCAGCGGGCCGCCGTAGGCGTCGTCGCGGTGGTTGGTGAGCGGGGACAGGAACCCGGACAGCAGGTAGCCGTGCGCGCAGTGCAGTTCGAGGAGGTCGAAGCCGCAGTCGGCGGCCCGGGCGGCGGCCGCGGCGAACTCGCCGCGGATCGCGGTGAGGTCGCGGCGGGTCAGCGCGCGCGGTACGGGCGAGACGCCGGGCCGGTACGGCAGCGCGGAGGCGGCCACCACCGGCCAGTTGCCCTCCGGGAGGGGGTCGTCCATGCCCTCCCACATGAGCCGGGTGGAGCCCTTGCGGCCCGAGTGGCCGAGCTGGATCCCGAAGGCGGTGCCGGGCGCCGATCCGTGCACGAAGTCGACGATCCGCTTCCAGGCGGCGGCCTGACCGGCGGTGTACAGGCCGGTGCAGCCGGGGGTGATCCGGCCTTCGGGGGACACGCAGACCATCTCGGTCATCACCAGGCCCGCCCCGCCGAGGGCCCGGGCGCCGAGGTGGACGAGGTGGAAGTCCCCGGGGGTGCCGTCCCCGTCGGGGGCCGAGTACATGTCCATCGGCGAGACCACGACCCGGTTGCGCAGGGTCAGGCCGCGCAGCCGCAGCGGGGTGAACATGGGCGGGGTCGCGTCGTCGGGGCAGCCGAAGTCGCGTTCGACGGCGCGGGTGAACCGCTCGTCGCGCAGCCGCAGGTTGCCGTGGGTCACGCGGCGGCTGCGGGTGAGCAGGTTGAAGGCGAACTGCCGGCCGGGCTGGCCGACGTAGCCGGCGAGTTCCTCGAACCAGCGCATGCTGGCGGCGGCGGCCCGCTGGGTGGAGGCCACCGCGGGCCGCCGCTCGGCCTCGTACGCGGCG
Organism: Streptomyces sp. NPDC043854; assembly: GCF_056436005.1. Taxonomy (NCBI): domain Bacteria; kingdom Bacillati; phylum Actinomycetota; class Actinomycetes; order Kitasatosporales; family Streptomycetaceae; genus Streptomyces; species Streptomyces sp. NPDC043854. The sequence continues at coordinate 7,817 of NZ_JBWKDK010000035.1, forward strand.
AGGGCGGAGGGGATGTCGGGCTCGGCGGCTACGGCTTCGGCGAGGGCGAGGGCGTCCTCGACGGCCAGTTTGGTGCCGGAGCCGATGGAGAAGTGGGCGGTGTGCGCGGCGTCGCCGAGCAATACCACGTTGCCGTGGGACCAGCGCTCGTTGACGACCGTGCGGAACGCGGTCCAGGCGGAGCGGTTGCCGTGCAGCGGGCGGCCGCGCAGGGCCTCGCCGAAGAGCTTGGCGCAGCGGGCCGCGGATTCGGCCTCGTCGCACAGGTCGAAGGCGGCTGCCCGCCAGACCTCTTCCCGCATCTCGACGATCACCGTGGAGGCGCCGTTTTGGCCGTGTGGCTCGGAGGGGCTCGATGAGGGGTGGTGGTCGGGTGAGGGGCGGGAGTAGGGGTAGGCGTGCAGTTGCACGACCCCGTGCTCGGTCTCGGCGATCTCGAAGCGGAACGCGTCGAAGGCGAAGTCGGCGGCCAGCCAGATGTACCGGCAGCGTCCGCTCGTCAGTGTCGGCCGGAAGTGGGCCGCTCCGCTCTGCCGGGTCGGGCTGTGCACCCCGTCGGCGGCGACGACCAGGTCGTACGAGACCGCCAGCGCTTCGGCGGGCGGTGCCGGGGTGCGGAAGCGGAGGGTGACGCCGAGGGCGGTGCAGCGCTCGTGCAGGATCTGCAGGAGCCGGCGCCGGCCGAGGGCGGCGAAACCGTGGCCGCCGGAGGTCAGCATCCGGCCGCGGTGGACGATGTCGATGTCGTCCCAGCGCACGAATTCGGCGCTGAGGGCGGCGTGGACGATGGCGTCGGCCCGTTCGATGCCGCCGAGGGTCTCGTCGGACAGCACCACGCCGAAGCCGAAGGTCCGGTCGGGGGCGCTGCGCTCCCACACGTCAACCCCGTGGCCCTGCCGGGCCAGCAGCGCGGCGGCGTACAGTCCGCCCGGTCCGCCGCCGATCACCGCGACCCGGAGCGGGTCCGTACCGCGCTGCGCGACGGGCATGGCGTTACCTGCCTTTCCACTCCGGCGGCCGCTTCTGGGTGAAGGCGGCGTGGAACTCGGCGTAGTCCTGCCCGTTCATCAGCAGGGCCTGGGTGTTGGCGTCGAGTTCGACGGCGGCGGCGAGCGGCATGTCGAGCTCGGCGGTGAGCAGTGCCTTGGTCTGGGCGTAGGCGAGGGCGGGGCCGGCGGCGAGGCGGGCGGCGAGTTCGGCGGCCCGTGCGTCGGCCTTGCCCTCCTCGGTGAGCTCGCTGAGCAGGCCGATGCGCTCGGCCTCCGCGGCATGGACGGGCTCTCCGAGCATCAGCAGCCGGGTGGCGTGGCCGAGGCCGACGACGCGGGGCAGCAGGTAGGCGGCGCCCATGTCGCCGCCGGAGAGGCCGACGCGGGTGAAGAGGAACGCGAAGCGGGCGGTGGGGTCGGCGATGCGGAAGTCGGCGGCGAGGGCGAGGACCGCGCCGGCGCCGGCGGCGACCCCGTGCACGGCGGCGATCACCGGGAAGGGGCATTCCCGGATGGCGCGCACGACCTGGCCGGTCATCCGGTTGAAGTCGAGGAGCTGGGCGGTGTCCATGGCGAGGGTGGCGCCGATGATCTCGTCGACGTCGCCGCCGGAGCAGAAGCCGCGTCCCTCGCCGCCGAGCACGAGGGCGCGCACGGAGCGTTCCCGGGAGAGTTCGGCGAGGAGGTCGCGCAGGTCGGCGTAGGAGCCGAAGGTGAGGGCGTTGATCTTCTCGGGGCGGTCGAGGGTGACGGTGGCCACGCCGTCCTGCCGGGTCACCCGCAGGTGGCGCCACCGCTGGGTTGCCGGGGTGGAACCGATGAAGGGGCTCACGGAAACGAAGGTATCACCGCTTCATGACTTCCGTCACGGAAGCGCAATATGGGGGGCGGCGCACGGGCCCGCCCGGCGGTCAGCCGGTCAGGCTCCCGGCGGGCCGGTCAGGCTCCCGGTCGGGCGAGGGTTGCGACGAGGATCGCCTTGATGGTGTGCAGCCGGTTCTCGGCCTCGTCGAACACGACCGAGTGCGCGGACTCGAACACCTCGTCCGTGACCTCGAGCGAGTCCAGCCCGTGCCGCGCGTGGATCTCGCGGCCGACCGCGGTGCCCAGGTCGTGGAAGGCCGGCAGGCAGTGCAGGAACTTCACGTCCGGGTTGCCGGTGGCGCGCAGCACGTCCATCGTGACGGCGTACGGGGCCAGGGCTGCGATCCGCTCGTCCCAGACCTCCTTGGGCTCGCCCATGGAGACCCAGACGTCGGTGGCGACGAAGTCGGCCTGGGCGACGCCCTCGGCCACCTCCTCGGTCAGCGTGATCCGTGCCCCGCTGCCGGCGGCGAGCTCGCGGGCGCGGGCGACGACGTCCTCGGCCGGCCAGTAGGCCTTCGGGGCGACGATGCGGAGGTCCATGCCCAGCAGGGCGCCGGTGACCAGGTAGGAGTTGCCCATGTTGAAGCGGGCGTCGCCGAGGTAGGCGAGGGTGATGCGGTCCAGGGGCTTGGCGCAGTGCTCGGTCATGGTGAGGACGTCGGCCAGCATCTGGGTGGGGTGCCAGTCGTCGGTGAGGCCGTTGTAGACGGGCACGCCGGAGTGCTCGGCGAGGGACTCCACGGCTTCCTGGCTGTCGCCGCGGTACTGGATCGCGTCGAACATCCGGCCCAGCACGCGGGCGGTGTCCTTGACCGATTCCTTGTGGCCGATCTGGGAGCCGGCGGGGTCGAGGCAGGTGGTGTGGGCGCCCTGGTCGGCGGCGGCGACCTCGAACGCACAGCGGGTGCGCGTCGAGGTCTTCTCGAAGATCAGGGCGATGCTCCGGCCCGTGAGGCGCCGCTGTTCGGCCCCTGCCTTCTTGGCCGCCTTCAGCTCGGCGGCGAGCTCGACCAGGCCGCGGAACTCGGCGGCGGTGAAGTCGAGCTCCTTGAGGAAACTGCGGCCGACGAGGTCGGTGGCCATGGCGGCACTCCAGGGTCGCGTGACGGGGAATGCTGGAAGTCTATACGAAAGTCCGTATGCATATACAGTCCCTGTTTCCCCGCCCCGCCCATCGTGCCTCGTCAGACGCCTCCGGGCGCACCGCCGACGGCCGGACGGGGTCGTACGGACCTCATACGGGATCCCGTTCCACCGGGCAGCTCATGCACCGCGGCCCGCCCCGGCCCCGCCCGAGCTCGCTGCCCGGGATCTCGATGACCTCGATGCCCTCCTTGCGCAGGTGCGTGTTGGTCGTCACGTTCCGCTCGTACGCCACGACCACCCCCGGCTCGACCGCCAGTACGTTGCAGCCGTCGTCCCACTGCTCGCGCTCCGCCGAGTGGACGTCCTGCCGTGCGGTGAGCACCCGGATCGAGTCCAGCCCGAGCGCCGCGGCGATGGCCCGGTGCATGTGCTCCGGCGGGTGGTCGCTCACCTTCAGGTCCTGGGCGCCGAGGCCCGGCTCGATGGTGTACGAGCGCAGCATGCCCAGCCCCGCGTACTGGGTGAACGTATCTCCGTCGACCATCGTCATCACGGTGTCCAGGTGCATCAGCGCCCGCCGCTTCGGCATGTCGAGCGCGACGATGCTGGTCGCCGACCCGGCGGCGAACAGGCCGCGGGCGAGCATCTCCACCGCCTGCGGGGTGGTCCGCTCGCTCATCCCGATCAGGACCGCGCCCTTGCCGATGACCAGCACGTCCCCGCCCTCGATGGTCGAGGGGTAGTCCGCCTGCCCCTGCGACCAGAAGTGGAAGGCGCCCGAGGCGGTGAACAGCGGGTGGTGCCGGTAGATCGCCTCGAAGTGCACGGTCTCGCGCTGCCGGGCCGGCCAGCGCATCGCGTTGATCGACACCCCGTCGTAGATCCACGCGGAAGTGTCCCTGGTGAACAGGTGGTTGGGCAGCGGCCTCAGCAGGAAGTCGTCCAGCTCCATGGCGTGGAAGCGGACCGAGACCGGCTCCGCGTGCCGCTCCAGGTACTCGCGCTTGGTCATGCCGCCGACCAGCGCCTCGGCGAGGTCGGTCGACGCCAGCCCGTCGAACACCGCGCGGAGGTGGTCGGTGGCGAGCGGCCCGTACTCCTTCTCGTCGAAGACCCGGTCCAGGACGAGGTGCCTGGCCTCGTGGATGTCCAGGGCCTCGCGCAGCAGGTCGCCGAAGAGGTGCACCTCCACGCCCCGGTCCCGCAGCACGTCGGCGAATCCGTCGTGCTCCTGGCGGGCCCGGCGCACCCACAGCACGTCGTCGAAGAGCAGTGCGTCCTTGTTGCTCGGTGTGAGCCGCTTCAGCTCCAGGTCGGGCCGGTGGAGGATGACGCGGCGAAGCCGTCCGGCCTCGGAGTCGACATGGAATCCCATGGCATACACGTTCGCAGACCGGACGGCTTTGTGACGTGGCGTTGGCTCAGGAGTCCCCTGCGGACCACGCGTCGCTCCGGCTCGGCGCAGACCGAGCAGCGCCGTCGGCGCCCCGACCGGTTCCGGCCGGTCAGGTTCCCGCGGTTCCTCCGGTGCCTGCGGTTCCTCGGTCGCCGACCTCGGCGGCCAACCGGGCGATGCGGGCGGGGCCGATGCGGCAGCAGCCGCCGATGAGGCGGGCGCCGGCGCGCTGCCAGGCGGCCGTGGGCCAGGGGGCGGGGTCGGCGGGGCCGGCCCAGGTGCCGGTGGCCGCGTCCCAGACGGAGCCGTCGTTGGGGTAGGCCAGGAGCGGCAGGTCCGTGACGGAGGCGGCGGCCTCCAGGGCGGGCAGGACGTCCTGCGGGTCGCAGCAGTTGACGCCGGTCGCGATGACCTGCGGGGAGGCCGCGGCGAGGGCGAAGGCCTCGGCCAGGGGGTCGCCGGCGCGGGTCCGGCCGGCGGCGACGGTGTAGCCGATCCAGGCGGTGGCGCCCGTCTCGGCGAGGACGGTGACCACGGCTTCGGCCTCGGCCGCGTCGGGAATCGTCTCCACCGCGAGCACGTCGGGCCCGGCCGCCAGCAGGGCCTCGATGCGCGGGCGGTGGAAGGCGGCGAGCTCGCGCACGGTCAGCCCGTACCGGCCGCGGTACTCGGAGCCGTCCGCGAGGACCGCCCCGTACGGGCCGACGGAGGCGGCGACCCACACCTCGTGGTCGGCGGCCTCCGCGGCCCGGGCCGCCAGGGCGACGCTGCGGTGCAGCAGGGCGGTGGTCTCCGCGCGGCCGTGGCCGCGGGCGGCGAAGGCCTCGTACCCCACCTGGTAGCTGGCGGTGATCAGCACCTCGGCGCCGGCCCGCGCGTACGCGGTGTGCGCGGCCTCGACCCGGCCGGGCGCCTCGGCGAGCACCCGGCCCGTCCAGAGGCCGCCGGAGAGGTCGCAGCCCTGGTCGGCGAGCTGGTTGCTCAGGCCGCCGTCCAGGACGACGGCCCTGCGGGACAGGGCTTCGGCGAGCGGGCCGGACGCGCGGGGCATCGTGCTGCGCCTCCCTCAGCGGAGCTGGGACAGCACCTGGGCCGAGATCAGCTCCAGGTGGTCCAGGTCGTCGAGGTCGAGCAGCTGGAGGTAGACGCGGGAGGAGCCGATGGCCTCGTAGGTGCCGATCTTGTGGACGACCTCGGCGGGCGAGCCGGCCAGGCCGTTCGCCTTGAGCTCGTCGACGTCCCGGCCGATGGCGGCGGCCCGGCGGGCGACCTCGGCGTCGTCCCGGCCCACGCAGACCACCAGGGCGTTGGAGTAGACGAGGTCGTCGGGCTTGCGCCCGGCCGCCTCCGCGGCCCTGCGCACCCGGTCGAACTGCCGCTCGCTGTCCGCGATCGAGGCGAAGGGCATGTTGAACTCGTCGGCGTAGCGGGCGGCGAGGCGCGGGGTGCGCCTGGCGCCGTGGCCGCCGATGAGGACGGGCACCTTGGCCTGGGCCGGCTTGGGCAGCGCCGGGCAGTTCTCCAGCCGGTAGTGCGCGCCCGTGAAGTCGAACGCGGCCCCGGGCTCGGTGGCCCACAGACCGGTGAGGATGGCCAGCTGCTCCTCCAGGCGGGCCATCCGCTCCGCGGGGAAGGGGATCCCGTACGCCTTGTGCTCCTCCTCGAACCAGCCAGCGCCCAGGCCGAGTTCGATGCGCCCGCCGGACATCTGGTCGACCTGTGCGACCTGGATGGCGAGCACGCCGGGCAGCCGGAAGGTGCCGGCGGTCATCAGCGTGCCCAGCCGGATCCGGCGCGTCTCCCGCGCCAGGCCGGCGAGGGTGATCCACGCGTCGGTGGGCCCGGGCAGCCCGTCGGCCGACCCCATCTTCAGGTAGTGGTCGGAGCGGAAGAACGCCTCGAACCCGAGGTCCTCGGTGGCCTTCGCGACGGTCAGGAGGGTGTCGTAGCTCGCGCCCTGCTGGGGCTCGGTGAAGATGCGGAGATCCATGCCTCCATCCTGCCCCGATCCCACACCTGCCGGGCGAATCCGCGTCAACCGGACGGGCCGCACCGGGGGCACCAGGGCCACGACGCTGCGCCGGGGACGTTCGGGGCCGCCTCGCAGGGGCGCGGAAGCGTATCCCCTGCCGCAGGCCTTGCCGCGCCGTCAACGGCCGCTTCAAGCCGTTTAGTTGATCTTTCGGACCGTGTCCTGTGCGGTGAGTCGGGCACGTCTCGAAGGACAGGTGTGGACCGCCGGGGTCCCCCCAGCGGTGGCTGGGGGGAGGGGCGGGACCGGGGAGCGGCTCCGCGCAGCGGCAGGCGGCGGCTGCGGCCGGGGCTCCGCTACGCGCGGCCGAAGGCGGACAGGATGTGGCCCGCGGCCAGGGTCGGGGTCAGGGAGCCCTCCCTGACCCGGGCCTCCAGGGCCGGGGCCAGGTCCCGTACCGCCGGATCGTCCCGCAGCCGCTGCAACAGCTCGTCCCGGACCATCGACCAGGTCCACTCCACCTGCTGCGCAGCCCGCTTCGCGGCCAGCCGCCCCCCGGCGTCCAGCAGCCGCCGGTGCTGCTCCAGCCGGTTCCACACCTCGTCCAACCCCGCGGACTCCCGCGCACTGCACGTCAGTACGGGCGGCGTCCACGCGGCGTCGGCCGGGTGCATCAGCCGCAGCGCGCCGGACAGTTCGCGGGCCGCGGCACGGGCGTCCCGCTCGTGCGGCCCGTCCGCCTTGTTCACCGCCAGGACGTCGGCGAGCTCCAGGACGCCCTTCTTGATGCCCTGCAGCTGGTCGCCCGTACGGGCCAGGGACAGCAGCAGGAAGGAGTCGACCATGGCGGCCACGGTCGTCTCGGACTGTCCGACGCCGACGGTCTCGACGAGGACGACGTCGTAGCCCGCCGCCTCCATCACGACCATCGACTCCCGGGTGGCCTTGGCGACCCCGCCGAGCGTTCCCGCGGAAGGCGACGGCCGTACGAACGCCGCCGGATCGACCGACAGCCGTTCCATCCGTGTCTTGTCGCCGAGGATGGAGCCGCCCGTGCGGGTGGAGGACGGGTCCACGGCGAGGACCGCCACCCGGTGGCCCAGCCCGGTCAGCATGGTGCCGAACGCGTCGATGAACGTGGACTTGCCGACGCCCGGCACCCCGCTGATGCCGATCCGCCGGGCCCGCCCCGAGTGCGGGAGCAGTTCCGTCAGCAGTGTCTGCGCCAGCACCCGGTGCGCGGGGAGGGTGGACTCGACGAGGGTGATCGCGCGCGCGATGAACGCGCGCTTCCCGTCGAGCACCCCCTTCGCGTAGGCCTCGATGTCGATCTTCGGCACCGGCCCCCGCCTACAGCTCGTGGCCCAGATCCGCGGCGAGCCGCGTCACCAGGTCGTGGGCCGCGTCCGGGATGACCGTGCCCGGCGGGAACACCGCCGCCGCGCCCATCTCCAGCAGCGTCGGCACGTCGGCCGGCGGGATGACCCCGCCCACCACGATCATGATGTCCTCGCGTCCCTCCTCCGCCAGCTGCTCGCGCAGCGCCGGTACGAGGGTCAGGTGGCCGGCCGCCAGCGACGACACGCCCACGACGTGGACGTCCGCCTCGACGGCCTGGCGGGCCACCTCCGCCGGGGTCTGGAACAGCGGGCCGACATCCACGTCGAAGCCCAGGTCGGCGAAGGCCGTCGCGATCACCTTCTGGCCGCGGTCGTGGCCGTCCTGGCCCATCTTGGCGACCAGCACGCGCGGACGGCGGCCCTCCGCCTCCTCGAACCGGTCGACGAGCGCACGGGTGCGCTCCACGTTCGGGGACTCGCCTGCTTCGCTGCGGTACACACCGGAGATCGTACGGATCTGGCTCGCGTGCCGTCCGTACACCTTCTCCAGGGCGTCCGAAATCTCGCCGACGGTGGCCTTGGCCCGCGCCGCGTCGACCGCCAGGGCGAGCAGGTTGCCCTCCAGGCCCTGCCCGGCGCCCCGCTCGGCCGCGTTGGTCAGGGCACGCAGCGCGTCCTGGGTGCGTGCCTCGTCGCGCTCCTCGCGCAGCCGCCGCAGCTTGTCGATCTGCTGCGCGCGCACCGCCGAGTTGTCGACCTTGAGGACCTCGATCTGCTCGTCGCTCTCGACGCGGTACTTGTTGACGCCGATCACCGGCTGCCGACCGGAGTCGATCCGCGCCTGGGTGCGGGCGGCGGCCTCCTCCACGCGCAGCTTCGGGATGCCCGCGTCGATGGCCTGCGCCATGCCGCCGGCCGCCTCGACCTCCTGGATGTGCTGCCAGGCCCGGCGCGCCAGGTCGTACGTGAGCTTCTCGACGTACGCGCTGCCGCCCCACGGGTCGATCGACCGGCAGGTCCCGGACTCCTGCTGGAGCAGCAGCTGGGTGTTGCGGGCGATGCGCGCGGAGAAGTCCGTCGGCAGGGCGAGGGCCTCGTCGAGGGCGTTGGTGTGCAGCGACTGGGTGTGGCCCTGGGTCGCGGCCATCGCCTCGATGCAGGTGCGCGTCACGTTGTTGAAGACGTCCTGCGCGGTCAGCGACCACCCGGAGGTCTGCGAATGGGTGCGCAGGGAGAGCGACTTGGTGTTCTTCGGGTCGAACTGCTTGACCAGCTTCGCCCACAGCAGGCGGGCGGCGCGCAGCTTGGCGACCTCCATGAAGAAGTTCATGCCGATCGCCCAGAAGAAGGACAGGCGCGGCGCGAACGCGTCCACGTCCAGGCCCGCTTCCTGCCCGGCCCGCAGGTACTCCACACCGTCCGCGAGCGTGTACGCCAGCTCCAGGTCCGCAGTCGCCCCGGCCTCCTGGATGTGGTACCCGGAGATCGAGATGGAGTTGTACCGCGGCATCTTCTGCGAGGTGAACGAGAAGATGTCCGAGATGATCCGCATCGACGGCTTCGGCGGATAGATGTAGGTGTTGCGGACCATGAACTCCTTGAGGATGTCGTTCTGGATGGTCCCGGCGAGCTTGTCGGGGGAGACGCCCTGCTCCTCCGCCGCCACGATGTAGAGGGCGAGGACGGGCAGCACCGCGCCGTTCATCGTCATCGACACCGACATCCTGTCCAGCGGGATCCCGTCGAACAGCTGCCGCATGTCGTAGATCGAGTCGATCGCCACGCCCGCCATGCCGACGTCGCCCGTCACCCGCGGGTGGTCGCTGTCGTAGCCGCGGTGCGTCGGCAGGTCGAACGCCACCGACAGGCCCTTCTGGCCGGCCGCGAGGTTGCGCCGGTAGAAGGCGTTCGACTCCTCGGCCGTGGAGAAGCCCGCGTACTGGCGGATGGTCCAGGGCTGGTTGACGTACATGGTCGGGTACGGGCCGCGCAGGTACGGGGCCACGCCCGGGTACGTCGCCAGGAAGTCCAGGCCCTCCAGGTCCCGCCCGGTGTACAGCGGGTGCACGCCGATGCCCTCGGGCGTCTCCCACACCAGGTCGCCCGGGGCGGTGCCGGTGGACTCCTTGACGGCGCTGCGCCACTGGTCCTCGGAGGCCTGGGCGCCGGGGGCGCCGGCGTCGCCGCGGAGCGGGAGGTCGGAGAAGTCGGGGATACCGCTGCCGGTCGTGATGCCGCTCACGAGGCCACTCCCATCCGGTCGAGAACGGAGGACAGCACCGCGACCGCGTCGCAGCCGGCGTAGACGTACTCGTCGACGGCGCCGGCCGCCGTGCCGGGCCTGCCCGCGAGGAAGACGGTCGTCGCGCCCGCCGAGCGCAGGGCCGCGGCCACCGCCTCGGCCTGCTCCTCGTACAGCGCGTCGCTGGAGCACAGCACGGCCATGCCGTCGGCGCCGCTCGCCGCGTACGCCTCGGCGGCCGTCGCCGCGTCCACCGACACCGGGTCGTGGACCGGCTGGATACCGCCCGCCTGGAACAGGTTCGCGGCGAACGTGGCGCGCGCGGTGTGCGCCGCCGCCGTGCCGAGCGCGGCGAGGAAGATCCGCGGCCGGTTGCCGGTCGCCGCCAGGTGGGCGTCGCTGCGGGCGCGCAGCGCCTCGTACGCCTCGGCCCGCCGGACCCGGGGCAGCCCGCCGGACGGGGCCTCGGGGGCGCTCTCGCGCTCGGGCAGCTGCTCCGTCAGCAGCGGGAACTCGCTGACCCCGGTGATGGGCTCGCGCCGCTTGGCCAGGCGCGCGGAGCGCTCCGCCCAGGTCGCGGCCAGGCGGTCGGCGACCAGGCCCGAGCGCAGGGCGGCGGGCAGGCCGCCCGCCTTCTCGACGGTCTGGAAGAACCCCCAGGCGGCGTCGGCGAGTTCGCCGGTGAGCCGCTCCACGTAGTAGGAGCCGCCGGCCGGGTCGATGACGCGGGCCAGGTGCGACTCCTCCAGCAGGATCGAGGAGGTGTTGCGGGCGATGCGGCGCGCGAACGCGTCCGGCAGGCCCAGCTCGTGGTCGAAGGGGAGCACGGTGACCGCGTCCGCGCCGCCCACGCCCGCCGCCATGCAGGCGACGGTGGTGCGCAGCATGTTCACCCACGGGTCGCGGCGGGTCATCATCACCGGCGAGGTCACGGCGTGCTGGCGCTGGGCGCCGGCCTGCGCGGCCCCGCAGGCCTCGGCGACGCGGGCCCACAGCCGGCGCGCGGCCCGGAACTTCGCGATGGTCAGGAACTGGTCGGCGGTCGCCGCGTAGCGGAACTCCAGCTGGCCGAGGGCGGCCTCGACGCCGAGCCCGGCGTCGGTCAGGGAGCGCAGGTAGGCGACACCGGCGGCCAGCGACAGGCCCAGCTCCTCGGCGGCCGAGCCGCCGGCCTCGTGGTACGGCAGGGCGTCCACGGACAGGGCGCGCACGCCCGGCCAGTGCGCCGCCGCCTCCTGGGCGAGGGCGAGGGCCGGGGCGAGGTCCGCCTCCTCGCCGGTACGGGCCTCGTGGCCCAGCGGGTCGGCGCCCAGGACGGCGCGGGCGGCCCCGGGGGCCACGCCCCGCTCGGCGTACAGGGCGAACAAGGCGCGGGCGGCCGCGGGGAATTCGGCACCGGCGTCGAGGGACACCGGCGCGAGGTCCAGGTACACGCCGTCCAGGGCCTGCCCCAGCGACTCCACGGGCAGGCCGCCCTGGCCCAGGCTCAGCCAGAGGGAGGTGACGCCGTTCTCCAGGTCGGCGAGGACGGCCTCGTTGACCCGGGCGGGGTCGGTGCCGAGGTGCCGCTGCCGCACGTCCCAGCCGGTGGCGGAGCTGCCCGCGGGGCTGCCGCCCCGTACGAAGGGGGCGAATCCGGGGAAGCCGGTGTCGTGGGGCGTTTCGGGCGTGGTGTACAGCGGGCGGGTGATGAGCCCGTCCTCGAGCTTGGTGGACAACGCGTCTTCCGCGGCATCGCCGGATAGGTCCTTGCCGGACTTGCGCAGTACGCCTTCTACCAGGCGCTGCCACTGCTCATGCGTCGCGTCAGGGAACTCGGCGGCCAGGGAGAGCCCGTCGTCAGGCTGGACCGTCATGGCCCGAATGCTAGGGGGGTCACCTAGAGAACGACCATAACCACCGGATGTGATCTCGCCCTCTCAGGTGAGGGGGGAGGGGGCACGGAAGAGCGGGAGGGCGCTGCCGGCGGGCGCTGCGGGGCAGGCCCGGGCGGGCCTGCGCCCCGGGGCGGTTACGCGGGCAGGGTGTTGCGGTGGGAGCGGCGGCGGGCGGCGCTGAACAGGGCCTGGAGCTGTACGCCGGACTGCTCGACGTCGTCCAGCGGCGAGGGGAAGGGCAGCGTGACGTCGCGGTGGCCGCGGGCCTCCTCCAGGCGCAGGGTGATCCCGTATCGGTCCATGGCGAGCGGCAGCGCGCGCACGAGGGCGGGGGTGGGCGCGGGCCGGACCAGGCGGAGCAGCAGGGTGACGAGCTCGGCGTGGTCGTCGAGGAGGTGCGTGAGCATGCCGGCCTCGTACGGCGCGAGCGGGTCGGGGGAGGCCGCCTCCAGCTCGGGCAGGCCGACCTGCGAGCGGTGGCCGTCCCCGGTCTCCAGGACGGCCCGGTCGAACTCCATGCAGGTGGTGGCGTCGGGGTCGGCGTCCGCGTACGGGGTCAGGAGGCGGCCCAGGATGGTGACGCGGGCGCGCACCCGGTTCCGTACGGGGGTGGGGGCGACGTCGGTGAACTCCAGCCGGATCGCGGGCCGGTGCTCGGCGTGGCCGCCGGGCTCGGCGGGGTGGAGGTGGAGCCGGCCGAGGGGGTCCGTGCCGTCGAGGTGGCGGACCTCGGCGGCCAGTCCGTCGACGGTCACGGTCATGGAGTGGGCGGCGGCCAGGATCGACCGGACCCGCTCGGCGTCGGTGGGCATGCGCATCTCTCCCTCACGAGCTACTTAGGCATGCCTAACCTAACCCATGGCGGGGGTGGGTTGAACCCCGGATCGCGCCACTCCGTGTCGTTGTTGGGCTGAACGGGTGAAGCGCGAGAGGATGGGGGGATGCACATGAAGCGCACGGTCGAGGCGGTCCGGTGAGCAGGTACGACGTCACGGACGAACAGTGGGAGGGGCTCGCACAGGTGGTCCCCCTGCGCAGCCGCAACGAGTGGCCCTCCCGGGTGGACCACCGCACGATCCCCACGACCCCCAAAGCGTCCGCGGCGGAACAGCGCCGCTTCGTCGTGATCCGGGTCCAGGTCTTCGCCGACGCCCGGGAGGTGGCGGAGTACCTGATCGCGCAGATCCCGGTGCTGCTCGACCTCACCGGCGCGGACACCGAAGTGGCCAAGCGCATCCTGGACTTCAGCAGCGGCGTCGTGTTCGGGCTGGGCAGCGGGATGCACCGGGTCGACCGGAACGTCTTCCTGCTGGCGCCCGTCGGGACCGAGGTCGAGGGGATCGCGGCCGCGGCCGTCCCCCGATCGTAGGAAGGTCGCCGCGACGGAACGGTTCGCCGGCCCCGACGGGGGCCCGGCGGCCCGTACCGTCCGGCGCATGGACGCCACCTCGGACACGGCGGGTGCCCGGCCCGCCGCCCTCCCGGGCCCCCGGGCCGCTTTCACGGTCCCATCGCAGCCCCGTGCCGCGGCGGACGGCGCGGACCCGGTGCCCGACGCCGCCGCGCACCACCGGCCCGCCGTCACCGAGCTGCGGCTCTCCGCCTTCGGTGCGCACCGCGGCGCCGCCTTCCCGCTCGGCCCCGTCACGCTGTTCGCCGGGCCCAGCGGGAGCGGGAAGTCCCAGGCCCTGGCCGCCTTGGAGGCCCTGGCCCGCCTCGCCTCCGGCGCCACCCTGGACGAGGCCCTCCCCGACGCGCGCTCCCGGATCCCCGACCGGGCCCGCGCCGACGGGCAGGGGCGGCGCGGCTTCCGCATCGGCTGCACCGTCGACGGCCCACTGGGCCCGGTCCGCCTCGACCTGGCCGTACAGGCCGAGCCCGAGCCGCGGATCGCCGGCGAGCGGCTCTCCGCCGACGGCCGGATCCTGCTCGGCACCGCCCTGCGCGACCCGGGCCGGCGCACCGTCCAGGCCGCCTGGCTCACCGGCGGCAGCACCGGGGTCACCCGGGCCCCGCTCCCCGACGACCGGCTCGGCACCGCCCTGCTCCCGCTCCGCGTGGCCGGCGCCACGCCCGGCCAGCGGCAGGTCCTCGCCGCAGCCGAGCAGGTCGTGGTGGCGCTGCGCTCGGTGTTCCCCTGCGATCCGCAGCCCGAGCGGATGCGCGCCCCCGTCCCGCAGGGCGAGGGCCGGCTGCTGGGCGACTGCGCCAACCTGGCCGACGTACTGCGCCGCACCCGCCGCGAATGCGGCACCCGCCACGCACTGCTGACCGGTGCGGCCCGGACGGCGTGCGCGGGCCCGGTGCACGGCCTCGGCGTCCGGGCCGCCGCCGACGGCCCGGTCACCGCGCTGCTGGAGCGCGGCCCCGGGCGGCCCGACACCGAGCTGGGCCGGCTCGGCTCGGGTGAACTCCGCTTCCTCGCGCTGGCCTTGGTCCTGCTGACCGGGCCCGGGGTGCTCGCCATGGACCCGGCCGCCGAACTCCTCTCCGCCCGGCAGGCGCTGACCGTCCTCGCCGACGGCTTCGACCGCTGTCTGGATCCGCGGCAGAGCGCCGAGCTGCTGCGCCTGGCAGTGCTGTCCTGTGCACGCGGCCACGTCCGCCTGGTCGCGGCCGTGGGCCCGGAGACCGCGGCGGCCGCCCGCCGGGATCCGGGGGTCGCAGTGGTAGACCTGGGGGCATGAGCGAGACGAACGAGCCGCGGCCGGGCGACGGCCGCCCCGAGGATCGGCTGCACCAACTCCAGCGGCGGCTGGCCGATTTCGCCGCCGCGCGGGGCTGGGAGCCGTACCACACGCCGAAGAACCTGGCCGTCGCGCTGAGTGTCGAGGCGGCGGAACTGGTCGAGATTTTCCAGTGGCTGACGCCGGAACAGTCGGCGAAGGTCATGGAGAAGCCGGAATCCGCACACCGTGTGGCCGACGAGGTGGCCGACGTGCTCGCGTATCTGCTGCAATTCTGCGAGGTTCTCGGGGTGGATGTGCTGGATGCGCTCGCCGCGAAGATCGAGAGGAACGAACTCCGCTTCCCGGTGGAGGGAACCTCGACACCGAATCGTCACTCTTCGGAGTGATGGGGTTGTTCACAACCATGTTTGTGTCCATAGATTTCCGAATACCCCTGGCTTTACTGACTCATTGCTCTCACTCTGGGTAGTGGCACAAGGGCGGATGTCGTGCGGACGGGGGACGGCATATGGATGCGGTACGGCTCATCGCGGCCGGCCGGCACGCGCTGGCGCGGAGCGGGGCGGCCATGGACATCGTCGGCGAGGCCTGGCAGGCCCAGGCACTGGCCCAGGGCGTGGGCAACTGGCTCGCGGTCAGCGGACCGCGGGAGCTGAGATCGGAGGCGCGGGGACTGGGGGAATCGGGAGGCAGAGGCTGCGGGGTGTTCGACAGAGCCGCCCTGCGCGGTGAGGGCCGAGGGCCCGACCACCCGCCGAGAGCGGCGCAGCTCAGCGGGGTGGCCGATGTCCGGCAGGCGCTGCTCGGGCTCCAGGAGCTGCTGGGCGAGGTGGGGATAGCCCTGGTCGGCGTGGCGTGTGCGACGGACGACGAGGGCCTGTACTGGCAGTGCATAGAGTCCATCGACGCGGCCGACGAGTCGAGCGACCGGGTACGGGCGATCCTGCGCCTGCTGATGGTCCGCGAGCGGGACTCCGCCACGGGCGCGGCCTGACCGGCGGAACGCCCCCGGCAGCCCGGCGGCGGGGCTGCCCGGGCCGGGCTGCCGGAGGGGCCGGGTCGGAACGGGCGGTACTACGAGGGGCGGTCGTCCTCCCGGGCCCGGGAGGCCGCGGGGGACGGCGTGCCGGGGGCCCGGTCCGCGGAGGACTGGAGCTCGGCATCGAGCTGCGACAGATCGGCGTTCAGGGAGGGGGCCACCAGAGGTCGCGCCGCGCCTGCAGGTGAGCCGGAAGTCGGCCCGCGCCGATCGGCGCAGCGGCGGGTCAGGCCTCGACGAGGGCCGGGTCGGTCGCCGACACCGCGGCGCGGAGGGTGCGGGACTGCTCCGACGGGTCGTCGGAGGCGAGCAGCGCCGAGAGGACCGCGATACGGGCCTGGCCCGCGCGCAGCGTGCCCGTGGGGACGGCGCCTGCGGCGACCAGGTCGACCGCACCGCCGTGGGTGTAGATTTCCGTGACCGGCCCGGCGGCGACCCGCGTCGTCAGCGCGACCAGAACCCCGGCCGCGACGGCCGCCTGGACCGCGGCGACGATCTCCGGCGTGGCATTGCCGGCCCCCGTGCCGACGAGGACGATGCCCCGCGCGCCCGCCGCGACCGCAGCGTTGAACAGGACCGGGTCACCGTCGCAGTGGTGCATCACCATGTCCACCCGCGGCGGCAGCTCCGGCATGGCGGGCAGCGGCAGCGGCTGCGGCCGCTGCGGGGAGCGCAGCATGGCGACCTTGCCGAAGCCGATCTTGCCGAGGAGTTTCCGCGAGGGGTCGGCGAACGCGTCCAGCGCCACGGACTGGGTCTTGACGGTGCCTCGGGCGGCGTGCACCCGGCCGGCGAAGCAGACGAGGACGCCCAGGCCGCGGGTGGTCGCCGCGGTGAGCAGGGCGTCGTACAGGTTGCCCGGTCCGTCGCCCTCGGCGGTGCCCATGGGCAGCTGGGCGCCGGTGAAGACGACACTGCGCGGGTCGTGGTGGTGCAGATCCACCAGGAAGGCCGACTCCTCGAGGGTGTCGGTGCCGTGGGTGACGACGATGCCGTCGACGCCGGGGTCGGCGAGCACCTCGTGCACGGTGCGCAGCAGGGTGAGCTGGTGGGCGGTGGTCAGCCGGGGGCTGTTCACGCTGAAGAGGTCCACCACCTCGACGGTGACGTCCTCCGGCAGCGGCGCGGTGGCCATGACCTCGCGTCCGTCGGCGTCGGCGGCGAAGCCGGAGCCCTGCCAGCGGCTGGCTATCGTGCCGCCGGTGCTGATGACGACGATCCGACCCATGGCCGCCCTTCCTCCCATACGGGTGACATCTCGTACAGATGTGCTGTAGGGAGCAATGATAGGGACTCCGGCGCGCAATTCGATTGCCGGTTTTGCCCGTTCCGAGACACAGCTGGGGTGATAATTGCGCAGTGGATGCGATCGACCGCGAAATCTTGCGTGAGCTCCAGGCCGACGGCCGGCTCAGCAACCAGGAGCTGGCCCAGCGCGTGGGCCTGACCCCCTCCCCCTGCATGCGCCGCGTGCGCCAGCTGGAGCAGGACGGGGTGATCCGCGGCTACCGGGCCGTGATCGATCCCGAGGCGGTCGGCCGCGGCTTCGAGGTGCTGGTCTCGGTCGAGGTGCGCCGCGACCGCGAGGCCGTGGAGGCCTTCGAGGCGGCCCTCCAGGACATCCCGGACGTGATCGAGGCCTACCGGCTCTTCGGCAGTCCCGGCTGCCTGCTGCGCATCGCGGTCGCGGACCTGCGCGCGTACGAACGCCTGTGGATCGAGAAGCTGACGGCGCTGTCCGGGGTCACCGAGGTCAACTCGCAGATCATCATGAAGCGGATCAAGGGGCCCACCGGCCTGCCCGTCTGACCCCCACCGGCCGGGACGTCAGGCGGCCGGCGGGCCGGGCGGGAAGGGGATCCCGGCGAGGAGCGGCAGCAGCGCCTCCTCCTCGTGGTCGAGGTGGGCGCCCAGCTCCTGGGCCATCCGGGCCAGCTCCCTGCGGAAGTGCTCCGGGTCCGCGCCGGCGACGTCGGCGAGCAGCCCGGCGATCTCCTTCTGGAGCCGCGCGACCGTGGCGTGCTCGGCCCGCAGCCGCTCGAAGACGTCCTTCAAGTGCGGGTTCGCGGCCTCCAGCGCGGGGAACACGTGGGCGTCCTCGCCGACATGGTGGAACTCCAGCGTCTGGCAGAACGCCAGGCAGTGCTGGCGGATCTGGAGCCCCAGCCCGGGGGCCGGCGGGGTGTCCCCGGCCCCGTCCCCGCGGGCGGGCAGCGACGCGAAGTACGCGTCCACCTCGGCCCTGACGTGCCGCAGCTGCCCGCGCAGCCAGACGTGCACCTCGACGAGCTTGTCGGCCAGGCTGCGCACCTCGGCGGGGCCCTCGCCCGGCGCGGGGTCGTTGCGCTCCAGCACCACCACGGGCAGGATCCGCGGGGTGTTCCGCTGGTACTCGCCGTAGCCCGGCTCCACGCCCACCACGTAGTCGAACAGGCGGTCCCGGTGCTCGCCCTCGGCCGGCACGGCGACCGCCTCGAAGCACTCGGTGCCGATCTCCACCCGGACCAGGGGGTGCGCCATGAGGTTGTGGTACCAGTCCGGGTGCCTGGGCCCGCCCAGGTTGGAGCCGATGACCAGCAGCCGGCCGCCGTGGCGCACATAGCCGAGCGGAACGGTCCGCTCCTGGCCCGACCGGGCGCCGGTGGTGGTGAGCAGCAGCAGGTCGCCGCCCTCGAAATAGCCGCCGACCTTTCCCTGGTTGGCGCGGAACTCGTCGATGACGGACTGGTTGAAGGACATGCGGGCTCGGTCTCCTTCGATGGCGGGCAGGCGGTCGTACGCAAGGCGGTGCGGATGGGGAAGGGAAGGAAAGACGCTTGCGCGCGGCTCGGCCCGTGCCACGAGACGGGTACGGCGGCCCGGAGGAGTCCGGAGAAGGCCCGCATGCGGCGGGCAGGGCGCGCGAAAGCGCCCGGATCAGGCAGTGCCTGTGAAGAGAGAACGCATGGGAAGGCTCCCGGCGTGACAGGTGGTCGCCCGATCGCCGGCCGGCCCAGTTCTCTTTGGCCGGCGCCACGCGCCACGCCGCCCATTAGAGCGACCACTTGGGGATCTTGTCAACGCCGGCCCGCCCCGACGTCCCGCACACCATGTGCCGACACGGACGCGCTGCTGCCCCCTCCGGCGGCCCTGCGGCTGTTCTCAGCCGAGATCGGACAGCAAGGTGTCCATGACCGTCTCCTCTTCGACCCTGACGCCGAATTCCGCGAGGGCGGCGGGCAGGTCCGGGTCCCAGGGGGCCGCGGCCGGGGGCCCCGAGAGCGGGTTCCCGCCCGGATGGGCGAGGACTGCGGCCCGGTAGTCGGCGGCTGTGAAGCGCCAGGGCCGCCAGGGGATGCGGCGCAGGAGGGAGGAGGCGATGCGCAGGCCGCCCCAGTCGAAGTCGCCGTGGTAGTGCAGTGTGCTTCCCGTCCCGTGGAGTTGGCGCAGGACGGCGAGGGCCGCCGCGGACGGCTGGCCCTGGAGGCAGACCAGCGGCGCGCAATCGGCGCCGTGCGCATCGGCCGCGGCGGCGAGCACCGCCGGGTTCTCGCAGATCCGGAGCGTCCCGGCCGTCCGGGCCAGGGGACTGCGGACGAGCTGGCGCAGGGTGAGCACCGCCGGTTCGCCCGCGTCGGCCATCGCGTCCAGGACCGCAGTGCCGCGCACGTTGAGCACGAGGACGGTGGAGGAGAGCTCGTCGCGCAGCAGGCCCGCCGAGGCCCAGGCCTCCCGGCGCCATTCGGCACCGGCGCCGTCCGGGAAACCGGTGAGGGCTCTGACTGCGGACAGGACGAGGGTCGCGAGCGGGGTTCCGTCGTCCAGGGCGTGGGCACTGCCGAGGATCCGGGCGGCGAAGGCGGGCAGCGAGACGGGCGGGTCCGCGGGCAGCTCGCGCAGCGCGCAGACGGTGTGCTGCAGCAGCGTGCCGGCTGCGGCAGGGCTGTCGGCGTGGCGCCGCAGGAGGCCGTCGGTGCGGAGTCTGCCGGCCCATCCGGCGAGCGCCGGGATCTCGTCCGCGAGGGCGTCGAGGGGTGCGTACGCCCGCTGCCACGCCCGGTCTTCAGCCGCGCGGGCCGGTCCGGGGAGGTGGATCGGTCCGGTGAGCGCGGCCACGGCGGGCGGCAGGCCTTCCGGGCTGATGCCCGAGCGGCGCAACAGCGCGTCCACCGCCTCCAGGCGCACGGTCAGCGACCGCCCGCCTCCCGGGGCGCGGCCGAGCAGGCGTTCCGCGGCCGCCCGCTGCTCCGCGGTGGGCCCGCCGAGGGTGACGGGGCCGGTGAGCGGCTGCTCGCGTTCGAGGCGCCGGCGGGCCCGGTCCACGACCCACGCGAGTCCGGGACCGCCCAGCAGACGGCGGAGGCGGGCCTCGTCGACGGGGCCGGCCGGCGTCAGCTCCACAGCGGCTCCGGAAGCTGCCCGGAACCGGCGGCAGGGTCCGCCGCCGTGCGCTGGTCCGCCGCCGTGCGCTGGTCCGGCAGCGGGGGTTCGGGGCGTACGGGGTCCTCGCGGCGCGTCCGCCGGATGCCGTCCCACTCCCACCGGGTGACGAGTACGGCCGCGACATCGTCGGTCCGTGACAGCTGCGCGATGGCGATGCCGGGGACCTGGGGGTAGCAGGCCCATTCGCGTTCGCTGGTCATCACCACGTCGAGGTCGAAGGCGCCCAGCAGGCCGAGGCACTTGGCACGCGAGTCGTCGTCGACCCCGGCGAACGCCTCGTCCAGGGTGACCAGGCGGGGTGCGTACGGGCTGTCGGCGCTCGCGTAGTGCGAGGAGGCGGCGGCGAACAGCGGTACGGACACGGCGAGGACGCGTTCGCCACCGGATGCGGGGCCGGTGGCCGGGACCCAGCGTCCGTGCTGGTGGCGTTCGACACCGAACTCGTGCCAGGTGCGGTAGTCGAGGGCCGCCGTGAGGTGTTCGAGCCAGCTGCCGGAGGCGTCGTCGCTCTGCTGGCGGGCGATCTGCGCCTGGAGGAACTCGCCCACCGCGCTCCGGTCCTCGGGCGTCCAGGCGTCGGCGGTCTGGCGCAGCCGCTCGCGGGCCTGGGCGAGCCCGGGCGGGGCTTTGCGGGAGGCCCGCCACACCAGGCGGAGCTTCATGCCGGTGGAGGTGGGACGGTCCTCCAGTTCGGTGTTCATGTCCCGTACGTGGCGCTCGGCCGCGCCGATGAGCTCCTGGAGGGTGCCGGCGACCTCGGTGATCAGGTGGGTTTCGAGGATCTCCCGTTCGTGGGCGGACAGGATGCGGTTGAGTTCACCGACCTCGATGGCGAGCGCCGTGGCGAGTTCGGGCACGCCGCGCTCGCGGCCCTGGTAGACGATGTCGACGACCATGCCGTCCTCGACCATGCGGGCGGACGCGCGGTGGCCGTGCCGGGACAGGGTGTCCTGGAGGGTCTTGAGTTCCTCGCTGAGCCGGCGCTGCACGCGTTCCCAGGCCGCGTCCGTGTCGTCGACCGACGACAGACCGGTCTCGATGGCGCGGGCGAGCGCAATGGCGGGGGTGGCGGCCCAGGGGCCCTCGTCCGTGGCGGGGGCCTGGAGATCGGGCAGCGCCACCGCGACGAGGCCGGTCGAGGTGAAGCGCTGGAGCGACGCGATGGCGTCCGCGCGCGCCGCGGCCGTTTCCGTGAGGTCCCTCCGCAGCTGCTCGATCAGTCCCTCGGCGCGGCCCGCTTCCCCGACCGCCTCGTCATGGCGGTGCCGGGCGGCCTTCTGCCCGGCCTCGCAGACCTGCTGTGCCCCGGTGGTCTCGGCGAGCTGCCGTTCGAGTTCGGCGACGGCGGCGCCGACGGTGGAGCGCAGGGTGGTGTGGCGGGCGTCCGCGGCCGTCGCCTCGCGCTCGGCGTCCTGCACGCGCCCGGCCAGGTCGGCGGCACGCCGGTCGGCCTGGGTTGCTTCGGAGCGCTCCTCGTCCACCTGTCGTGCCGCCTCGTGGTGCGCACGGAGGGCCGGCCACAGGGCGGCCAGCGCGGCCGCGAGGGCGTGCTGGGCGCGGCGTACGGCGGCCAGGCCGGGCCGGTCTGCGGGCAACCCCAAGTCGGCGGCGGCCCGGCCCAGTTCGGTGAGGGCCTGCTCCTTGCGCAGCGCAGCCTCGCCGGCCTCCGCCGCGCGCTCCTCGCAGCGTGCGCGTGCCCTGCGTACGGTGTCGGCTGCCGCGCCGACGAGCGCGTGCGCCCGGGCGAGCGGCGACTCGTCCGGCACGTCGGAGAGTTCGGCGTCGAGGGTGCGGCGGCGGGCTGCGATGGTCTCGGCGCGGGCGGTGACGGCTTCCGACTCCTGGCGGAGGGAGGCGAGTTCGCCGCCGAGCGCGGCGACGCGCGCCCGGCGTGCCGCCTCGCGGGCGCCCTCGCCGATGTAGGAGGCGGCGGGTTTGGCCCACCGGCCGGTGAGTGCGCCGATGCGGAAGCGCCCGTCGGGCGCCACCCACGTGCCGGCTCCTGCCCCCTCGCCCAGACCGATGGCGGAGAGCAGCCGGGTCATCGTCTCCTCGGCCACGGCGGCGGCCTGTCCGTTGCCGCGGTCCACGGCCGGGTGCAGCACCTCGGCCAGCGAGGGGCCGCCCGCCGGCCCGGTGACCGGCCCGCCCGCCGGCCCGGTCAGCGGCGAAAGCAGGATGTCCTGTCCGTCCTCGGCGAGCGCCGTGCCGTCGGGGAGGACCCAGGCGTCGAGGAGTCCAGAGGCTTCGAGGGCCGCTTCGAGGCCCGCCCGATCGGTTTCGGGCAGCTCTTCGCGGAAGTCGACCAGGCGCCAGAAGGGGCCTCCGGGCAGCTGTTCGCGCAGCCCGGGCGTGCGGGTGTGCGGGGGCCGCGGTCCACGGCTGCCGCCGGTCTC
Source organism: Streptomyces sp. NPDC043854 (assembly GCF_056436005.1). Taxonomy (NCBI): domain Bacteria; kingdom Bacillati; phylum Actinomycetota; class Actinomycetes; order Kitasatosporales; family Streptomycetaceae; genus Streptomyces; species Streptomyces sp. NPDC043854. The sequence continues at coordinate 30,133 of NZ_JBWKDK010000035.1, forward strand.
CAGTTCGGCCAGCTCGATCCGGACCTCTTCGATGCGTCCGGCCAGTTCGGAGGAGCGGCGGGTGGCTTCGGCCGCCTGGTCGGCGAGTTCCGCCGAGCGAGCGGCGTGCGCCCGGGCGGCGTGGACCCGCGCCGGGTAGGGGCCGTGGAGGCGGTGGGTCCATTCCTGTAGTTCGTCGAGGAGGCCGGGCTCGTCGGCGTACCCCAGCTCGGTCCAGGTACGGGAGCGTTCCCGTACCCCGTCCAGGAGGGCCTGCCCGGCGCGGGCGGCGGCCTCCGCTGCCTCGCCGTGGACTTCGGCCGCCTGGGCGGCGTCGGTCTCGGCCTCGTCGAGGCGGCCTGCCGCCCGGCGGTGGGCGCCGGCGGCCCGGTCGGCGGTTTCGACGAGATCCTCGACGTGGGCCAGGGCGCGCTGTGCGCGGCCCGTCGCGTCCTCGGTCGCGCGCCGCAGTTCGGGCTCGGGCCGGTTGTCGTCCGCCGGCAGGGCGACATGCCCGGCGGCGGCCTGCTCCCGTGCCAGGGCGGAGGCGTTCTCGGCCTGGAGTCGGGCGGCGTTCAGCCTGTTCTCGGCCGTGCCGAGCCGTCCGAGCGCCTTGGTGCGGAGGGCTTCGGCCTGCTCGTGGTCGCCCCGGGCCCGGTCCGCCGCCCGGGCGGTGCGGGCCGCCTCCTGCGCGGCGTGCTCCAGTTCCCGGGCGTCGCGCATCTCGGGCGCCTCGCGCAGGGCCTGCTCCTGCGCCCGCAGGCGTTCTGCGGTCTCCGCCAGGGAGGCGATCCGTTCCCGGGCCGCTGTCCGCTTCTCCTCGGCGCGGGTCTTCCGCTCCTCCGCCTCGGACAGGTCCCGCTGCACGCGCTCGTAGCGGGAGTGTTCGCCGCGCGGGAGGCGGGCCCGGCGGCGGGTGGCGATCCGGGCGTAGCTCCGGTAGTGCTCCAGGAAGGCGGAGGCGGCCCGTTCTGCTGCGGACGCGGCGGCGAGTTCCTCCTTCTCCTCGTCCAGGGAGCGGAACGCCTCGGCCACGTAGGCGATGACGGCCTGGTCCATCGGCGGCAGCGCCTCGGTGAGGGCACGGGACAGGGCCGCCTCGTTGGGGCGCTTGGACAGCTGGGGCTGGCGCAGCTGGATGAGCAGGTCGACCAGAGCGGCGTAGCGCTGCTCACCGAGCCCGAAGAGGGCTTCGTCGACGGCGCGTCGATACGCCTTGGCCTGGTCGTACACCATGCCGTGGCCGGCGACGGCCTCGGCGAGGCGGTCCCGGGAGAGGACCGTGCCGGTGGCGTCGAGCAGCCGCAGGGGCGCCTCGGCCGACGCGGGGGAGCCGTGGTCGATGCGCTGGCGGGTGACGGCGTACCAGTGGCGGGCGATGCCCCGCCCGCGGACGGCCTTGAGTCCGCACAGCAGCGTGCGGAAGTGCTGCTCGCCGGTCGTGTCGTCGCACCGGCCGAACTCGATCCAGGTGTAGCCGAGCCGCTCGGAGTGCGGGTGCTCGCCGCCGAGGAGCAGGTTCCACTCCATCCGCTTGCCCGGGTCGCCGTCGGGTTCGACGCGGCGCGGGCTGAGGTCGCCGTCGAGCAGGAACGGCAGGGTCAGGGCGAGCACCTTGGACTTGCCGGTGCCGTTGTTCCCCCGCAGCAGCAGGCGCCCGTCCCGGAAGTGGAACTCCTCCACGTCGTAGGGGAACAGGTCGACGAGTCCGACGCGCAGCGGCTGCCAGCGGGAGCGCCGCGGGGTGGGGAGGCGGGTCACGGGGCGGCCTTTCGCGGCGGGGGGACGGGTGCGGAGCCGGGTGCGCGGATGACGGTCTCGCCGACCGCGTACCGGGCGAGGGCGGGGCGGGCCTCGATCCCCCGGGCCGTACGGGACACCAGGCCCAGGGCTGTGAGCCGGGAGACGGCCTGCTCCACGAGCTCGGTCTCCATGCCCGGCTCGCGGGCGGACTTCGACCAGAACCCGCCGTGCTCGGCGGCGAGTTCGCGGACCCGGAGGGCCAGTGCGCCCGGGGTGGCCGGGCCGTCGGCGGCGGCGAGGTGCTCGGCGAGCAGCAGGGTGACGTGGCCGTGGGTGCCCTGTTCGGGCATGCGGACGTCGGTGAGGTCGTCCTCGGGGTCGACCATGGCGATCCCCTCGGCGCGCACCTCGGCGATGAGCCCGGTCAGCTGGGTGATCCGGGCGGTGAGGAAGCCGCGCTGCCGGGTGAGGTAGCCCAGCTCGGCGTCGGTCAGCTCGTCGTAGTAGAGCACCGGATCGTCGAGCAGGCGGCTGGTGAGCGAGCGCCGCATCGCGCGGAAGCGCAGCTCCTCACTGTCCAGGGAGGTTTCCGCGACCAGTTCGGCGAGGCGGTCGTCATGGCCTTCCGACCGTACGGTGGAGGGGCCCCGGCGGGTGGCGAGGAGGCCGGCCAGGACCCGGCGTTCCACGTCGTACAGGACGTCGCCCGCACCGTTGACGTACGCCTCCTCCTCCCCCGCGACGCGCCGCAGCACGCCGAGGGCGAGCAGCAGCCGTACGACGGCGGCGAGGTCGAGCCGGTCGTCGCGGCGCTCCAGGGCGAAGGCGATCCCCGCCGCGGTGAGGCGGGGGTCGGCGGCGTCGAGGACGATCTGGTCGGCGAGGCGGCCGAGCGCGATCTGCGCCTCACCGCGTTCGAGGGCGGCGAGGGCGAGGCAGAGCAGGACGTAGCGGCGGCGGGTGAAGGGGGCGGCCCCACGGGTCGCGTCCCGCGCGGGGTGCGTGGGGTCGGTGAGAACACCCGGGATCTTGCGCAGCCGGGCGGCCTCGGCGTCCACCTGGAGGGCCCAGCCGGTGTTGCGGTCGAACCACTCCCGCAGTTCGGCAGCGTGTCGGCGGACGAGGCGGAACTCGTCGGCGTACCGGCCCCGCGCAAGCAGCAGGGGTTGCTTGAGCAGGGCGCGGGCCGCCTTGCGGAGATCCGCGGCGTGCTGTCCGTCCAGCACCTCGGCGAGCGGTGTGGTCATCGGCCGGGTTCTCCGTTCCCCGGGTGGTCCCCGTCCACCAGGTCGGTGATCTCGATGAGGTGGTCCGGGCCGCGGAAGATCCCGCCGGGCGTGCGGACCTCGGCGGTGGTGCCGTCGGCGAGCGCGGTGAGCCTGATCTCCATGGAGCCGTCGTTGCTGGCGGCCGCCGTGTGCCGCATGCCGGGCCGCCATGTGGCAAGTGCATCCCCGAGGAGCTGGAGGAACAACCCGAAGGAGGCCGGGTCGAGTTCGCCGAGACCGGACAGCCGGGTGACGCCGTCCGTCACGAGCCGGGCGCGGGCGGCCGCGGTCTCCGCGGCCTGCTTGGCGGCCGTCTCGGCGAGCGCCCGGCGGCGCTCCGCCCGGTCTTCGACCTTGCGCGGCTTGCCACGCCGCTCGTAACTGCCCGTGCGGCGCAGCTGGGGACTGATGCGCAGCGGCTCGGCCTCGGCCCACGGGGTGGCGGCCGGAACGGGCCTCGCCGCCCGGGCGGCCACTGTGTCCGCGTCGACGGTGAGGTGCCGGGCGGGGTAGAGGCCGAAGGCGGCCCGCCACAGCCGGTGCCGGGCGTCGTCATCGGGTGCCTCGGCGAACCAGCGGGCCAGGGTCCGGAAGTCGGCGGACCGGTCCGAGCGCCCCGCCCGGCGCTCGCTGAGCGCCCGTACGACGGCCAGGAGCTGCGGGATCGCACCGAGCGCCCGGCCGCGCAGGAGCCGGGCCTGCGACTCGCGCCCGTCCCGGGTGATGAACCACGCGCCGAGCCCGGCCCAGCGCGCGGCCCACCGCTCGTGGACCTCCCGCTCGGCGTGCTCCGCCTCCTCCGGGGAGGCGTCGGCGGCCTCCCGCCGGGCGGCGGCCCGCAGCAGGGGCTCCACCCTTGCGTCCTGCTCCAGTTCCAGGATCAGTCCGGCGATCCGCCCGCCGAGTGTGATCAGGTCCTGGATGAACCGCTCCAGGTACTGGATGAGCCGGTCCTTGTACGCGAGGAAGGCCTCCTCCTCGACGTCGTGCAGGTCGATGGTCCGCTGGAGCGAACCCATGAAGGCCCGGGCGTTGTCGGCGAGCGCGGTGAAGCGGCTGGCCAGGGCGTCGAGGGCCAGATGCGCCTTGGCCGGATCGGGCTCCTCCTCGGCGGCCAGGACGAGCAGGGCGCGCAACTGGGTGACGATGTCGTGCAGCGCGACGGCCTGGAGGGCACCGCGGCGGCCGAGCGCCTCGTCGTAGGCGGACAGCGCCTCCTCGGCGGCTTCCCCCTCCCGGGTGAGCTGGTAGATGAACCGCTTCCGGTAGAAGTCCTCGACGGCGGTGACGCGGGCGGTGTCCGGGTCCGCCCGCAGATTGCCCCAGCCGACGAGCTTGTCGAGCGCGCCGACGACGGCATCCGTTTCGGCGGGGCGCGTCTGCGGCGGCAGCGCGGCGTACACGTCCTCAGGGCGCAGGTGGACCGCGAACCGCTCCTTGGCGGTGAGGAACACCCGCATCACCTGACGGTAGAGCGGCGTATTCGGCACGGTGAGGTGGGCGAAGGGGCCGAAACCGGTCTGCTCGGGATCGGGGCCGGTGGAGGCACCGGAGGTGGTGACGGTCATCGCCGGCCATTCTCCCCCAGCCGCCGCGCCCACCGGCAGGGATCGCGGTACCTGGCTGATTCACGCTCTTGCGGCGCACCCGGATCCGGCAGCCGCAGCGGGCTCGGACGCGGCCGCCACCCCTACCGGCCCGCCCCGCAGGCCGACCTTGATCCCCCGCCCACCTGCACGAAGAACGAGGCGACACATTGTTCGGAAGTTGCAGGAATCTGCAATTGTGGAGGTCATACGAGTGCGGGGACGCCAGGGTGCCCCTCACGGCGAGCGTTGGGCGGATGAGGTGCCAGGATCACGCGCAGGCAAGCAGGCGGAGCCGGGCGGGAACGCCCCGGTGAGCGCCCCGCTGTACGAGTTGAAGGCGGAGTTCTTCAAGACCCTCGGCCATCCGGTGCGCATCCGCGTCCTGGAGCTGCTCTGCCAGCGCGAGCACGCGGTCTCCGAGATGCTGCCCGAGGTCGGTATCGAAGCCGCGGCCCTGTCCCAGCAGCTCGCTGTCCTGCGCAGGGCCAACCTGGTGCTCACCCGCCGCGAGGGCGTGAACGTCCACTACCGGCTCGCCAGTGACGAGGTCGCCGAACTCCTGGCCGTCGCCCGCACCATCCTCTCGGGAGTCCTGCGCGGCCAGGCAGCCCTCCTTGCCGACCTCGACGCCACCGCCATCCGCTGACCGGAGGCCGACCGGAAGCACCTCCTCACTCTCCCGGCCGGTCACCGGCCGGCACCGGGGAGGATGAAGCGGACCAGGACCGTCTTCCCGCGGCCCCCTGCGGCCGGCTCGACCCGTACGTCGCCGTCGAAGGTGCGGGCGAGGTCGGCGACCGTGCGCAGGCCCCTGCCCGCGGCCCGGCCGGCCGGCCGGGGGTATCGGGCGCGGGTCCAGATCGCCGACGCGGTCGGCGTCATGAGGCGGCCGCCCCGTCGGTGCCGGAGACGGCGACGCCGTGCTCGCGGGCCACCCGTAGCGCGTCCTCCAGCTCCTCCGCGGCCTGGGCCTCCTCGAAGGCGTCGCCCGCCTCGCGCGCGGCCGCCACACGAGATCGCGCCACCCGGATCCGCTCCAGCGCCGCCTCCGCGAAACCGGCCACTCCACAACCCCCACCCGCATCGGAAACTAATGAATTGCAGAACTCTGCAAATCTACCCGCTGCGGCGCCGTCGAACACCGCCCGCCTGAAGTCTCGGACGCCGCACAGGACGAGGCGCCGAACCCGGGCCGACAGCGTGTACGTCAACTTCCTTGATACCGACGACGGCGCCGACCGCGTTCGAGAGGCGTACGGCGAGCGCATCCACCGGCGACTCGCCGAGGCCAAGGCCAAGTACGACCCCGACAACGCCTTCCACCACAACAAGAACATCCTCCCCGGTTGAGCAGGGCCGGCGAGGCCGACGCACAGGACGAGGCCTCCTCCGGCGCCGAAGAAGACCGTGTGCGTGCGCGGTCAGCCGCCGGCATTCCCCACGAGCCGGAAGGTCAGGCACACCAGAGGGGTGTGCCCCTCGACCGGTGTGCCGATGTACTCCCAGAAACGCTGATGGCCGGTGCGCCACTCTTCGAGCGAGGCATCGCCCTCCCCTTCGGCAGCGGCGTGTTCCCACGTCACATCGGCGAAGGGCATGACCTCCACACCGGTGACCTCGACGGTCGCGACGGCCTGACCCGCGTTGTCCAGCAGAGCCAGGCACTCCCCCACGAACTCAAGCCCCTCCGTCTCCTTGGCGTACTCCTCGAGGAGACCGGTCGTCGCGGACTTCGTTCCGGCCAGCACAAGCGAGTTGAGCCGGTCGCGCATCTCGCCGGGTGCGCCCAGTTCCAGGGCGCGCATGCCGTTGGCTCGGGGCCACATCGCCTCATCGCCTCTCTCGGGTCATGTGCCGGCGCTGGTGCGCTCGCCTGCTTCGGAGTCGGCTCCGGACGCGCCCTCGTCCGCGTGTCGGCGGTTGCGGCGCCATGCCGCGAGAGCGATGAGGCCGCCCACGGTGAGGGTGCCGACCTTGATGGCGGCCTTGGTCGACAGCCAAGCGGCCAGGAAGGGAGCGTGCCAGCCCGTCCACCACAGGAACCCTGCGATGGAGAGCCCGACGAGGAGTCCGGCGGCAACTCCGGCAGCGGTCTTCAGCGGTGCGCGGCCCGCCGAGGGTACCGCCGTCTTCTCTGTCATGACCACAACGCTAAGGGCTGTGGGCGGGGCGGATGTACGCCGAAAGAATGATCACGGAACTGCGAAAGTCGCACGGGTTCCGGAAGACCCGCCGACATCGGTCAGCTGACTGCCGAGGTGGGGAGTTCGGCGGCCACGGGTGTCGTACCGCCCGCCGTCGGCAGGGTGATGACCATGGTGAGGCCGCCGCCGGGGGTGTCCTCGGCGGTCAGGGTGCCGCCGATGGCCTCGGTGAAGCCGCGGGCGACCGCCAGGCCGAGTCCCACGCCGGCGCCGCGGGGGGCGTCGCCGTGGCGCTGGAAGGGCTCGAAGATGCGGTCCTTGGCCTCGTCGGGGACGCCCGGGCCCCGGTCGACGACCCTGAGCTCCACCCGGTCGTGCAGGGCGCTGGCGGTGACCACGACGGGCTGTCCGTCCGGGCTGTACTTGACCGCGTTCTCGACGATGTTCGCCACCGCGCGTTCCAGAAGTCCGCGGTCCACGGCCACCATGGGCAGCGTCTCGGGGATGTCGAGTTCCACGCCGTCCTCGGGTACGCCGCCCAGGGCCATCGGAACGACCTCGTCGAGGTCGGTCTCCCTGATCAGAGGAACGACGGTGCCGGTGTTGAGCCGGGACATGTCGAGCAGGTTGCCGATGAGCGCGCCCAGCCGGTCGGCGCCTTCCTCGATGCCTTCGAGGAGCTCGGCCCGGTCCTCCTCGGTCCATTCGACGTCGTCGGAGCGGAGCGAGGTGACGGAGGCCTTGATGCCGGCCAGCGGGGTGCGCAGGTCGTGGCTGACGGCGGCGAGCAGGGCCGTGCGGATGCGGTTGCCCTCGGCGAGCCTGCGTGCCTCCTCGGCCTCGCCGAGCAGCCGCTGCCGGTCGAGGACGACTGCGGCCTGGGCGGCGAAGGCGCCGAGGACCCGGCGGTCCTCGGCCGGCAGCACCCGGCCGGAGAGCGCGAGTGCCATGTTCTCCCCGATGGGCATGTCCACGTCGGCGTCCTCGGGGCGGGCGACGGGATCGGCTCCGGCAGAGCCCGCGCAGGCCCAGGGATCGACCTCGCTCGGCCGCTCCAGCAGGGCCACCGACTCCATCGCGAAGGTTTCGCGCAGCCGTTCCATCAGGGCGTCGAGGGAGTCCTCGCCGCGCAGGACGCTGCCGGCGAGGAAGGAGAGGGTCTCCGACTCGGCGCGCAGCCGGGCCGCCTGGTGGGTGCGCCTGGCGGCGAGGTCGACCACGGAGGCGACGGAGACGGCCACACCGACGAAGATGACGATCGCGACGATGTTGCGCGGATCGGAGATCGTCAACCGGTACAGCGGTGGCGTGAAGAAGTAGTTCAGCAGCAGGGATCCGACGGCCACCGAGGCCAGGGCCGGGAGCAGGCCGCCGAGCAGCGCCGCCGCGACCGTGAGGGCCAGGAACAGCAGCATGTCGTTGGCGAGGCCGATCTCGGGAACGACCTGGCTGAGCAGGAGCGTCAGGAGCACCGGGCCCACGACGCCGGTGAGCCAGCCCCAGACGATGCGCCCGCGTCCCAGCCGGGCCCCGCGGGCCATGGGCAGGCCCCGGCCCTTGGCGACGGCGTCGTGGGTGACGAGGTGGACGTCGAGGTCGGGTCCGGACTCGCGGGCCACGGTGGCGCTCACGCCCGGCCCGAACACGTACTGCCAGGGCTTGCGGCGGCTGACCCCGAGCACGATCTGGGTGGCGTTGACCCCCCGCGCGAACTCCAGCAGGGCGGTGGAGACGTCGTCGCCTATGACGTGGTGGAAGGTGCCGCCGAGGTCCTCGACGAGGGTGCGCTGGACGGCGAGTTCCTTGGGCGAGGCGGAGGTGAGCCCGTCGCTGGCGGCGATGTAGACGGCGAGGACCTCCCCGCCGGCGCCCTTCTCGGCGAGCCGGGCGGCCCGGCGGATGAGCGTCCGGCCCTCGGGTCCGCCGGTCAGGCCCACGACGATGCGCTCGCGGGCCTGCCAGGTGGTGCGGATGTTGTGCTCCCCGCGGTACTCCTGGAGGTACTCGTCGACCCGGTCGGCGACCCACAGCAGGGCCAGCTCGCGCAGGGCGGTGAGGTTGCCGGGGCGGAAGTAGTTGGAGAGGGCCGCGTCGACCTTGTCGGGTTTGTAGATGTTGCCGTGGGCCATCCGGCGGCGCAGCGCCTGCGGGGACATGTCGACCAGCTCGATCTGGTCGGCACGGCGCACCACCTCGTCCGGGACGGTCTCCCGCTGCCGGACCCCGGTTATCGTCTCCACCACGTCACCCAGGGATTCCAGGTGCTGGATGTTGACGGTGGAGACGACGTCGATACCGGCCTGGAGCAGCTCCTCCACGTCCTGCCAGCGCTTGGTGTTCCGGGAGCCGGGGACGTTGGTGTGCGCGAGCTCGTCCACCAGGGCCACGGCGGGCCGGCGGGCGAGGATCGCGTCCACGTCCATCTCCGTGAACGCCGTCCCCCGGTATTCGATCTCGCGTCGCCCGATGACCTCCAGCCCGTGGAGCATGACCTCGGTACGCGGCCGGTTGTGGTGCTCGACGAAGCCGACGACGCAGTCGGTCCCGCGTTCGATCCGGCGGTGCGCCTCGGAGAGCATCGCGTACGTCTTGCCGACGCCCGGCGCCGCGCCGAGGTAGATGCGGAGCTTGCCGCGTCCCATGAGTCCGACTCGTTTCATGTGCTTGGGGTGCTGGAGTTACCTGAGGTGCTGCGGGCCAGACGATCAGGTCCTGGTCAGGACTCGAAGCGGTACCCCATACCCGGTTCGGTGATCAGGTATCGGGGCCGTGACGGGTCCGGCTCCAGTTTGCGCCTGAGCTGGGCCATGTACACGCGCAGGTAGTTGGTGTTCTCCGAGTACGTGGGCCCCCAGACCTCCAGGAGCAGCCTGCGCTGGCTGACCAGGTGACCGGGGTGGGTGACGAGGATCTCCAGCAGGTGCCACTCGGTCGGAGTCAGCCGTACGGTGCGCTCGCCGCGCCGAACCTTCTTCGCGGCGAGGTCGACGGTGAAGTCCTCGGTGGTGACCACCGCGGGCCGGTCAGCCTGGGCGGGGGCGGGCTCTCGGCGGGTGGCGGCACGGAGCCGGGCCAGCAGCTCGTCCATGCTGAACGGTTTCGTCACGTAGTCGTCCGCGCCGGCGTCCAGCGCCCGCACCTTCTCCTCCGAGGTGTGCCGGGCCGACAGGACCAGGATCGGCACCCTGCTCCAGCCGCGCACGCTCTTGATCACGTCGACCCCGTCCATGTCCGGCAGGCCGAGGTCCAGCAGGATCACGTCGGGCGTACGCGCGGCGGCGAGCCGCAGCGCGTCGGCACCGGTGCCGGCTTCCTCGGCCTCGAACTTCCGGGCCTGAAGGTTGATCTTGAGTGCGCGGACGAGCTGGGGGTCGTCCTCCACCAGGAGCACCCGGGTCATGGGGTGTGCAGCCTTTCCTTCGGTGCGGGCACGGTCGAAGCCGGCGGGACGCGCGGCAGCCGCGTCCCGCCGGTCCAGGGTCCGTGCGACGGGGACCATCAGCGCCCGGTCAGGGCCTTGAGCGCGGTGTTGAGCTCGAGGACGTTGACGCGGGGTTCGCCCATGAAACCGAGGGTCCGGCCCTCGGTGTGGTCCTTGACGAGCTGCTCGACCTGCTTCACGTCGAGCCCGTTCTGCTCGGCGACGCGGTGCACCTGGAGCTCGGCGTAGGCCGGGGAGATGTGCGGGTCCAGGCCGGAACCGGAGGAGGTGACGGCGTCGGCCGGCACGTCCTCGGGCCTGACCTGGTGGCTCGCCGTGGAGTTGTCCGCGACGACCGCGTCCTTGGCTGCGATGACCTGGGCGCAGAGGGTGCCTTCCTTGGCGTCCTTGGTGCACTTGCCGTCGACCGCGCCGTTGTCGGCGGACCGGTTGGTGGCGCCGGAGAGGATGATCGAGTACTGGGTGTTGACACTGTTGGTGCCGAGGCCGTTGGAGGGGCGCGGCTGGAACCACTTCGGGTCCGGCCGGGCCGCCTCTTCCGTGTCGTTCGGGTCTTTCTTCGGCAGGTTGTAGGTCTGTCCGATGAGGGAGGAGCCGACGACCTTGCCGCTGGCGTCCTTGATCTCGGAGCCGTTGGCCTTGTCGTGGAAGAGGACCTGGGCGATCCCGGTGACGGCGAGCGGGTAGAGCACGCCGCAGATGACCGTGAGGACGAGCAGGGCCCGCAGGCCCGCGCCGAGCAGCCGTGCTGCGCTGGATACGGAAGTGTTCATTGCGGTCACCCGATGCCAGGGATGAGGGAGATGAGCAGGTCGATGATCTTGATGCCGATGAACGGGGCGATCAGTCCGCCGAGGCCGTAGAGGCCGAGGTTGCGGCGCAGCATCTTGTCGGCGCTGGTGGGCTTGTACTGGACGCCCTTCAGGGCGAGCGGCACGAGCGCAACGATGATCAGCGCGTTGAAGATGACGGCGGAGAGGATCGCGGACTCGGGCGAGGCCAGGCCCATGATGTTGAGCTTGTCCAGGCCCGGGTAGGCGACCGCGAACATCGCGGGGATGATCGCGAAGTACTTCGCGACGTCGTTGGCGATGGAGAAGGTGGTCAGCGCGCCGCGGGTGATCAGGAGCTGCTTGCCGATCTCTACGATCTCGATGAGCTTGGTCGGGTTGGAGTCGAGGTCCACCATGTTCCCGGCCTCCTTGGCGGCCGAGGTGCCGGTGTTCATAGCCACGCCCACATCCGCCTGGGCCAGGGCCGGGGCGTCGTTGGTGCCGTCGCCGGTCATGGCGACGAGCTTGCCGCCGGCCTGCTCCCGCTTGATCAGGGCCATCTTGTCCTCGGGGGTGGCCTCGGCGAGGAAGTCGTCGACGCCGGCCTCCTCGGCGATGGCCTTGGCCGTCAGCGGGTTGTCACCCGTGATCATGACGGTCTTGATGCCCATGCGGCGCAGTTCCTCGAACCGCTCCCGCATGCCCTCCTTGACCACGTCCTTGAGGTGGATGACACCCAGGATCCGGGCGCCCTCCGCGTCCTCGACGGCCACGAGCAGCGGGGTGCCGCCGGCCTCGGAGATGGTGTCGGCGAGGGAGCCCGCCTCGTCGGTGACCTGGCCTCCCTGCTCCTTCACCCAGGTGATGACCGAGCCGGCCGCGCCCTTGCGGATCTTCTTCCCGTCCACGTCCACACCCGACATGCGGGTCTGGGCGGTGAAGGCCACCCACTCGGCGTGGGCGAGCTCGCCCTGGTGCCGCTCGCGCAGCCCGTACCTCTCCTTGGCGAGGACCACGATGGAGCGGCCCTCGGGGGTCTCGTCGGCCAGCGAGGACAGCTGCGCGGCGTCGGCGACCTCGGCCTGCGTGGTGCCCTTGACCGGTACGAACTCGGCGGCCTGCCGGTTGCCGAGGGTGATGGTGCCCGTCTTGTCCAGCAGCAGCGTGGACACGTCGCCGGCCGCTTCCACAGCCCGGCCCGACATGGCGAGCACATTGCGCTGCACGAGGCGGTCCATGCCGGCGATGCCGATCGCCGAGAGCAGCGCGCCGATCGTGGTGGGGATCAGGCAGACCAGCAGCGCGGTCAGCACGATGAGCGAGGTCTGCTCGTCGGCCCTGGCATAGATGGCGAACGGCTTCAGCGTCACGACCGCGAGCAGGAACACGATGGTGAGGGACGCCAGCAGGATGTTGAGCGCGATCTCGTTCGGCGTCTTCTGCCGGGCGGCGCCCTCCACCAGGTTGATCATCCGGTCGATGAAGGTCTCGCCCGGCTTGGTGGTGATCTTGATGACGATCCGGTCGGAGAGGACCTTCGTGCCGCCGGTCACGGCCGAGCGGTCGCCGCCGGACTCCCGGATGACCGGAGCGGACTCACCGGTGATCGCGGATTCGTCGACGGAGGCGACGCCCTCGACGACGTCACCGTCGCCGGGGATGATGTCGCCGGCCTCGCAGACCACCAGGTCGCCGATGCGCAGCTTGGTGCCGGGTACCGATTCCTCGCTCTTGCCGTCCTTGGTCAGGCGGCGGGCGACGGAATCGGTTTTGGCCTTGCGCAGGGTGTCGGCCTGGGCCTTGCCGCGGCCCTCGGCCACGGCCTCGGCCAGGTTCGCGAAGATCGTGGTGAGCCACAGCCAGATCGTGATCGCCCAGCCGAACCAGTCCGTCGGATCCTTGATCGCCAGCACGGTCGTGACCACGGAGCCGACCAGCACCACGAACATGACCGGGGACTTGACCATCACCCGCGGGTCGAGCTTGCGGATCGCGTCCGGGAAGGACTTCAGCAACTGCCCGGGATCGAAGAGGCCACCACCGACCCGTCCGGTGGGCTTGTGACCCGTGGGCGCGTCATGGTGCGGCGCCCGGGTGGGAGTGGTGGTGCTCATGAGGCGAGCCCTTCAGCAAGCGGACCCAGCGCGAGCGCGGGGAAGTAGGTCAGACCGGTGACGATGAGGATGGTGCCGACGAGCAGCCCGGCGTAGAGGGGCTTGTCGGTGCGCAGGGTGCCGGCCGTCTCCGGTACGGGCTTCTGCTCGGCGAGCGAGCCGGCCAGGGCCAGGACGAACACCATGGGCAGGAAGCGGCCCAGCAGCATGGCGATGCCGATGGTCGAGTTGAACCACTGGGTGTCGGCGTTGAGTCCGGCGAAGGCCGAGCCGTTGTTGTTGGCGCCCGAGGTGTAGGCGTAGAGGATTTCCGAGAAGCCGTGCGCGCCGGAGTTCGTCATCGAGTTGGCGGGGGTGTCCAGGGCCATCGCGGCGGCGGTGAAGCCGAGGACCAGGGCCGGGGTGATGAGGATGTAGCAGGCGGCGAACTTGATCTCGCGGGTGCCGATCTTCTTGCCCAGGTACTCCGGCGTACGGCCGACCATCAGGCCCGCGATGAACACCGCGATGATGGCCATGATCAGCATGCCGTAGAGGCCGGAGCCGACACCGCCGGGCGCGATCTCGCCCAGCTGCATGCCCAGCAGCTGGATGCCGCCGCCGAAGCCGGTGTAGGAGGAGTGGAAGGAGTTGACCGCACCGGTCGAGGTCAGCGTGGTGGCGACCGAGAAGATCGATGAGGCACCGATCCCGAACCGGGTCTCCTTGCCCTCCATCGCCCCGCCCGCGACCTCGAAGGCCGGACCCTTGCCGGCGAACTCGGTCCACATCATCAGCGCGGTGAAGCCGATCCAGATGACCGCCATGGCGGCGAGGATCGCGTAGCCCTGCTTGACGCTGCCGACCATCTTGCCGAACGTCCGGGTCAGGGAGAACGGGATCACCAGGATCAGGAAAATCTCGAACAGGTTCGAGAACGGGTTCGGGTTCTCGAAGGGGTGGGCGGAGTTGGCGTTGAAGTAGCCGCCGCCGTTGGTACCGAGCTCCTTGATGACCTCCTGCGAGGCCACCGCCCCGCCGTTCCACTGCTGCGAGCCGCCCGTGAACTGCCCGACCTCGTGGATCCCGGCAAAGTTCTGGATCGCACCGCACGCCACCAGGACGATCGCGCCGAGCACGGCGATGGGCAGCAGGATGCGGACGGTGCCGCGCACCAGGTCGGCCCAGAAGTTGCCGAGCTCACCGGTGCGCGAGCGGGCGAAGCCCCGTACGAGGGCCACCGCGACGGCCATGCCGACGGCCGCGGAGACGAAGTTCTGCACCGCGAGGCCGCCGGTCTGCACGACATGGCCCATGGCCTGCTCGCCGTAGTACGACTGCCAGTTCGTGTTCGCCACGAACGACGCGGCGGTGTTGAAGGCCTGGTCCGGGTCGATCGAGGCGAACCCGAGCGAGCCGGGGAGGGAACCCTGCAGCCGCTGCAGGGCGTAGAGGAACAGGACGCCCACTGCGGAGAAGGCCAGGACGCCGCGCAGGTAGGCAGGCCAGCGCATCTCGACGGAGGAGTTCGCGCCGATCGCCTTGTAGATCCACTTCTCCGGGGCGTAATGCCTCTCGGAGGAGTAGACCCGGGCCATGTAGTCGCCCAGCGGGCGGTACACGAGGGCCAGGGCGCCGATCAGGGCGAGCAACTGGAGCACGCCGGCGGTTTGGGGACTCATCTGCTCAGAACCTCTCCGGCTTGACGAGGGCGAGGACGAGGTACCCCAGCAGGGCGACGGCGACCGCGAGGCCGACGATGTTCTCGACGGTCACAGCTTCGCCACCCCTCGGGCGATGAGTGCCACCAGCGCGAAGACCGCGCCCGTGGTGACGACGAAGGCCAGATCGGCCATCGTGAGCTCCTGGAATGAAGTGATGAAATGGATTCGGCCGTGTGGCCGCGGAACATCTCACCCCCTCCGCTCCCGCGCGTTAAGAGACCTTGACGAGGTCCATACGGGAGCCGGGGAACCTTTAACGGGACTCTGACGCCGGAGCCGGCTGTGCGGGGCCGCACCTGCCCCCGGCCAGGGCGGCAGCCACGCCGGCTCCCGCATATGGAGGGCGTGAAGAGTGGCCCGGCGTGCGTATGGAGGCCGTCAAGGGCGCTGGTCGGCGGGGATCGCTGCCGGGACGCTGTCCTCACTTTGTCCCTACGGAGGAACCGGCACATGGCCATACACACGGGTAAACCCGCCGCAGCGAGCGACACCGCCGAGGAGCCGCCCGATACCGGCGGGCAGGCCGCCGACCGCCACCGGCTCACCGCCACCCAGGGCCTGGCCGCGCTGTCCCTGGACGCCATGGCCTCGGTGGCCTACGGACCCGAGTCGATCGTGCTGGTCCTGGCCGCGGCCGGGGTGTACGGGCTCGGCTTCACCCTGCCCGTCACCCTCGCCATCGCCGCCCTGCTGGCCGTACTGGTGGCCTCGTACCGGCAGGTCATCGCGGCCTTCCCCGACGGCGGCGGCTCCTATGCCGTCGCCAAACGGCACCTCGGGCGGCGGACGAGCCTGGTGGCGGCGGCCTCGCTCATCCTCGACTACGTGCTCAACGTGGCCGTCTCCGTCACCGCCGGCGTCGCCGCGCTGACCTCGGCCTTCCCGGAGCTGTACGGCGAGCGGGTGTGGATCTGCCTGGGCGTCCTGGCCCTGGTCACCGCCGTGAACCTGCGCGGGGTCGTCGATTCGGCCAAGGCGTTCCTGGTGCCGACCGCCTTGTTCGTCGGCTCGATCCTCGCGATGATCGCCGCAGGACTGTTCCGGGACGCCCCGGGCAGCACCGCCTCCGCCGCAGGACACGCCTCCGCCCTCGGAGAGGGCGCCACCGCCGTCGGTGCCCTGCTGCTGCTCAAGGCGTTCGCGGCCGGCTGCTCCGCCCTCACCGGTGTGGAGGCCGTCGCCAACGCCGTGCCCGCCTTCCGCGCCCCAGCCGCACGGCGGGCCCAGCGCACCGAGGTCGCGCTCGGCGCCCTGCTCGGCGTGATGCTGATCGGCCTGTCCGTCCTCATCGGCCGGTTCCACCTCCAGCCGGTCGAGGGCGTCACCGTCCTCGCCCAGCTCGCCGACGCCTCCTTCGGCCACAACGCCGCCTTCTACGTCGTCCAGTTCGCCACCATGGTGCTGCTGGCGCTCGCCGCGAACACCTCCTTCGGCGGCCTGCCGGTGCTGATGAGCCTGCTGGCCCGCGACAACCACCTGCCGCACGTCTTCGCGCTCAAGGCCGACCGGCAGGTCCACCGGCACGGCGTGGCCTGGCTGGCACTCGTGTCCGCCGCCCTGCTCCTCCTGTCCGGCGGCGACACCAACACCCTCGTCCCCCTGTTCGCCATCGGCGTCTTCGTCGGCTTCACCATCTGCCAGGTGGGCATGGTCCGGCACTGGTACGCCGAACGGCGCGCCGGATGGGCCGCCAAGGCAGCGCTCAACGGCTTCGGCGCACTGCTGACCGGCGTGTCGGCGGTCGTCGTCACCGCCACCAAGTTCACCGAGGGCGCCTGGCTGATCGCCCTCGCCCTCCCCCTGCTGGTGCTCTCCATGGAGCGGGTCGGCCGCGAATACGACGGCATCGGCGAACGCCTGGAACTCGGCCGCATCCCGCAGCCGCCCCGCCGCACCCGCTCGCTGGTCGTCGTACCGGTCGCCGGCCTGTCCAAGCTGACGTGCCAGGCCCTGACCGCCGCTCGCTCCCTCGGCGACGAGGTCCTCGCCATGACGGTCACGCACAGCGCGCCCGAAGACCGGGCGGCAGCCGAAACACTCCGCCGCGACTGGGAGTTGTGGAACCCGGGCGTCGAACTCGTCGAAATCGCCTCCCCGACCCGCTCGCTGGGCCGGCCGGTATCCGCGTACGTCAACGACCTCACCCGGGCCCGGCCCGGCACCCAGGTCACCGTCCTCATCCCGGAGACCGAACCGGCCCGCCTGTGGCAGCGCCTCCTGCAGAACCAGCGCGGCTCGGTCCTCGCCCACGCCGTGCGCCGGGACACCGACGCGGTGATCTGCCGGCTCCGCTTCCGGGTCTCGGGGCAGCCGCGTTGACGGACTTCTGACGCGTCCCTGACGCGAAGCCGTACACGGCCGTCAAGAGCACACCAATTCTGCTGCCCGCACGGGTATTACGAGCAATGGGGCCGGTAGGTTCCTGCCCGTTCCCGCCGCCGGGGGCCCCGACCCGCATGACGACAGCCGAGGGGGCCCATGCCGCAAAGGGCCCCGGCGGCGGCACGCGAGCGCCCCGCGACGCCCCGGGCGTCCCGTTGGCCGCAGCGCCCGCCCTCTCCCCGACCACCACCACCCGAGGTTGTCATTCCCGATGTCTCCCGCCGCCGCACAGCACACTCCCCCGGGCCTGGAGAGCCCGACTCCGCCACCGGTCACCCGGCCGCCCCGCAGACGCCCCGGCAGGGCGCCCCTCCTGGAGCCCGAGCGGCTCGCCGAGTCGTGGCGCGAGGCCGTACGCAAACTCCACCCCCGCGAACTGGCCCGGAAGCCGGTGCTGTTCACCGTCGCCGCCGGCTCCGTCCTCACGACCCTCTCCGCGCTGCTGAACCCGTCCGTGTTCACCTGGGTGATCAGTGTGTGGCTCTGGCTGACCGTCCTCTTCGCCAACCTCGCGGAGGCGGTGGCCGAGGGGCGCGGGCGCGCCCAGGCCGCCTCGCTGCGCAAGGCGCGTACGGACACCGTCGCCCTGCGGATCAAGCACTGGACGTACGGGACGAACCTGCGCCGGGCGGAGATCGAAGCGGTCACTCCGGCCGAGCTCCAGCCCATGGACTTCGTCCTCGTCGAGGCGGGCGAGTCGATCCCGGCCGACGGGGACGTCGTCGACGGCGCGGCGATGGTCGACGAGTCGGCCGTCACGGGTGAATCGGCCCCGGTCCTGCGCGAGTCGGGCGGCGACAGGTCCGGGGTGACAGGGGGCACCACGGTGCTGTCCGACTCGATCGTCGTCCGGGTCTCCTCCCGCCCCGGAAACAGCTTCCTGGACCGCATGATCGCCCTGGTGGAAGGCGCGTCCCGGCAGAAGACCCCGAACGAGATCGGCCTGAACATCCTGCTGGCCGCCCTCACCGTGGTCTTCATCCTGGTGGTCATCAGCCTCCAGCCGATGGCGGGCTACGCGAAGGCCGCCCAGTCCACCACCGTCCTGGTCGCCCTGCTGGTCACCCTCATCCCGACCACCATCGGCGCCCTGCTCTCCGCGATCGGCATCGCGGGCATGGACCGCCTGGTGCAGCGCAACGTCCTGGCCATGTCGGGACGGGCGGTCGAGGCCGCCGGCGACATCAACACCCTGCTGCTGGACAAGACCGGCACCATCACCCTCGGCAACCGCGAGGCCGTCGAGTTCATCCCGCTGCCCGGCCAGGACCTGAGCAGGCTCGCCGACGCCGCCCAGCTGTCCTCTCTGGCCGACGAGACTCCGGAGGGCCGCTCCGTCGTCGCGCTCGCCCGAACCTACGGCCTCCAGCCCCCGGCCGAGGGCGAGTTGAGCAACCCCCGCTTCGTGGAGTTCAGCGCGAAGACCCGCATGAGCGGGGTCAACCTGAGCTGGCCGGGCGGTGCCGGGGTCGCCATCCGCAAGGGCGCGGCGGCCCAGGTCGCCGAATGGGTGGTGATGCGCGGCGGCACCGTGCCGGCCGAGGCAGCCGAATGGTCGGCGGCCGTGTCCGCCTCCGGCGGCACGCCCCTGCTGGTGGCCGTCCACGACTGGGACGGCCCGCGAGTGCTGGGCATCGTCCACCTCAAGGACGTCGTCAAGGACGGCATCCGCGAACGCTTCGCCGAGCTGCGCCGCATGGGCATCCGCACGGTCATGGTCACCGGTGACAACCCGCTCACCGCCAGGGCCATCGCGGCCGAGGCCGGGGTGGACGAGTACCTGGCCGAGGCCGCCCCCGAGGACAAGCTCGCCCTCATCCGGCGGGAGCAGGCCGGCGGCAAGCTCGTCGCCATGACCGGCGACGGCACCAACGACGCCCCGGCCCTGGCCCAGGCGGATGTGGGCGTGGCCATGAACACCGGCACCTCGGCCGCCAAGGAGGCCGGGAACATGGTGGACCTGGACTCCAACCCGACCAAGCTCATCGAGATCGTCGAGATCGGCAAGCAGCTCCTCATCACCCGCGGGGCCCTGACCACCTTCTCGATCACCAACGACGTGGCGAAGTACTTCGCGATCATCCCCGCGATGTTCACGGCCGCCTACCCGGGCCTGGAAGCCCTGAACGTCATGGGCCTGCACAGCCCGCAGTCCGCGATCACCTCGGCGATCATCTTCAACGCCCTGATCATCGTCGCGCTGATCCCGCTGGCCCTGCGCGGCGTCCGCTACAAGCCCGCCTCCGCCCACGACCTGCTCCGCCGCAACCTCGCTGTCTACGGCCTCGGCGGCCTGATCCTGCCCTTCGTCGGCATCAAACTCATCGACCTGGTGGTCTCGACCGTACCCGGCATCGGATGACCCTTCGCCGCACGGTCGGGAGCCGCGGGGCGGGTCAGCCGCCGACGTGGATGCCGGGGCGGCGGTCGGGGTCGGGTTCGTGGCTGCGGATGATCTCGCGGGTGACGGGGGCGGTGTCGCCGCGGCCGAGGAGGAAGTAGCGGAACATGTGGAGCAGCGGGCTGCCTTCGGCCCAGGCGAAGTAGCAGTGCGGCTTGACCCCGGTGGAGTCGCGCAGGGCGAGCAGGATGGCGGCGATGGCGTTCGGGGCGGCCGGGGCCTCGGCGCGGAGGATGCGGTGGGTACCGACTTGGACGCCCTGGACGGTGAGCGTGTCGCTGAAGTCGGAGGGGTCGACCACGTCGATTTCCAGGAACAGCACGTCGGCACGGCCGGGAACGGGGTTGGTGCCGCGCTGTTCGTGTTCCTTGGCCGCGTACTCGGCTTCGTCGCCGGCTTGGCGCCGGTTGGCGATGATGTTGATGGCGTTGTCGTAGGCGAGGGTATCGGTCAGGAAGCGGCGGGCGTCGGCATCGAAGACGAGTCGGTCGGCGCGCAGCTCGGTGGTGCGGGAGACGCGTGAGATCAGTGAGACGGTGACGATCCCGAGGATGAACATGCCGGAGATGGCGATGCCGTCGGGCTTGTCGATGATGTTGGCGACCAGGGCGTAGAGCAGGATCGCGGTGAGGACGGCGAATCCTGCGGCCGCGGCGCGTCGGCGGCGCCGTACGACGGAGACGGTGACGGCGAAGGCGCCGGAGACCATCATGGCCAGGATGCCGGTGGCGTAGGCGCCGGCCTGCTTGTCGACGTCGGCGTCGAAGGCGATGGTGATGACGATGCAGACGGCGGTGTAGACGATCACGACCGGGCGGACGGCGCGCCCCCATTCGGGGGCCATGCCGTAGCCGGGCAGGTACCGGGGCACGATGTTGACCAGCCCGGCCATCGCCGAGGCGCCTGCGAACCACAGGATGAGGATGGTGCTGATGTCGTAGACGGTGCCGAACCCCTCCCCGACGTGCTCGTGGGCGAGCCAGGCCAGTGCCCTGCCGTTGGCCGCGCCGCCGGGCTCGAACTGCTCGTGGGGGATGAGGACGGTGGTGACGAAGCTCGCGGCCAGCAGATAGACGCTCATGATGAGCGCGGCCACGGTGAGCAGCCGGCGGGTGTTGCGGATCCGGGAGCGCAGGCGCTGTTCGGCATCCGTGCCCTCCGCGGCCACCAGCGGCATCATGCTCACCCCCGTCTCGAACCCGGACAGGCCCAGCACCAGCAGCGGGAACGCCAGCAGGGCCGGGCCCAGGAGGTCGCCGAAGCCTCCCCCGCCCGCGGCGAGGGCGTCGGTCCAGGCCGAAACGGCTTGCGGGGTGCTGAACACGTCGGCCAGGGCGACGGCGATGACGATGGCGTTGAGCGCGAGGAACACGGCCACCAGGGGGATGGCCACCTTGACGGCTTCGCTGAACCCGAGGAGGAACACCCCGCCGAGGACCAGTAGCAGGGCCACCGTGAGGGCGACCTCGTGGCCGTGCAGGGCCTGGGGGAAGAAGGGGTTCTCCACCACGTGGACGGAGGCGTCCGCGGTGGACAGGGTGATGGTGATGATCCACGAGGTGGCGACGAAGCCGAGCAGGACCAGCACGAACAGCTTGCCCCACCAGAACGGCAGCAGGTCCTCCAGCATCGCCACCGACCCGGCCCCGTGCGGACTCTCCTGTGCGACGCGCCGGTACATCGGCAGCATGCCCAGCAGGGTCAGTGCCACGATGAGCAGGGTGGCCAGGGGTGAGACGGCGCCGGCGGCCAGCGCGGCGATCGCCGGCACGTAGGCCAGGCTGGAGAAGTAGTCGACGCCGGTCAGGCACATCACCTTCCACCAGGCGTGCGGCTCGACGTGTCCCTCACCCGCCGCCGGCCCGACCGGCTGCACCTGGTGGTGCAGCAGCCAGCGTGCGAAAGGGCCGCCGGGCTCTGCCCGGAGAGCGGGACTGTCCACGACCTCGGGCACGAGGGGTTCGTCGGCGTCCTTCATATCCGCCATCTGCCTTTCCGTCATCACCGCAGCCCACCGGCCGGATCCGGCGACGCCACACGAGCACTGAGTATGCGTCCTGAGCCGAGCCGTTCGGCGCAGGACGACACGCCCCGCCACTCCTCGTCGCCGTATCCGAGCCGCCCCGGGCTGCTGCGCCTGGAGGGGGCGCCTACGAGGCAGCGGAGGTTCCCTGCGCCGTGGCGGTGATGACCGCAGCGGGGCACGAACCGGCGGCGGCACGGACCGCCGCGTGCCACTCCTGAGGCGGGCGGGCGTCCAGTAGGACGACCAGGCCCCCGTCCTCGTCCTGGTCGAAGACCCCGGGGGCGGTCAGAGCGCACATTCCGGCGCCGACGCAACGGTCGCGGTCGACATGGACGTCCACGGGATCAGTCCTCGTCCCAGGTGACCGGAAGCCGGTGGACGCCGTAGATGTTCATGTTCGTCCGCAGCGGCACCTCGTCGGCCGGGATGTCGAGGCGCAGTGTCGGGAACCGCCGCAGCAGCGCGGGCAGGGCGACCGTCAGCTCGACGCGGGCCAGTTGCTGGCCCAGGCACTGGTGGATGCCGTGCCCGAAGCCCAGATGGCCGGTGGCCTTGCGGTGCAGGTCGAGGACGTCCGGGTCGGGGAACCGCTCCGGGTCCCGGTTCGCGGCCTCCAGCGAGATGGTGACGCTCTCCCCCGCCTTGATCACCTGCCCGTTCAGCTCGACGTCCTCCAGCGCGGACTTCACGCTGGTGTGGGCGATGGTCAGGTAGCGCATCAGCTCCTCGACGGCCTGCGGGGCGAGCTCCGGTTCCCTGCGCAGGGTCTCGGCCTCGGCCGGGTTGCCGAGCAGCGCGAACGTGCCGTGGGCGATCATGTTGGCGGTGGTGTCGAGCCCGGCGCCGAGCAGGAAGGCGCCGACGCCGATCAGTTCCCCGTCGGTGAGATCGGAGTCCCGGGCCAGGTCCCCGAGCAGGTCGTCGGAAGGTTCGGCGCGCTTGGCGGCGACCAGTTCCGCCATGTACTCCTGGAGCCCGACCATGGCGGCGTACCTGTCCTCGGGTGTCACGTCCATGGCCAACAGCGTCTCGGCGTGGCCCTGGAAGCGCTCGCGGTCCTCGTAGGGGACACCGAGCAGCTCGCAGATCATCAGTGCGGGGACGGGCCGCGCGAACGCCTCGACCAGGTCGGTGCCGGGCCCCCGACGCTCCAGCGCGTCCAGGTGCTCGGCGGTGATCTCCCGTATGCGTTCGGTGAGTTGACGCATCCGGCGGACGGTGAACCTGCCCGCGAGGAGCCGTCGGAAGCGGGTGTGCTCGGGCGCGTCCATCCCGGTCATGTCGCCGACGGGGGCGGGCTGCAGCGGGCCCTCGGGCCCACCGGGGAAGGGGTAGTGCATCAGCTCGTACCGGGAGCTGAATCGGGTGTCGCCCATGATCGCACGGACTGTGGAGTATCCGGTGGCCAGCCAGCCGACGTGCCCGTCCGGGTAGGTCATACGGGTCAGTGGGCTCTGCTCGCGCAGCTCCTCCAACCGGGCGGGCGGGTCGAAGGGGCAGCCGGCGGCGCGCTGCGTGGGGAGAGTGACGGGCTCGGTGGCCGCTGCGTATTCGGGACAGGGTGTCGGTTCGGGCTGCATGGTGTCCTCCGTGGAGAGTGACGTGCGGTGAACTGGGACGTGCGGAGCGGTGCCTACCGGTTGGCGGTGCGGCCGAAGGCGGAGCGCGCCCAGAGGTAGCCGACGAGGGTGAGGCCGAGGCACCAGGCGAGCGCGATGTACGCGCTGTTGCCGATCGCGGTGCCCATCAGCAGGCCGCGCAGGGTCTCGATGACGGGGGTGAAGGGCTGGTACTCGGCGAACCAGCGCAGCCCGGTCGGCATCGAGTCGGTCGGCACGATGGCGCTGCCGAGGAAGGGCAGGAAGGTCAGCGGCAGGGGCGTGTTGCTCGCCGACTCGGGGGTCTTGGACACCAGGCCGATGCCGGCCGACAGCCAGGTCAGCGCAAGGGTGAGCAGGGTCAGGAGCCCGATGGCGGCGATCCACTCGACGGGTGTGGCGTCGGGTCGGTAGCCGATGGCGAGGGCCACGCCGATCACCAGGGCGATGGCGACCAGCGTCTGGATGACGCTGCCGACGACGTGCCCGGTGAGGAACGCGGCGCGGGAGATCGACATCGTACGGAAGCGGTTGACGATGCCCTCGGTCATGTCGACGCAGACGCCGACGGCCGTGGCCACCGCGCCGGCGGTCGCGGCCATCAGGATGATGCCGGGCGCGAGGTAGTCGATGTACTCGCCGCCGCCGGTGGACGCTCCGGAGATGCCGGTGCCCAGGGCGCCGCCGAACGCGTAGTTGAACAGCAGCAGCATCATCATCGGCATGGCGACGACGGAGACGGTCATGGCCGGGTAGCGCAGGGCGTGCTTGAGGTTGCGCCGCAGCATGGTCATCGAGTCGCTGACAGCGTACGAGAGGGCGCTCATCGGGAGTTGTCCTTCAGCGAGTTGGCCTGGCCGGTCAGGGTCAGGAAGACGTCGTCGAGATCGGGGGTGTGCACGGTCAGCGACTCGGCCCGGACCTGGGCGTCGTCCAGGACGTCGAGTACGGCCCGCAGGGTCGGGATGCCGCCGTCGCTGGGGATGCGCAGGGTCAGCGCGTCGGTGTCGCGCGCGGCGGCGCCGAAGTGGTGTGCGGCGGAGTCGAGCTGGTCCGGGTCGGAGAACTGGAGGCGGATGTGGCCGCCGGGGATGAGCCGCTTGAGCTCGTCCGCGGTGCCTTCGGCGACCAGGCGTCCGCGGTCCAGGACGGCGATGCGGTCGGCGAGTTGGTCGGCCTCTTCCAGGTACTGCGTGGTGAGGAAGACGGTCACGCCGTCGTCGACGACCAGGGCGCGGATGATCTCCCACATGGTGCGGCGGCTGCGCGGATCCAGGCCCGTGGTCGGCTCGTCGAGGAAGATGATCCGCGGGTCGCCGACCAGCGTCATGGCCAGGTCGAGCTTGCGGCGCATGCCGCCGGAGAAGGTGGACACCGGCTTCCTGGCGGCCTCCGTCAACTCGAAGCGCTCCAGGAGAGTCGCTGCCCGGTGCCTGCTCTCGCGGCGGGGCAGGTGGTGGAGGTCGGCCATGAGGAGGAGGTTCTCCTCGGCGGTGAGCAGGTTGTCGAGGGCGGCGAACTGGCCGGTGACGCCGATCGCGGCGCGTACGCCGTCGGGCTCGTGCGCCAGGTCGTGGCCGGCGATCCGCGCCGTACCGCCGTCGGGCGTGATGAGCGTGGAGAGGATCTCCACGGTGGTGGTCTTGCCCGCGCCGTTGGGCCCGAGCAGCGCGAAGACCGATCCCTCGGGGATGCTCAGGTCGATGCCGTCGAGGACGACCTTGTCGCCGTACGACTTGCGCAGTCCGAGGGCGGAGATCGCAGGTGAGGTGGTGAGGGTGGGCGTCGCGGTCATGCGGACTCGTCTCCTGTGTCTGTCGTGCGGTGCCGCGCGCACGACAGATCGCCCGTGAGACGTCACGGCGGGGCTCGCCCGGGTCCTGTCATGTGTGCGGCGTCACGCATCTGGTGTGGCTTTCTGGATGGGGGGTTGGGGGGTTGGGGGTGGGGGCGGGGTCAGGCGCGGCGGATCACGATGTCTCCGACGCCGGTACGGGCGTGGATCTCGACGGTCTCCTCGGTGGTGCCGGGGCCTTCGGCGGCACCGAGCGCGTTGCGGACCGTGCCGAACTTGGAGTGGACGTCCAGCCAGGCCGCGGTGGACTCGCGGATGCCGACCTCCACGTCGCCGACGGCGGTGTGGAGGTCGATCACGCCGCGCACCACCTGCTTCACGCTGATCGCACCGCTGGCGGACTTGGCCTCGACCGAGGCGTGCGCGGTGCCGACCGTGATGCGGCCGTTGGAGGCGCTGGCCTTGAGGGCGCCGGTGATCTCGCCGATCGCGGTCTCGCCGTTTCCGTTCTTGACGGTCGCCGCTCCGACGACCTCGCCGACGTCGACCCGGCCCGACCCGTGGATCTCGGCGTCGCCCACGGCCCGGTCGACGCGGATGTCGCCGTGGTCGGTCCGCAGGTTCACGGCGGAAGCCCCGTCGAGCCGGATGTCGCCGAGCGAGGTCCTGATGCGGCACTCGCCGAGCGGTCCCTCGCCGATGTAGTCACCCATGGGGGAGGTGCTGCGGACGTGCGATCCGGCGGGGAGCTCGACCATCACGTCGATCGAACCGTGCTTGCCGAACAGGCCGCGCTTCTTGGGCCCCTTGAGGGCGAGGGTGCCGTTGGCGTACGTGACCGTGGTCTGCTGTGCGACCCGTACGTCGGCATCGTCGGCGCCGTTGCTCGGCAGCACCTCGACGACCGTGTCCTGGCGCTTGCTCGCGGTGATCCGCACGTTGCCGACCTCGAACTCGAGGACCGCGGTGATGGGTTCGGGGGTTTCGTAAGAAGGCATGGCTGTCCCGTCCTCTTGACTCTGGAGTGTGTTTCCGCAGGTGGGGCGGTACTGCGTGACGCGGGAGCGAGGGACTCCGGCTAGCGGACCCAGCCCCGGTAGCCCTGGCCGCGACGCGGGGCGCGGGCGGCCGGACGGTCCGGTCCGCCGCCCGGCTCCAGGGCGATGGCCACCGCCTGTACCAGCCAGGCGTTGACGGACAGGCCCTCCTGGCCGGCCGCGTCCTCCACGCGGGCCTTGAGGTGCGCCGGGAGCCGGAAGTTGATGCGGGCCGTGCCCCCTTCGTCACCGTCCCCGGCGAGTGGCACCACTGGCACCATCGATGGCGCCGGCGACACCACCTCGGGTGCGCCCTCGCCGGGCGCCTCCGGGGCAGGTGGCGCCGTCACCACGAACTCGGGGTCGAGCCCCCGCAGCCGCACGTCCACCGAGCCCGGCGCCAGCTCACGGGTGATCTCGTCCGAGGCGGCGGACAGCGCGTTCAGGAGGGTCAGCCGGGCGGCCGACTCCAGGGGGGCCGTCAGCCGCTCGGCCAGAGCGCGTGCCTCTTCCCCGCCGGCATTGGCGGCGACGGCGAGCTCCTGACGGAGGTGATCAACGTAGGGGGTCAGGTCCATGCCCCCATGATGGCACCACAATGGCGCCACCGCAAGTCATTGTGGCGCCATGCGGCACCTTATGGCGCCGCGTGGCGCCACAAGGTGCCGTGGTGATGTCATGCGAGCCGCCGCATCAGGTGGACGGCGGCCGGCCCGGACCGGAGTCACTCCTTGCTCAGCCGCACCGTGTCTCCCGTCCGCCCGCCCGCGAGGACGTCGATGCGCACGCCGGTCGCGGGGTCGGTGAAGCCCTGTCCGGGCGCGTACGCGGCCAGGTCCAGCGGGGTGCAGCCGGTGGGCGGGGTCGTGGTCGGGTTCGCGTTCATGACCCGCACCGGGCCCTCGCCGGTCGGGGCGGCGGAGTCGACCCGGTAGATGAGGACTCCGGTGGAGCAGGCGGCCGCGTCGTTGTCCCGGGCACGGCGGGATTCCGCCACGTAGGCCGTCGTCTCACCGGTCCGCAGCACGGCGATCTTGGTCCCCCCGGCCCGTTCCACCGAGGTCAGCCGTACCGTTCGGCGCCCGGACGCGGGCAGGCAGGCGACCTGGTCGTCGCGGGTCCAGCCGAGCTTCCAGGAGTGCCAGCCGAGGTATTGCGGGGCGTGGCCGGCGATGTGGCCCATCACGTCCCAGCCGCCCACGTACCGGTGGGTGGCGCCGGTGAACGCGTACAGGTCGGGCAGCCCGAAGGTATGGGCGGTCTCGTGGGCCGCGACCTTGTGGCCCCAGCGCCACATGTCCTGTCCGAAGGTGACGGCCCATTTGACGCGGGTGCCGTCGGCGGTGATGCCGGGCGCCGCCGGGTCGTACAGGTAGGTCGGCGAGAAGGGGATGGCCGTTGCCGTCCTGGTGGGGACGACGTAGACCATGTCGTACCGGGAGAAGTCCGCGTAAGGGTCGGCGGCCGTGATCACGTCGCGGAGGTACCTCTCATGGGCCTCGAAGGTGAGACCGCGCGCGAAGCCGTAAGAAGCGGAGTCGGCGGGCATCCGGATCCAGCGGTGCAGCGAGGTGTTGTCCAGTCGCAGGCGGCCGTAGCTGGCTCGCCTCATCCAGCCGGCGGCCGGGGCGAGATGAGCGGCGTACGGCTCGGTGGAGTCGGTGGCAGGGGCGTCGGGGAAGTCCACGTACAGCGTCAGGACGCGGCGGGTTCCGGTGGCGGGCTGGAACTGGGTCCGGTCGGTGTCGTGGCCCTCGTCCGTCCAGCCGGTCCGGCCGGGGAGGGCGCAGCCGAGGGCGGGGGGCGGCGAGCCGGGGGCGGCGGCCGCGGTGGGGGCGGACAGGCAGGAGATGAGGGCGACGGCCCCGGCGAGCGGCCGCAGGCGGTGGAACGGGGTGGTCATGTCTCTCCCGTCGGAGGCAGGTTGAGGGGACGCGAGGGAGGTGGGACGGAGGTGGGAGGCAGGTGGGAGGCAGGTGGGTGAGAGCCGCGAGGGTCCTACGCGCGCCCCGCGGCCAGGTCCATCAGGCGGGACAGCACGCGGCCGCCGGAGGCGGTGACGCCGTCGTGCTCCCATTCGTTGGTGACCCATACCCGGGTGGCGCCGACCTCGCGCGCGGTGCGCAGGGAGAGCCCGGCGTCCACGTACATGTCGTCGTGGTAGACGAGGGCGGCGAGCGGGACCCGGTTGGCGGCGAGGCGGCGAGGGTCGTACAGCGGTGGCCAGTCGGAGCGTTCGGCGAGCAGGTCGGCGGCGTCGGCGAAGGGGCGCAGGCCATTGATCTCGCGGAACATCCAGGGGTAGATCATTTCTCCGGTGAGCAGGAGGGGGTCGGCGTCCTCGGCGAACTCGGGGAACGCCGCCATGGCCCTGGACGCCGCCCAGCCGGTCGGCCCCGTCCCCTGGCCGTACAGGGTCTCCTGCATGACGGCGAAGAGCGGGTTGTCGGTGAAGCCGGTCAGGGTCATCACCTGGTGCAGGAAGGTGTCGGTCGGCTTCGCCTCCTCGTCGAGGGATTCGTCGAGAAGCCAGTGGATCCGCTCGAAGCCGTCGCCCATGCCGAGGGCGAGGCCGAGCGTGCGCAGGCGGTGGGGGGTGAGCCGGTCTCCGTCGGGCAGGCGCACATCGGTGGCGGCCAGGAGGCGGGCGATCCGGCGCAGCCGGGCGGCGTCTTCGGGGTAGCGGGCGTAGAAGTCGCGGACGCGGTCCCGCACCCGGGGGTAGGTGCGGGCGTAGACGTCGTCGGCGGTGGCCGAGAGGCCGGGCAGGCCGCCGGTCACGTAGCACGCGCGCAGACCTTCGGGGGCCCGGGAGAGATACGTGAGGGTGATGAAGCCGCCGTAGCTCTGGCCGAGGGTCTCCCAGGGCTCGTCGCCGCACAGCTGCCGGCGGATCAGTTCGGCGTCGGCGACGATCGAGTCGGCGCGGAAGTGGCCCAGATGGTCGGCCAGCCGGACCGGTGAGGCGAAGCGGGAGGCCGTCCGGGCGGTGACGGGGGTGGAGCGGCCCGTGCCGCGCTGATCGAGGAGGAGGACCCGGTGGGTCTTGAGGGCCTGGGGCAGCCAGCCGGGTGAACCGGCCGAAGGCCTGGGCGACTTGCCGCCGGGACCGCCTTGCAGATAGAGCAGCCAGGGCAGTTGCCGGCCTGCTTCACGTGCATCGGAGACCTCCCGGGCGAAGATCTGGATGGTCGGACCGTGAGGGGCCGCGTGGTCCAGGGGGACGGTGAAGACGTGGTCGGCGGTCGCGTACGCGGGGTTCATGGGTCCCTTTCGCGGCCGCATGGCCGCACAGTGACGTGGCGCATGACATTGCGCGACAGCATGGCGCGGCCAACGGTGGCCGTGGAGCTCCCACTTGCCCATAACTCCGCGCTATGGGGGCGCGACAATTGTCAGTGCCATTTCACATAACTATGTTATCGGTCACATTCCAGCCTCCTCAGGCTGCCCGACTGTTCACGGAGTGACCCCTGATGAACAAGCGCACTCTCCACGCCGTCGCCACCGCCCTGGCGGCGACCGTCACACTCGGCATGGCCGGCTGCTCCAACGGCAGTCACTCCGGCAGCAGTCAGCAGGACAAGGACTCGAAGAACCCCGCACTCGCCAACGCGGGGGCCACGGTCGGCGGCACTCCGAAGAAGGGCGGCACGCTGACGGTCCTGTCCAACCAGGACTTCACCCACCTCGACCCGGCCCGCAACTGGGTCATCGGCGACATGGACTTCGGCACCCGGCTGCTCTACCGCACGCTGGTGACGTACAAGGCGGAACCGGGCGCGAAGGGCGGAGAGCTGGTCCCCGACCTCGCCGAGGACCTCGGTGTCTCCTCCAACGGCGCCAGGACATGGACCTTCAAGCTCAAGAAGGGCCTCACGTACGAGGACGGCACCCCGATCACCGCTCAGGACGTCAAGTACAACGTGGAGCGGTCCTTCTCGCCCGACCTGCCCGGCGGCCCGGACTACGCCGCCCGCTACCTGGCCGGCGCCGAGGGCTACCGGGGCCCCGCCCAGGGGCAGCACCTCGACTCGGTCAAGACGCCCGACGACCACACGATCGTCTTCGAACTCCGCAAGCCCTTCGCGGAATTCCCCAACGCCACCGTGCTGCCCACCTTCGCCCCGGTGCCCAGGGCACAGGACAAGGGCCCCCAGTACGACAACCGCCCGTTCTCCTCGGGCCCCTACAAGATCGAGTCGTACGACCGGGACAAGCGGCTGGTGCTGGTCCGCAACCCCCACTGGGACCCGGCGACGGACACCGTGCGCAAGGCGTACCCGGACAAGCTGGTCGTGGTGATGGGGCTGAGGGCCAACCAGATCGACGACCGGCTCATCGCCTCGGAGGGCGTGGACGCCTCCGCCGTCTCCTGGGGCAAGCTGCGCCCCGAGAGCACCCCCAAGGTACTCACCAAGGCCGACGTCAGGGAACGGCTGCTGGCCGAGTCCACCAACTGCACCGAGATGGTGCAGATGCACACGGGCCGCGCCCCCTTCGACGACGTCAAGGTCCGGCAGGCCGTGCTGCACGCCCTGGACCGCGAGGCGGTGCTGACCGCCTCGGGCGGCCCGGCCCTCAACGACCCCGCCACCGCCCTCATGCCCGGCTCGCTCTACGGCGGCAAGCAGCCCGACACACTGGGGATCCCGGCCACCGGTGACGTGCAGAGGGCGAAGCAGCTCCTGAAGGAGGCCGGCAAACCGGATGGGATCACCACCCGTATCACCGTCTCCAACGGCGACAAGGGGGTGGCCGAGGCGATCCAGCACTCCCTGGGCCGGGCGGGGATCAAGGTCACGATCGACGCCGTCGACCCGTCGGCCTTCTACGACACCATCGGCGACACCAAGAACCGCAGCGACCTCGTCTACACCGGCTGGTGCCCCGACTACCCCTCCGGCTCCACCTTCCTGCCCTTCCTCTTCGACGGCCGCTACATCAAGGAGAAGGGGAACTCCGGCAATCACTCGCTCTTCCGCGACGAGGCGACGATGAAGCGCATGGACGAGATCGCCGACATGACCGACGCCGCGCAGGCCAACACGGCGTGGCGGCAGCTGGACGGGGAGATCCTCGCCAAGGCTCCGACGGCGCCCGCCGTCATCGAGCGCATGCCGCTGCTGCTCGGCACCAACATCGCCGGCGCCTTCGGCCACACGTCCTTCGGCGGCCAGCTCGACTACGCCACGATCGGGCTCAAGGACCCGGCGAAGAGCAGCAACTGACCCGCGCCCCGCGCAGCGGCCCCCGGCCCCTTGGTGCGGCCGAGGGCACTGCCGCGCCGAGGCCGCCAGGGCGATGGACGGCCTTATCCTGTGTGACATTTCACATAAGACTGACGGGAGCCGGCTCCTGTCCGAAAGCCTTCGTCGCTCCCTAACATTGCGCGGCATGGAACTGGAGGTACGGCACCTGCGTGTGGTGTGCGCGATCGCCGAGGCCGGCAGCCTCACCCGGGCCGCCGCCGCGTTGTCCATGACCCAGCCGGGCCTCAGCACCCAGTTGCGCCGCATCGAGTCGATGCTCGGCGGCGTCCTGTTCGACCGGCGGCGGGCCGGAGCCACACCCACGGCCTTCGGCGAGCTGGTGCTGGCCCGGGCCCACGCCGTCCTGCCGGGCATCGACGCGCTCCTCGCCGACACCGCCCGCGCCGCCCGCCATCTGGCGTCCCCGGACCGAGTCCGCGTCGGATCGGTCGGTGCTCCCCTCATCGGCCACCTCATCCTGGCCATAGGGGCGTTGCTGCCCGAGGCCGAGGTGACCTCCCGATGCCACTACTCCCCCGTCACACTCCTGGACGACCTCGCCGCCGGCCGCCTGGAGGCGGCGGTCCTCGGCGACCACCCGGAGCAGGTCCTGCCGCCGCGCGACGGGGTGGTCCTCACCCCCCTTGTCACCGAACCCGTCTTCGCCCTGCTGCCCGCGACCCACCCACTGGCCGGCCAGGAGGCCGTGTCCCTGACCGAACTCGCCGATCACGACTGGGCGATGCCCCGGCCCGACGGCGACCGCACCCGCGAGTACTGGTCCTCCGTGTGCGCGCTGACCGGCCGCCGTCCCTCCGCCCCGCACGAGGCCGAGGGGCGCCAACTGATCGAACTGGTCCGCGCAGGCCTGGCCGTCAGCCTCTGCCAGGCCACCTTCTCGGAAACCCCCGGCGTCGCCGTCCGCCCCCTCGCCGGAAACCCGCTCTGGTACCGCCACGTCCTGGCCTGGCACCGCGACGGCCCGCTGGCCTCCCACGGAGACGACATCCTGCGCGCGGTGGCGGCCGGCTACCTGGACACGTGTGCCGCCAGCCCGGTCTACGCGAACTGGCGCCGCCAACACCCGGGCATGGCCCACCTCCCGCACGCCCACCCCCAGCGCACCGCCCCTTAGCCAAAGCCAGAACAGCAACCCTGCTCCGCACCTTCCAGGCCCCCGCACACTCCAGGCACAGCTCAGCGCCCCGTCAGCCAGGCCAAAAACCCACACCGGCCAACCCGCTGGAGCCCCCGCTCCCGCTCGTCGGCCTCCACCCGGCTGACAGCTTGCCGGCGAGGACGGCCTGAGCGATCAGTGTGCATCAGGGCAAGGCCCGGCTCGACAACTTCGGGCGTGCGCCCAACGTGCCTCACGAGCCTCGACCATGCGTCAAGACCTGGACGTGGCCTCCGGCGCGGCACCACCGCGCTCCTCCTCGCCGACGCGTCGGGCGGCGTGGCTCAGGTGGGCGTCGCTGGTGCTCACACGCTCGAGACTGCGGCACAGCGCCAGACTCGTGATCCACATTCTGTTCTAGAATGGCGAACACCATCTCAGCGGCCCGCCGGGCTTCCGATCCACCCCTGTGGAAGTCGAAGGACATGCCCCTACCCGCACGAGCTACTTCGTGCTGCCTGGGGGCATTTTCTTGCTGTTCCGTGAGTCCGCGGCATCGCTGGCCAACCGCACCCACCTCGAAGGACGGTTGGCAGAGCTCCTGACCGAGAACTTCCTGCACAAGCACCGCCACCGACCCCAGCCGTCGGAAGTGCGATCTTGGGAACGAAGCATCCCCGCGCTCACCAACGTGCTGGTCGAAGCCGGGCTCGGCGAGGTTGAGATGCTGCTGGAGTACGGGCTGCCGCTGACCAGCAAGCGCGCTGACGTGATACTCGCCGGTGTACATCCCGCCACCGGGAAGCCGTCGTACGTGGTCGTGGAACTAAAGCAGTGGAGCAATGCCTTCCCGGAGGAGAACGATCCGCTGCGATGCCGCATCGACGCGTACCCCGTGCCGGTTCTCAACCCGATCGAGCAAGTGCGGGGCTACTGCGACTACCTGGAGTCCTTCAACGGAGCGCTGGAAAAGCAGTCCGGGTCTGTCGCTGGGGTGGCATACCTGCACAATGCCACCGAGTTCGGCGTCGCAGGGCTGCGCGCCGTACCGGAGAACGAGCGCGGTCGCATGTTCACCGGTGAGCAGCGCGGCGCCTTCCTGGCCTACCTGCGTTCGAGACTGGCGCCGAAGCCTGGTGCCGATGCAGCCGACATCCTGCTGCAGGGGAAGATTCGGCCGTCCAAGCAGCTGATGGCTGTCGCTGCCGAAGAAGTCCGCAAACGGGAACAGTTCGTCCTGCTGGACGAGCAGCGCCTCGCCTATGAGACGGTGATGTCCGCCGTCAGGAAGGCTCGGCGGTCCAACCACAAGCAGGTGATCGTGGTGGCCGGCGGGCCGGGCTCCGGCAAGAGCGTGATCGCCCTGTCCCTGTTGGGTGATCTGTACCGGCGCGGAGTGCCCGCGCTGCACGCCACCGGATCGCAGTCGTTCACGAAGACCATGCGCAAGGTCGCGGGTGCCCGCAAGCCCGAGGTCCAACGGCTCTTCCGCTACTTCAACAGCTTCATGGAGGCCGAGCCCAACGATCTGGACGTGCTCGTCTGCGACGAGGCGCACCGGCTGCGCAAGACCTCCGCCAACCGGTACACCAAGGCTGCCCTGCGCACGGGTCGGCCGCAGGTGGCGGAACTGATGGACGCTGCCCGGGTTCCCGTGTTCCTGCTCGACCAGCACCAGGTGGTGCGCCCGGGTGAGATGGGCACGGTTCAGGAGATCCGGGACGCCGCGGCCGAGCAGGGGCTGGAGTGCACGGTGGTGGAGCTGGGCAGTCAGTTCCGGTGCGGTGGCAGCGACACATACCTGCGCTGGGTGACGGGCCTGCTGGGTCTGGAGGGCGACGGTCCTGCCGTCTGGGAGCCGGACGGCAAGGTCGAGCTGCTGACGGCGGACAGTCCGCACGAGCTCGAGGACTTCCTGGCTGCACGGCGCGCCCAGGACTACGGGGCTCGCATGTCCGCCGGCTACTGCTGGAAGTGGACGACGAAGATCACGCCGGACATGACCGCGCTGCCTGCGGACGTCACCATCGGCGATTGGGCGCGGCCGTGGAACCTGTACGGTGACCGCTCCCTCCTCGGTGCACCGCCCGCCCCGCTCTGGGCCACCGACCCCGCAGGCTTCGGCCAGGTCGGGTGTGTTTACACCGCACAGGGCTTCGAGTACGACTGGTCGGGCGTGATCATGGGCCCGGACCTCGTCTGGCGGACCGACCGCTGGATCGTCGACCGGACAGCGTCCAAGGATCCTTCCTTCACCAAGGCGACCCCGGACGACGACGTCGACCGCCTGGTCCGCAACACGTACAAGGTGCTGCTGACCCGAGGCATGATCGGCACGATCGTCTACTCGACAGACCCGGAGACCCGCGAGAAGCTCCGCTCCCTCGTTCCCACAACACACTGATCCTGCCGACCGGTTAATATCGGTGTGCTGCGCACCTTCCCGGAGGGTACGAGGCAATGGTTCATGTGCCGACCCCAACCGGCAGCGAGTGACGGATGGTTGTGCCCGTCGTGTGGTGACACACGACGTGAGCGTGGATGCCCGGTAGGGCGTCCCCCTGCCATTCCACATCTCACTGCTCTGGAGTGGCCATGACCTCGGTCGAGTACAAGTCTGCGCGTCGTGAGCGGATCCGCGAGATCCTGATCGACATCGCTGCGGGAGTCGCCTCCAATCTTCTGGTGGCGGTACTGGCAACGATGGCGCGCCTGCTCTTCTGACGCAGGCAGGTGGCGGGCCCGGTGAGCCCGCCACCTCACCCACTCGGCGTTCTCCGTCAGAACAGCCTCAGATCCGGCTCCTTCATCACACTCGTCTTCCGCTTCCGCCTTCCTCGGCCGCCCGCTCCCCTGCGAGGCCGGGGCAGATGCGGCTTTCGGGCCTCCGGAGGCAGGTTGGCCCAGGTGGGGCGCAAACCGTGGATCTCGACCTCTCCGACGAGTTCCCTCAGGTACGCCCGCGTTTCGGCATCCGTGGAATACAGCACGGTCGCACGGCTGGCCCTGGTCATCAGCACGTGGTACGCGTGGCGGACGAGCCTGGCGAACTCCTCGTCGTCGACGCTGCCGGGCTTCACCTTCGGGTCGAAGGAGCCGGGCCGGTCGACCCTCTTGATCCCCGAGTCCTCCTCCTTGCGCTCCTTGCCCCGGCGGAAGACCCATTTGCCGTCGCGGCGCACCATGTCCTCGCCCATGATCACACCGCACCAGTCCCACTCGAGGCCTTGCGCCGTGTACACACAGCCGACCTGGCCGAGGCCGTTCGCTTCGACGGACCAGGTCTTCGCCGGCGGCACCTGGCCGCCCTCGCAGTAGCTGTCGCTGTCTGCGTTCCACGGCCGGTGCCAGTCGCCGATGCGAACATCGGGCTCCAGTCGCCTCTCTTTGCCGAGCGGCTTCGTCCAGGGCCAGCAGTAGCCCGCGACCATGCGCGCGGAGGCGCCAGCCAGCGCTTCGGTGCGGATGATCCGTTCGAGCTCCTCCGGCGTGTCCGCCACCTCGATGTGCATCAACCCGTCCGGCCTCCACTGCTCGACGGGCTCGCCCGACACGCCGAGCACCGCCTGTACCCAGCGGATGTAGGCATCGCTGCCGCCGCAGCGGAACTGCTCCCGAAGGCTGCTCGGGACCAGTCGGGCGTCGTGCCTCCTGGCCGCGTCCTCGATGAGAGCGACGGTGCCGACCTCGTTCGGCCGGACCGACTGGCCCTCGTCCAGGAAGAAGACGGTGAGGCGCGAGGCTGCGAGGAGCTCGTCCACCTGCGGGCCCGTGCCCCAGTCCTCCGGCTTCCAGAACCGGTTGGTGGACCGGTCGCGAAGACGGTGCGCCTCGTCGCAGATCAACACGTCCAGTGGTGGGTCCGGCGGGGTGACGAAGTTGCTGAAGTAGGTGAAGGACTCCCTGAACTCCCGGTCTCCGTAGCCGACGTGCTGCTGGAGTGCACCGTTGAAGGCCCGACTGCCGCTGGCGTACTTGACCGTCCGCCCCTGCGCCTCCAGTTCCGCCTTGATCTGGAGGCCGATCGCGCTCTTTCCCGTGCCGGCTCCACCCGTGACCAGGAAGATCACTCGTCGCTCGTCAGGGACGAGCGCAGGGCGCTCGGGGTCCGGGAGCACCTTGGCGGCGGTCTCCATGACTTGATCGGCAACCTTCTTCTGATCTCCTCGCAGGGTGAAGACGGTGTCCTCCCCACGGGACCGGATCATCGCGTCGAGCAGGGGCGTGTTACGCAGACCCATGCGCTGCAGCATCGTCTCGGCCGCGGATGCTGCTCCGTCCTCCGCAAAGTTCTTCTGGAGGTCGGACAGCAGCTGATCGCGCTGGTCACCCGTGTACACACGCGCGTAAGCACCCGTCGGCGCATCCACGTCGATCAGGGGGCGCACCGAGTCGTCCGTGGCGTTGTGCAGGTAGGCGAAACCGCCGCACGCAAAACCGACGCTCCCGAACGGGCCGCGTTGACTCGTGAACGCCTGGTAGTACTCGCGCAACTGCAGAGCCGGGTGCTTCTTCTCCCCCATGCCCGGCACGTGCACCAGCTCCGCCGTAGCCCGCTCCACCCTGGTCACCATCGACCAGCGCTTCAACTCGACCAACTGCACGGACGGCCCGCTTCCCTCCGGATGCCGGCCCACCAGGACGACATCGATGAGCCGGGGATCACCGGACCGGTCGCTCTCGTCGACCGTCGCAGCGCACTCGACGATCATCTCGACGTTTCCGCGCCCCGCGGCGACCAAGTCGTTCGCGAGACTGACCAGGCTCTCTGCCCAGGCCGACCGCTCTGACAACGATGCCTCGGACCCCCGGAAATGCCGCCACCGGGCGGCGAGGTGCGGCACCATACGACGACGGGCGTTCAGGGTGAGGAGATCCTGCGCCGACAACTTCAGCAGGAGCATGGACACGGTGGTGATCCCCCAGGGCACGAGTGACTCGTGCGGGTGGGGGCATGTCCTGGTAGGAAGCCCGTCGGGCCGCAATCGGTTCCGGTGATCTTAAGGAACGGCTCGCCTGCCGAAGAACCCCGTCACGACCGACGGCTGGAACCGCAGACATCCTGGCCGGATAACGCCACAAGATCGCAGGGCTGGCTTCGCAAACTCTCCGGTCGTGGACACCTCCGACCGCCCGGCTCCGGCAGACATCCACAGACCTGGAACGAAAGCCCGCCCAGTGAGGTGTGCTGCCCTGCAACGCGCGCGACCGATGGCCCCGTACGGGTTCACGTACGCGCCGCCGCGAGTAAACCATCGCCGGCAGCCAGGCGCTCGCCGCGAGACGCACGCCCGTTGGACGAGTCTATCCGTGAGCTGGGCGCCCGGACTGCAGCTCTGCGGCCGGGACCTCTGGTGTCCCTCGCGGTGCGACGCTCGCTGAGCTGGGTCGTCAGGCACGGTCCGACTGCGCTCCGCGAAGCTGCACAGACGGTCGTCAACACATTGCCGGACGAAACTGAGCACCGCCTGGGGCTCCTCCTCCACACCGGTACCTACGACGGAAGATCATTCGGACAAGACGTATCCCACGCAGTGGACACCTGCCGTCAGCTTGTTGCCGACGGCAGGTCCACGGAGGTTTGGGCCGTCAGTCAGGCCCTCCAGGACGTCATCCAGGAACCCTCCGCACAGGAAGCCGGAGCACTGGAGATCGCCCGCGCTCTGGCGGACCATCCCGATCCCACGGTGCGCGCCGGAGTCCTCGGTATGGCCGTGTCGATGCTGCCCACCTCAATGGACTTGGCTCTGGAACTGCTCACTTCGGTCCCCTTCGGCGAGACGGGGGTGGTGCCCTATCGCCTTTGGCGGGCATTCACCTTGGACGGCGTCCTGTCCTGCCAGGACCTCACGGACTCCCAGCGCGTCTTCATCCTGGACCAGTTGACCAGTCTTCCCACACTGAGCGATCACACTGTGCAGCAGTTCATCGCCCATCTCATCGACGTCAGCGAGCGTGTCCAACACATCCGAGCGGGACTTCCGCGGGGCTCTGCCGTCGACCTCTTCTATAAGGCGCTGCAGGAGAGTGCTCAGCACAACATCGACCGCGCGATTGCCGACGACCTCAAGGACCGCTGAAGATCCGACGGAGACATGCGCGTCATGTGCCCGGACCAACTTGGGCACGGTCTCGTGCCTCGCGGCCCCAACGCTTCTCAAAACGGACAGAGTCCGTTCCAGCGAGAGGCAACCGCACCAGTCAGCCGAAGGGACGAGTGATCCGATGCAGCAAGCGGCCAGCGGGCCCGTCGAGCAGGCAGCGCATTGCGCCCGGATCGGGGCTCGCCCTCAACCGCCAGGACGAGGAAGACCTACAGCCCGATACTGATGTCACGCAGTGTGACTACCTGCGAAGGGTCCATGCCGCCCAAGCCTCTCGCCATAGGCACGCAGCAGCTCGCGATCCACACGGACGGCAGTTGGACCGAATCACATCGACCACCATGAGGCCAATCCCGCTGGTCGGCGCCGGACACCCGGCAAACGCGGGCCCCATCAGCCGAGCCAAAGCGTGACGTCGAACCCCGCCCGCCCAATGTGATGAGCTTTCAGGACGAGCGTCACACGAGCGTCAAGAACCTGAGAGGCGTGCGGCCACGGCTTGCGCCACCGCCGTCGACCCTTGAGGAATCCACAGGTCAGGCGCCTTCCCGCGCCGGCTCGAGGATCGCCACGCACTCCACGTGGTGGGTCATCGGGAAGAGGTCGAAGACGCGGAGGGTGCGGGGCTTGTAGCCCGCCTCGCGGAAGTAGGCCAGGTCGCGGGCCAGGGCCGCCGGGTCGCAGGCCACGTACGCGATGCGGCGGGCCGAGAGGGAGGCCACGTGGCGGACCGTCTGCTTGCCGGCGCCGGCGCGGGGCGGGTCCAGGACGACCAGGTCGCACTCCGTGATGCCGGTGCGCGGGAGGACCGATTCGACCTTGCCCTGCTCGATGCGGACCCGGGGGAAGTCGGCCAGGTTGTGCCGGGCGTCCTCCACCGCGCGCTTGCCCGACTCGATGCCGAGGACCGCTCCCGTCTCGCCCAGGCGCTCCGCCAGCGCGCCCGCGAAGATGCCCACGCCGCAGTACAGGTCCAGGGCCATCTCGCCCTTGCGCGGCATCAGGCCCTGCATGACGGCGCGGATCAGGGTGTCGGCGGCCTGCGGGTGGACCTGCCAGAAGCCGCCCATGCCGACGCGGTAGGTGCGGCCGTCGGCGCGCTCGCGGACGAAGGGGCGGCCGTGGACGCGGTGCGTCGAGCCGTCCTTCTCCTCCACGCGGAGGACCGAGACCGGCCTGTCGAGTTCGACCAGGGGGAGGCGGCCGCCGGGGCGGGGAGTCAGGACGACCTGGCGGTCGTTCGAGCCGGTCGCGGCGATGGCCTCCACCGAGGCCATCTGCGGCCACTCGCGCTTTTCGATGCCGAGTTCCAAAACGCCCGGGGCGGCGATCATGCAGTGGTCGACCGGCTCGACCTCGTGCGAGCGGTGCTTGCGCAGGCCGGCGCGGCCGTGCTCGTCGACGGCGTACTGGACGCGGGTGCGCCACTGAGGGACCTGCCCGGCCGGCAGCTTGTCGCCCTCGGCCGGCGCGACCGTGCCGTCCCAGCCGGCCTCCTCCGGGGTCAGCCCGGCGAGCCGGCGCAGCTGCTCGGCGACGACCTCGCCCTTGAGCCGGCGCTGGGCGCCCGGCTTGGCGTGCTGCCAGTCGCAGCCGCCGCACTTGCCGGGGCCGGCGTACGGGCACGGGGCCTCGACGCGGTCCTTGGACGCCGAGAGGACCGTGATCGCGTCGGCGCGCAGGAAGCGGGAGTCCGCGTCGCCCTCGGTGACCTTCGCCACGACCTTCTCGCCGGGCAGGGCGTGGCGGACGAACAGGACGCGGCCGTCGGCGGTCCGGGCGATGCAGTGCCCGCCGTGCGCGACGGGGCCGACCTCGACCTCGTACTCCTCCCCGACCAGTGACTGAATCTCGTTCTGCTGGGTCATGGCGGGGGGTGCTCCAGGGTTCGGGTCGGTCATGCGGAACGGCCGGACGGCCGACCCACCAGTCTACGTGGATCCCGTCCGGCCGTTCGCCATGCCGAGTGCCGGGTACCGGATGCCGGATGCCGGATGCCGGCAGTGCTGCTCCGCTACTTCGCCGCGCGGCTGTTCGTGCGCGGCGTGTCCACCGGTCCGCGGCGCACCGCACCCGGGGCGTTCCACTCCTGCCGCTTCCTCGCCCGCTTCCTCGCGAGCTCCGAGGACTGCAGCTGATAGGGGACGGACGTGACCATGACGCCCGGCGTGAACAGCAGGCGGCCCTTGAGCCTGAGCGCGCTCTGGTTGTGGAGCAGGTGCTCGTACCAGTGCCCGACGACGTACTCGGGGATGTACACGCTGACCGCGTCCCGCGGGTTCTCGGTGCGCAGGCTCTTGACGTACTCCACCACCGGGCGGGTGACCTCGCGGTACGGCGAGTCGAGGATCTTCAGCGGTACGTCGATGCCGCGCCGGTCCCACTCCTCCTTCAGCGCCCTGGTCTCGGCCGCGTCCACGCTGACGCTCAGCGCCTCCAGCTGGCTGGCGTGCAGCAGCTTGGCGTAGGCCAGGGCGCGCAGGGTCGGCTTGTGCAGCTTGGAGACCAGGACGACGGAGTGGACGCGGGACGGGCGGACGTATTCGTCGGGGCGCTCCTCGGCCGCGGCGATCTCCTCGGCGACCTTGTCGTAGTGCCGCCGGATCGCGGTCATCGTGCCGTAGAAGATCAGCATGCCGAGCAGGGCGACCCACGCGCCGTGCGTGAACTTGGTGGCGAGGACGACGACCAGGACCAGGCCGGTGAAGATCGCGCCGAAGGTGTTGATCGCCCGGGAGCGGATCATCCGGCGGCGCGCGGACTTGTCGCGCTCGGTCACGAGGTGCCGGTTCCAGTGCCGGACCATGCCGATCTGGCTCAGCGTGAAGGAGACGAACACGCCGACGATGTAGAGCTGGATCAGCTTGGTGGAGTCGGCGTCGTAGACCCACACGAGCAGCATGGCGGCGCCGGCCAGCAGCACGATGCCGTTGGAGAAGGCGAGCCGGTCGCCGCGGGTGTGCAGCTGGCGCGGCAGGTAGCGGTCCTGGGCGAGGATCGAGCCGAGCAGCGGGAAGCCGTTGTACGCGGTGTTGGCGGCCAGGAACAGCACGAGCGCGGTGGCGGTCGCCAGGATGACGAAGGCGATGCTGCCGCTGCCGAAGACGGCCTCGGCCACCTGCGAGATCACCGGGTTCTGCACGAAGTCGGGGCCGACGGGGACGCCGTTGTCGAGCAGGTTGGTGGCGGGCGCCTCGGCCATCCGCACGTCGGTGGCCATGGCCAGGCCGATGATCCCGCAGAACATGGTGACCGCGAAGATGCCCATGAGGGCGAGGGTGGCGGCGGCGTTCCTGCTCTTGGGCTTGCGGAAGGCGGGGACGCCGTTGCTGATCGCCTCGACACCGGTCAGGGCGGCACAGCCGGAGGAGAAGGCCCGCAGGAGCAGGAAGACCAGCGCGAAGCCGGCCAGCCCCTGGTGCTCGGGCTTGATCTCGAGGTGGGCGGTGGGCGCCTGCATGGTGTCCCCGACGACGAGACCGCGCCACGCACCCCAGATGATCATCGCGAAGACGGCGCCGACGAACACATACGTGGGGATGGCGAAGAGCTTCCCGGATTCCTTCACACCGCGCAGATTCATCAGTGTGAGCAGAAGAATCATGACGATCGCCGAGAGCACCTTGTGCTCGATGACGAAATCCACGGCGGAGCCGAGATTTTCCACTCCGGAGGAGATCGACACGGCCACGGTCAGTACGTAGTCGACGAGCAGGGCGCTTGCGACGGTGAGTCCGGCCTTGGGGCCGAGGTTCGTATTGGCGACCTCGTAGTCGCCGCCGCCGCTGGGGTAGGCGTGGACGTTCTGCCGGTACGAGGCGACCACGGTGAACATCAGTACGACGACCGCGGCGGCGATCCAGGGGCTGTACTGGTACGCCGACACGCCTGCGATGGACAGAACGAGCAGGACCTCGCCGGGGGCGTACGCCACCGAGGAGAGCGGGTCGGACGCGAAGACGGGGAGGGCGATCCGCTTCGGGAGGAGTGTTTCCCCGAGGCGGTCGCTGCGCAGCGCCCGGCCGATCAGGATCCGTTTGGGCAGGTCGGTCAGTTTGGACACGGAGAGGATCGTATGCGTTCGAAATCGGGCTGACGAACCCCCCGCCGGTATTCCGGTGCGATGAAGCTCGGATGCGCCGGTGATGCGCCGGGGAAGCACTGCGATGCGCTGCGGCGGCCGACCACCCGTGTGTAGCTTGGCGGTGGTCTGAGACCCTGTTAAGCCAGAGCATGTAAAGAGGCTGCGAACCAGCGAGCGCTGACAGCCGGAGGGACGGCCGTGCACATCGTCATTATGGGATGCGGAAGGGTGGGCTCCGCCCTCGCGCAGACCTTGGAACAGCAGGGGCATACGGTCGCGGTGGTCGACCAGGACCCCACCGCATTCCGTCGGCTGGGAGCCGGGTTCGGCGGCCGCCGGGTCACCGGCGTCGGCTTCGACCAGGACACGCTGCGCGAGGCCGGAATCGAGGACGCGGGCGCCTTCGCGGCGGTCAGCAGTGGTGACAATTCCAACATCATTGCCGCCCGCGTGGCCCGCGAGATGTTCGGCGTCGAGAACGTCGCCGCCCGCATCTACGACCCCAAGCGCGCCGAGGTCTACCAGCGCCTCGGCATCCCCACCGTGGCCACCGTGCGGTGGACCGCCGACCAGATGCTGCGCCGGCTCCTGCCGTCCGGTGCGGAGCCGCTGTGGCGCGACCCGAGCGGCGGGGTGCAGCTCGCCGAGGTGCACACCGCCCCGGCCTGGATCGGCCACAAGGTCAGCAGGCTGCAGGACGAGACGGGCGTGCGCGTGGCGTTTCTCACCCGCCTGGGCGAGGCCATGCTGCCGACGTCGCAGACGGTCCTGCAGGAGGGCGACCTCGTGCACGTGATGATGCGCACGGACGAGATCGAGAAGGTCGAGGCGGCCTTCGCCGAGGGCCCCGAGGAGGAACACGCATGAGGGTCGCGATCGCCGGAGCCGGCGCGGTGGGCCGCTCCATCGCGGGCGAA
This sequence comes from Streptomyces sp. NPDC043854, assembly GCF_056436005.1. Lineage (NCBI taxonomy): Bacteria > Bacillati > Actinomycetota > Actinomycetes > Kitasatosporales > Streptomycetaceae > Streptomyces > Streptomyces sp. NPDC043854. The sequence goes on from NZ_JBWKDK010000035.1 coordinate 73,601, forward strand.
CTGCTGGAGAACGGGCACGAGGTGCTCCTCGTCGACAAGGCTCCGACCGCCATCTCGGTGGAACGGGTGCCGCAGGCCGAGTGGCTGCTGGCCGACGCCTGCGAGATCACCTCGCTGGACGAGGCGGCGCTGCAGCGCTGCAACGTGGTCATCGCGGCCACCGGTGACGACAAGGTCAACCTGGTCGTCTCCCTGCTGGCCAAGACCGAGTACGGGGTTCCGCGTGTCGTGGCGCGCGTGAACAACCCGAAGAACGAGTGGCTCTTCAACGAGTCCTGGGGCGTCGACGTCGCGGTGTCCACGCCGCGCCTGATGTCGGCCCTGGTCGAGGAGGCCGTCAGCGTCGGCGACCTGGTGCGGCTGCTCCGCTTCAGCCACGGCGACGCCAACCTGGTCGAGCTGACCCTGCCCGCGGAGTCCCCGGTCGCCGGGACCCAGATCAGCGAGATCAGCTGGCCCCAGGACACCTCGCTGGTCACGATCATCCGCGGCAACCGGGTCCTGACCCCGCACGCGGAGGAGACCCTGGAGCCGGGCGACGAGCTGCTGTTCGTGGCCGCCCAGGCCCGCGAGGGCCAGCTGGAGGACCTGCTGCAGGCCCCGCGGCAGTAACGGGCGTGGGGGGGGGGGGGGGGGGGGGGGGGGGGGGGGGGGGGGGGGGGGGGGGGGGGGGGGGGGGGGGGGGGGGGGGGGGGGGGGGGGGGGGGGGGGG
>NZ_JBWKDK010000036.1:0-71766 GCF_056436005.1 Streptomyces sp. NPDC043854
GCCTCCGCGGCTCTGGTGGGTGGCGGTATCGCACTGCCGGCGACCGCGATGGCCGCCCCGGTCGCCGCCGCCCCGCAGCAGGCCGCGTCCTTCGTCCAGGGCGACAGTGCCGACGGCATCGGCACCAGTGGCGACGCGACCGCCGGGAACACGACGGTCGGTGGCGAGGCCGAGAGCGGCAGCGCCCATTCCGGCGTGGGCGGCTGCGAGGGCGGCTGCGACGTCAGCACGGGCAATGCCACCAGCGGCGACGCGAGTGCCGATGCCGTCAACACGGGTGACGCCACTGCGGTGTCCGGTGACGCCACCGGCACGGGCGGCACGGTAACCAAGCAGGAGCTGATCAAGCAGGAGCTCAAGGAGAACCTGAAGGAGCTGCTGAAGGCAAAGATCGGCAAGTGAGGGCCGACAGCCCCGGACGGCACCCGGGAGCCCGTCCCGGCGAGGCTGCCCGCAACCCCCGGACGCCGGAGAGGCCACAGCCTCTCCGGCGTCCGGGGTTGCGCGGCTACTCCTGGATCTCGTTGCCGGGCGGCTCGACCGCAGTCGGGGGCGCCGGGGGCTCGGGGACGACGGGCTTGGTCGCCTCGGGGACGGGTTCCGCGGTCCCGGGGGCCGGGACGTCGGGCGTCACGGGTGCGGGCGGCGGCGGTGCGGTGCCCGGCTCCTTGGTCACCGGGGGCGCCACGGTGCCGGGTTCCTTCGTCACCGGGGGCATGGACGCGGGGGACTTGGTGCCGGGGGATTTGGTGTCCGGGGACTTGGTGCCGGGGGATTTGGTGTCCGGGGACTTGGTGCCAGGGGACTGTGTGCCCGGGGACTTGGTGCCAGGGGACTGTGTGCCCGGGGATTTGGTGCCTGGAGACTTGGTGTCCGGGGATTTGGTGCCGGGGGACTTGGTGTCCGGGGACTTGGTGCCGGGGGACAGTGTGGCCGGGGACTTGGTGCCCGGAGACTTAGTGCCCGGAGACTTAGTGCCGGGGGATTTGGTGCCGGGGGACTTGGTGTCCGGGGGCTTGGTGCCGGGGGACAGGGTCGCCGGTGACTTGCGGGCGGGCGACTTCGTCGGCGGCAGCGGCAGCGGCCAGTGTCCCGGCGGGGGCGTGGTCTTCGTGTCCCGGCGGCCGTGGTGGTCGCCCGGGTGACGGCGGACCCAGTGCCCGTCCTTCGCGTCGAGGATGACGAAGACCTTGATCACTGTGGTTGCGCGGTTGACGACCACGACGTTCTGCGGCCGGTATCCGGACCAGCTGGTTCCCGCCTGCTTGGGCGTGCCCTTCTGGGCGACCGCCCGGGCCAGCGGATTGCCGCAGGCGCAGCGCACCTTCGGCTCGCCGTAGTCGTCGACGAGGACGGCCGTACCGGACTGGAGCACCGATTGGTAGCTCGTGGAGGTGCCGTCGCGGTAGCCGTGGTTGGTGACGCGGGTGTCGGAGCGCAGCTGCACGGGCGTGAGCGAGCGCAGGTATCCGGGGACCGCGGACGGCTGGATGTTCAGCGCGGAGGCGAAGGCGTTGTGCCTGCTCGCGTCGGCGGTCACGTAGCGGATCTGCTTCTCCACGTCGCAGGCCGAGCCGTTGCGGGTCCCGCCGTACAGGCCGGGCTCCCCTCCCGACACGCTGCGGATGGCATGGGCCTGGGTGGGCGCGCCGACCGGCGCGGCCGCCGGCAGCGCCGTGCTCGTGTTCGCCGTCGACGGGGTGAACGGGTCCGGCCCGGTCGTGCTCGTGGGCTGGAGGATGACCTCGTTGGCCTGGGCGGGTCCACCGCCCGGCCGGGTGAGGACGACGGCCAGGACCGTGGCGACGGCGACGGCACTGGTGATCGCCGCGATCCGGGGTACGGACCGCCACCAGGGGCGCTCCCCGTCGCCGGGCTGCCGCTCGGGGCCACCCGGCCCGCCGGGAGGCGGAGGCGGGGGCGGAGGTCCTGACGGCGGGCCGGAAGGGCGGCCGGAAAGGGGCCCGGAAGGCGGGCCCGTGGGACGCTCAGACCGCGGATCGGAACTCACGTTCTCCCCTTCCCGCCGGGATGGGATGCGCGCAACTCGAAGGTGTGGCACCGCTTCAGGCCGTTTGGCGCGGGTTTCACACCGTTAGCCCTCATTGTGAGCTCCGGCACCGCCGGGTCCGCAAGCCGAGCCGGTCCGGCCCCCCGCCCCGCAGCGCGTACTGCACGGACACCCGCGGCGCGCAACTCGACGCTGCCCACGCGCGGCTGTTCGAGCGCGCCGCACGGCCCGCGCGCCGAGGGCGCCGCGCTCCAACTCGCCCGCCGCATGGGGATGGAGCGCCCGCTGCTCGTGCACAGCAAGGCCGTCGGCGGCACCGACTTCAGCTTCTTCGTCGTGTACGGGGCCGTGCCCCACGCCGTGGACCTCGCTGAGGTGCACGTGACGGAGCGCGACTATCCGCTGCTGTCCGCGAAGGAGGCGGACGCGGCGATCCGCGACGGGCTCGGCCGCAAACTCGTTGTGATCGGCGCCTGCATCGGCACGAACGCGCACACCGTCGGCATCGACGCCATCCTCAACATCAAGGGGTTCGCGGGCGAGAAGGGCCTCGAATACTACAAAGCGATGCGCGTGCTCAACCTGGGCGCGCAGGTGCCGGTCGAGGAACTGGTGCGCCGGGCGCGCGCCGAGCGGGCCGACGCGGTCCTGGTGTCGCAGGCCGTCACCCAGCGGGACGCGCACCTCACCAACGTACGCGAGCTGAGCGCGGAACTGCGGGCCGAGTTCGCCGACCACGAGCGGCCGCTGCTGGTCGTGGGCGGGCCCCGCTTCGAGGTGGCCTCGGCCGCCACGCTCGGCGCCGACCGGATCTTCGGCCGCGGCACCACCCCGGGGGACGTGGCGAGCTACCTGGTGCACGCCCTGGTCCCGGCCGCGTCCCCCGGGCCCGCGCCCGTACCCGCCGCCGTCCTGGAGGGCATCGTCTGACGGTCCCCGCCGCCGCTTCCGCGGACGACCGCTTCCGCGGACGGCTTCCGCCCTTCGCCCGCCCCGCAACGTCCAGCTGGAGAATCGCGCGATGCCGAGGGGCGGCCCGTGCCGGTCGGCGAGCCGGGCGAGATGTGCGTCGGCGGCACCGGCGTCAGCCACGGGTACCTGGAGCGCCCCGACCTCACCGCGGCACGCTTCGTCGACGCCGGGGACGGCACCGGCCGGGTACTACCGCAGCGGCGGCTGGGCGGTCGCCGGTGGCGAGGGCCTGCTCTACTACGCCGGCCGCCAGGACGGCCAGGTCAAGCTGCGCGGTTTCCGCATCGAGCTGGGCGAGATCGAGTCGGCGCTGCGCGCACTGCCGGGCGTCTCCGGTGCGGCCTGCCTGGTGACCCGGGACGGCCACGGCGACCAGGCGCTCACCGCCTGTGTCGTCGCCGACCCCGACACCGTGCGCGCGGCCGCGGTCCGCACGGCCTTCGCCGAGCGCCTGCCGGCCCACATGGTGCCGCAGCACGTCCGCCACCTGGACCGGCTGCCGGTGACCCCGCACGGCAAGCTCGACCGCGCGGCCCTGGCCGCGTAACCGCCGGGCGGGTGCCGCGGTGTCTGCGGCGGCTTCACCGCCGACCGCCGCATCCCGATCACCCAGGCCCTGCCCGGCGCCCCGGCGCGCGCCGTCGACACCTGCGCCGCGATCTGCGCGCCCGCAGCCAGGCGGAGCGCGCGCCGGCCGGCGGGCCGGGGCCGGTCGCCCCGGCCGTGGGCTCGGCTTTCGCCGGGGCGCTTGCCGACCGGCTGCACGGCCTGGCCGAGGCGACCCCGGCCGAGAAGGGCGAGGCGGCGGAGGAGCGTCCGAGGACACGGGCCGGCGCGCCGGCACGGCGCGCCGCCACCGCCTCGCCGTGTGCCGACTACCAGGAGGACTTGGTCACTCCCGGCAGGAATCCCGCGTGCGCCTGCTGCCGGGTCCGCACGCGGGAGAGCCCGAACCTGCGCAGGTAGCCGCGGGGGCGGCCGTCCACGCCGTCGCGGTTGCGTACCCGGGTGGCGCTGGCATCGCGCGGCTGCCGGCGCAGCTCCGCCAGGGCGGCCTCCCGTTCGGCCGCCGTGGCGGAAGGCCGGCGGATGATCTCCTTCAGCTCGGCCCGCCGGGCGGCGTACCGCGCCACGATCTCCTTCCGCTTCTCGTTCTGCGCGATCTTGCTCTTCTTCGCCATCAGACCTTCCCTCCCTGGGCGCGGATCCGGGCCACGGCGGCCTCGATGCCGATCGCGTCCACCGTCTTGACGGCCTTGGCGCTCAGCGTCAGCCGGACGTGGCGCCCCTCGCTGGGCAGCCAGTAGCGCTTGCGCTGGATGTTCGGATCGAAGCGGCGCGAGGTGCGCCGGTGGGAGTGGGAGATGGAGTTGCCGAATCCCGGCTTGGCGCCGGTCAGTTGGCAATGGGCTGCCATGGATGCTGCCGCCTCTCTCAATGGGCATGCTTGTTGGAAATGGAAACCATTGCCATATAGTAGCGGCATGGCACGCAACGAGATCCGTCCGGTCATCAAGCTCCGCTCCACGGCAGGCACTGGGTTCACCTACGTCACCCGCAAGAACCGCCGCAACGACCCCGACCGCCTGGTGCTGCGCAAGTACGACCCCGTCGTCGGCCGCCACGTCGACTTCCGCGAAGAACGCTGACCCCCGGCAGCCCCGCCCGACCACCACCGAAAGGCCCCCGCCATGAAGCCCGGAATCCACCCCGCCTACGGGCCCGTCGTCTTCCGCGACACCGCCTCCGGCACCGCTTTCCTCACCCGTTCCACGATGACCAGCGACAAGACCGTCGACTGGGAGGACGGCAACACCTACCCGGTGGTCGACGTGGAGATATCCTCCGCGAGCCACCCCTTCTACACGGGCACCGCCCGCGTCCTCGACACCGCCGGCCGCGTCGAGAAGTTCCAGCGCCGCTACGGAACCCGGTGATGGACCGCGAGCACCAGCTCCCCGTCGTGATCGTCGCCGGGATGCACGCCGAGGCACGCAAGGAGGTCGTCGAACGCCTTCTCCAGTGCGTACAAGGGAGCGTGGCACTGCACCACGATCTGGCCGGGGCGCCCGACGGCACCGTGCTCCGCGTGATCCGCGACGCCTCCGGCACCCTCTCCACCGGTGACACGCCGCTGGTCAACGACTGCGCGTGCTGCGCACTGCGCGAGGACCTGGTGCCGGAGCTGGAACGGATGGCGGACGGCGGCCTGACCCGGCTCGCCGTGGTCGAGCTGTGGGACTCGGTCGAACCGAAGGCCATGGCCGAGGTCATCGCCGGGCACGGCGGGGACCGGCTCGTCCTGACGAACGTGATCACAGCTGTGGACCCCGCACTCGTCCTGCCCTGTCTCGGCAACGGCGACGACCTGGCCGAGGCAGGCCTCGCGGCGGCCCCCACCGACCAGCGGACCGTCGGGGACACCTGGGCTCGTCAGCTGGAGTACGCGCCGGTCCTCGCCCTCGTCGACAGCGACGAGGCCGACGACGAGGACCGCGCGCTCCTCGCTCAGCTGCATCCCACCGCCCTGCGGGTACCGGCCGGTTCCGTCGAACTCGCCCGGGCCGCGTTCGCCGGTTTCGACGTCGAGGCCGCCGCAGCCGCCCAGCACCCCGCGTGTGCGCTCCTGCCCCAGGACGCCGACGAGGCCGGCGTCGCCACGTTCGTGTGGCACCGCCGCAGGCCGTTCCATCCGGAACGCCTCTACCAGGCACTGGAAGACCTGTGCTGCGCCGCCGCGCGCAGCCGCGGCCGGTTCTGGCTCGCCGACCGCCCCGACACCCTGCTCGCCTGGGACGCGGCCGGCGGGGCCCTGTGCGTGGAGAGCGCCGGGCCGTGGCTGGCATCGCTGCCGGACGCGGCATGGGACATGGTCCCTCCCATGCGACGGGCGGCGGCCGCGCTCGACTGGCACCCCGAGCACGGCGACTGCTGCCAGCACCTCGTCTTCACCTCGCCCGGCCTCGACCGCGACGGTCTGGAGAGACTCCTCGATTCCTGCCTGCTGACGGACGCGGAGTACGCGTCGGGGCGTGAGGCATGGAAACACCTGCCCGCAGCCTTCGACTCCCTCCTCGACGCTGCCTGACACCCACCACATACGACCCGGTCACGGCCCGGCACGACCGTGACGAAACCTTCCTGCAAGGGGATACCGACATGGCCCGACGCCACGACATCCGCAAGCCCGCCAAGTCCCGGCCCAACCCGCTCGACGCGGCCGGGATCACGTACATCGACTACAAGGACACCGACCTGCTGCGGAAGTTCATCTCCGACCGGGGGAAGATCCGCAGCCGGCGGGTCACCCGCGTGACGGCCCAGCAGCAGCGGGCCCTCGCCACCGCCGTCAAGAACGCGCGGGAGATGGCCCTGCTGCCGTACGCCGTTCGCTGACGGCCGCCCCGGCGCATCCCCGGATGCGCCGGGGGCCTACTCGGCCGACCCGGTCTCCACCTGCCCCGACACCGACGAGCCCACCGCACGCGCGAACTGCATCAACTGTCTCTCCCCGCCCGCCCCCTGCTGCGGGAGCACGAACCCTCGACCCGCGTCCTGGTCATCCTCTCCGGCTCGGCCAAGGTGACCTCCGCGGCACCCAACGGGTACGAGGCGCTCGCTCGCCGTCCCCGCCGGCCGGTTCGGCGCCCTTCTCGACGAACGACCGGTCATCGCCCGGAAGTTACTCGCCCTGACCGCCGACCCCACCCGCGACAGCGACCGGCGGCGCGTGCAGTTCGCCTCCCTCACGGTGCAGGAGCGGCTCGCCCTCCGCCGTCATGGCCGAGGCCGACCTGCCGTCGGCCATGGCGCTCCTCATCCGCTCCTGGCCGGCGGACCAGCGGCTGCGCGCCCGGCTCGCGGCGGCCAACGCGCTGGCCCTCGCCCACCACCTGGGCGCCCCGCGCATCTCCCGGATCCTCGCGCAGTGGTGCACCGCCGCGGACCACCGGCTGCGCTGGACCGCTGTCCGCAGCTACGCCCTGGTCGGGGACGCCTTTCCCCGGGAGGCGCTCGCCGCGCTGATCGACGCCGTACGCGGAATGGAGACCCGGGGCGGGCCCGCACGCGGCTGGGCGGAGGAGCTCAACGACCTCGCCCAGTCCGCCGCCGCGCTGCTGCTCGCCGCCGGGCAGGAGGCGGCCGCAGGCGACGACTGGGACACGGCCGCCGACCTGTGGGGCGCGCTCGTGACCCTCACCCACGGCGCCACCAGGCAGTTCGCGCTGCGTGCCATGGTCCACGCCTGCGGTCCCGCGGACGGGCCCGCGGGCACGGGCCGCCCTCTCCTGCTCGACCTGTTCGGGCGCGCCGATCCGAAACCCGGCACGGACGGAGCGGTGCTGCGCCACGCCATCGCCGCACTGTGGCGGAGCGTCCTCAACGACCCCATGTGCTCTGCGTCCGGACTGAACACCCTGCGCCAATGGGTCCGGGCCGCCGAGAACGACGGAGGAGCCGACCGCGCTCGCCGAGCTGGTGCCCCTCGCTGCGCAGGCGCGGCAGCGGCGGCAGTACCGGGTGTTCCCCCGCAGGGCCCGGCACCCGCGCCCCTCGGCGTACCGCCCATCCCACAGCAGTACCCGCTCCAGCCGTACGCGCCGCAGCCCTACCCCGGACAGCCCTCCGGCGCGCCGCCACACCCCGGGCCCAGGCAGCCGGCGGCCGTCTCGTGGCCAAGGCCGCACACACGAACGCCGAGACACGACTCCGAAACGTCAGACTCGTCATGTCCCAGCAACTGCAACGCTAGCCGAACGAGGCGCCGAGCCGTCAGCGACGGGCTCGGGGCCGGTACCGGTCCGGGGCTGGGAGGTACGGGGGCCGTTGGGAGGCGTGCCCATGGTGGTCTTCCCGCTCCTGTCCCCTTCAGGACGGTGGTGGTGCGGGTGCCGGTCGTGGCCCGGGTTCCCGGTCGGGTTCCGGTGAGGGCGGCGGCTCCGGCTCGGGTGCATGGGGGTCGGTGGGGAAGGGGTGGGTGGGCGGTGCCGGGTGTGGGGCCGGGCCCGGTGGGAACGGATGGGTGGGAGTAGCCGCTGCGGTCTCGACCCCGCTTCCGGTGTCGTACGTGTCCACGAGGAAGGTCACCGGCCCCGGACGGGTGCGGGCGAACGCCCGGAACGCCTGCTCCTCGTCCCCGAAGGCTTGGATATAGGAGTGCGCCATCGTCCACACCGCCCGGTCCTGATGGGCGCGTCTACCGCTTCCCTGTCCCCCGCTTGGCGGCTACCCGCCTTTCCCTGGTTGATTCCCCCGGCTCTGTCGATCGTGCCGGCGGCGGATGCGCAAGGCATGGCGGCTCGTGCCATCCGCGGAGTCACGTTGTGTGGCCGCACCGGCCGTGTCGGCGTGCAGGTGGGCCGGACGGAGCGCAGGATGGTGCCGCCCGTCATCTTTCCGGCAGGAGACCGCCGTGCTCGAACGCAAGCAGCGCAAGGACCGGACCGAGATCACCTTCGTGCTCCCCGCGGACACCCCGCCGGGGCCGGTGAGTGTCGTGGGTGACTTCAACGACTGGGACCCTTACGCCCATCCCCTGCGGGCCAGGAAGGGCATGACGCGGGCTGTGACGATCGCCCTGCCGCGCGAGTCCAGCCACTCCTTCCGATACCTGGCTGCCGGCGACTACTGGTTCAACGACGAGTCCGCTGATGGCGAGGACGGCCCCAACAGCCGAGTCCATACCTGAGACCCCGCTGTTCAGGACAGGTCCATAGAGGGACGACCCCGTTTCCGGGCAGCCCGGGCTGCCCGACCTCTGCGATTTCTGCCGTCCTGTCGGCGGGTCCTTGTCCTCGGCCCTCGCATCAGGTCGTGGACGACCTCACCCTCGGCCCGGAGGGCGCCCGGTGGATGCGGCCGTTCCCCGTGCATGGGCACGGCCGCAGCGGGCAGGCACTCGGTGAAGGACGCGTGCGGCCAGGCCGCCCCGCGCGGGTGGTCGTGCGCTCACCGTGACGAGCAAAGTGGAAACGATCACGAACTACGACAATCGACAGCGAGCATGTCGAGGCCGATCTCGACAACGGCATCCTGACGGTGCGCGTGCCCAAGACCGCCGGGGGCAAGACGCATCACAAGATCCCCATCACCGGCGGCCGCGGCCGGACGGAGAAGCCGGCCTGAGCCCGCAGCAGCGGGCTCGGCGGCCCGGTGGGAGGAGGAAACCGTGGTTCTGGTGACGGCGGGCCCGGTGGGCGCACCGTGCTGGCTCAGTCTGACGGCACGTGATCTTGAGGCGTCCGAGCGCTTCTACAACGCGGTGCTCGGCTGGACCTTCAGGCGCGGCAGCCTCGGCCGGGCGTACTCCGTGGCCGAAGCCGACGGCGTCCCGTTGGCCGGTATCGCCGCCGTGGCAAGTCAGTTCGCCGTCCCCGTGGCGTGGACCCCGTACTTCGCCGTCGACGACGCCGACGACGCGGTGGCCCGGATCCGCGAGCGGGGCGGCACCGTCGCCGTCGGCCCCGTACCGTACCCGCCCCGCGGACGCGCCGCCCTGGCCGCCGATCGCGAGGGCGCGACCTTCGGGATCTGGGAAGGCGGCGTGCTGTCCGACTGGCGGATCGGTGACGGAGCGGCCCCCGCGTGGCTGGAGCTGCACACCAGGGACGCCTTCGCCGCCGCCGTCTTCTACGGCGAGGCCCTGCAGTGGGCCGCGGACGGCGGCCACGGCTACTGCGAGGTGTCGTACGAGCAGGACCAGGTCGTCCTGCGACACGACGGCCACGCCGTGGCACGCCTCAACAGCGGTCCCGTCGAGGAGGCCGCCGCGAAACCGCAGCTGCGGCCACGCTGGCTGGCCCACTTCAAGGTCCGCGACCTGAAGCCGGCCACTGAGGCGGCAGTCGAACACGGCGGCGCGATCGTCCCGGACGGCCCCTGGCCGAGCGGCGGACGGCAGGTCACCGTACGCGACCCGGAGGGCGCCCTGTTCGCCCTGGACGCGTCGCTCACCGCTCCCGGGCCGGTCATCCCCTGACCGGCCCGGAAGGGGGCGGAAGGGAGGAGCACGGTGAACCGGCCGAACGCATCCTGCCCGTGCTCGATGCCATCGAACGGGCCCGCGGGCTCGGTGAGGTCAACGGCGGGCTGTGGGCCGTGGCGGAGGCCCTGGAGGAACGGCTCGCGGACCTCGGGCTGGAGCGCGTGGGCGCAGCAGGCGAGCCCTTCGACCCGGCCCGCCACGAAGCCGTCGACCACCAGGTCTCCGACCAGGTGGCGGCGCCCTCCCTTCGACCCGGCCCGCCACGAAGCCGTCGACCACCAGGTCTCCGACCAGGTGGCGGCGCCCGTCTGCACCGCCGTCCTGCGCACCGGATACCGGGTGGGGGCGCGGCTGCTCCGCCCGGCCCGGGTATCGGTCACCGAGCCCCCGGGGCAGGCGCCGGCGGACGGCTGAGCAGAGACGAAGTGGAGTGCATGATTCCGAAGATGATGCGGGCCTGGGCCGCTGCCGCCGCCCGACCGGGGACGGTCGAGTGCGTCGAGCTGCCGGTGCCGGTGCCGGCGCCGGACGAGCTGCTGGTCCGGGTGCGCGCGTGCGGTGTGTGCCGGACCGATCTACACGTCCGCGACGGCGACCTGCCACCCCGCCGGGATCGGGTCGTACCCGGCCACGAGGCCGTCGGCGAGGTCGTCGCGACCGGCAGCGGGATCGCCGGACCGCAGCTCGGCGCCCGGGTCGGCATCCCGTGGTTGCGCAGCACGTGTGGTGCGTGCCGACACTGTGCGCGGGGCCGGGAGAACCTGTGTCCCGCGTCCGTGTACACGGGATGGGACGCGGACGGCGGCTACGCCGAGTACGCCACCGTGCCCGCGCGGTACGCCTACGAGCTGCCGGCCGGCTACAGCGCCGAGGAACTGGCCCCGCTGCTGTGCGCGGGGATCATCGGCTACCGGGCCCTGCGCCGCGCCGGCCTCCCCGCGGGCGGCCACCTCGGCGTGTACGGCTTCGGCGCCTCCGCCCACCTCACGACGCAGCTCGCCGTCGCGCAGGGCGCCACCGTCCACGTGCTCACCCGCTCGCCGGCCGCCCGGGCGCTGGCCCTGGAGCTCGGCGCCGCCTCGGCGGGCGACGCCGACGCGGGTCCGCCGGAGCCGCTGGACGCCGCGGTCCTCTTCGCCCCCGACGGCGCCCTCGTCCCCGTGGCCCTGGAGGCACTGGACAGCGGCGGAACGCTGAGCATCGCGGGGATCCACCTCTCCGACATCCCGCCACTGGACTACCAGCGCCACCTCTTCCGCGAGCGCACCGTCCGCAGCGTCACCGCCAACACCCGCGAAGACGGCCGGGCGTTCCTCGCTGCGGCAGCCGAGCACCGGCTGCGGCCGACACTCACCCGCTACGACTTCGCGCAGGCCGACACGGCGCTGGACGACCTCGCCGCGGGCCGGGTCCACGGCGCGGCAGTCCTGCGCATGCCCGGGGCGTGACCACTTCCCGGCTGCGCGGTCACGGACGGCGGTGGGGGCGATGCCGGTGTACTCCACCAGCGCAGCCGATGACCCGCGCAGTCGGTGACCCGCGCGGCGCGCACGCGGCCCGCGCCGCGGTGTGGCCCGCTCAGACCGGTTCGGCCCTCCGCCCGCCCTCGGGGATCACCAGCGGGGTGCCGGCCACCGGGCACGGGATGACCGCCGCGCGCAGGCCGAAGACCTCCTGGACCAGGTCCGGGGTGACGATCTCGGCCGGCGCCCCGGCGGCGACCACGCGGCCGTCGCGCATCGCGACGAGGTGGTCGGCGTAGCGGCAGGCGAGGTTCAGTTCGTGCAGGACCATCACCACCGTGCGGCCTTCCGTGCGGTTGAGTCCTGCGACGAGTTCGAGGACATCGACCTGGTGGGCGAGGTCGAGGTAGGTGGTCGGCTCGTCCAGCAGCAGGACGGGGGTGTCCTGGGCGAGGGCCATGGCGATCCACACGCGCTGGCGCTGGCCGCCGGAGAGTTCGTCGATCGAGCGGTGCGCGAGCTCTGCCGCGCCGGTCGCCGCCAGGGCTGCGCCCACGGCCGCCTCGTCCGTCGAGGACCACTGCCGCCACCAGCGCTGGTGCGGGGTGCGGCCGCGGGCCACCAGGTCCCGTACGGTGATGCCGTCCGGGGCGCTGGGGGTCTGCGGCAACAGGGCGAGGCGCAGCGCGAACTCGCGTGCGGACATGGTGGCGATGTCCTCGCCGTCGAGCAGGACTGTTCCGCCGACCGGTTTCAGCAGCCGGGCCAGGGCGCGCAAGGCGGTCGACTTGCCGCACGCGTTGGGGCCGACGAGGGCAGTGACCTTCCCGGCCGGGACCGGCAGTTCGAGCTCCTCGGCGACGATCCGGTCGCCGTAGCCCAGCCGCAGGCCGTTGCCGTGGAGCGCGGTGGCGGGCGCGGAGGCGGGTGCGGCGCCGGGTACGCCGGCGGGCGATGTGGCGGTGGAGTCGGCCATGTCAGCCTCCCTTTCCGGCCCGGTTGGCCCGGGCGAGGAGCAGCAGCAGGTACGGGGCGCCCACGGCGCCGGTGAGGACGCCGACCGGCAGCTCGGTCGGCGCCAGGGCGAGCCGGGCGGCGAGGTCGGCGAGGATCAGCAGCACGGCGCCGGTGAGCGCGCTGCCGACCAGCGGGATGCCGGCCGTGCCCGTCAGTCGCCGGGCGATCTGCGGGGCGCCGAGGGCGATGAAGGCGATGGGCCCGGCGGCCGACGTGGCCAGCGCGGTCAGGCACGTGGCCAGGACCAGCAGGGCGATCCGGGCGTGCCGCAGCGGGATGCCGAGGCCGCGCGCGGTGTCGTCGTCGTACTGGAGCAGCGCGTACGGGCGGGCCAGCGCCAGGGTGAGCGGCAGCAGCACGGCCAGAGCGGTCCCGGCCCACTGGACGTGCTCGTAGCCGCGGCCGTTGAGGCTGCCGGTGAGCCAGACCATGGCCCGGGAGGCCTGGTCGATGTCGGCGCGGGCGAGCATCCAGCGGGTGAGCGCGAGGAGGGCGCCGTTCGCGGCGAGGCCGACGAGGACGAACCGGTAGCCGGTGATGGTGCCGTCGCGGTACGCCAGCAGGTAGATGGCGCCGGAGGTGAGCAGGGCACCGGCGAGCGCGCCGAACGGCACCGCGCCGAAGGTTCCGGCTCCGGCCGCGGTGACCCCGCCGATCAGGATGGCGCCGACCGCGCCCGCGCCGGAGCCCGCCGCGATGCCGATGAGATCGGGGCTGGCGAGCGGATTGCGGGTGACGGCCTGGTAGACCGCGCCCGCGAGGCCGAAGGCGGCTCCGACGAGCAGGGCGGTCAGCGCCCGGGGCAGCCGCAGTTGATGGATGATCAGGTCGGCGGCGCCGTCGCCGGAGCCGAACACGGCCCCCAGGACCTCGCCCACCGGGATGGCGTACGTGCCCAGGGAGACGGAGGCGACGAGCGCCGCGAAGCCGGTCGCGGCGAGGGCCAGGACGGTGAGAGCGACCCGCGGCCGCAGGGACACCCCGACCGGCCCGGCCTCGAACCGCCACGGATCCAGGGGCTTCCTGGGGTTCAGGGGGCGCACGGTGCTCATCGGGTGTGCTCCTTGAGCTTGCCGCGCTTGACCAGGAGCGCGAGGAACGGGGCGCCGAGGAGGGCGGTGACCACCCCGGCCTCCAGTTCACCGGGTCGGGCCACCATCCGGCCGACCACATCGGCCGTCAGCATCAGGGTCGCTCCGCCCAGCGCCGAACAGGGCACCAGCCAGCGGGCGTCGGGCCCGGTGAAGGCCCGTACGACATGGGGCACGACCAGGCCGACGAAGGTGACGGGACCGGCCGCGGCGACGGCGGCGCCGGTGAGCAGGATGACCGCGAGCGCGCCGAGCGCCCGGGTGGCCCTTACCGGGGTGCCGAGGCTGGTGGCGAGATCGTCGCCGAGGGCGAGGGAGTTGAGGCGCCCGCTGAGCCCGAGGGCCAGCAGGAGTCCGACGGCGACGAACGGCAGGAGTTCCAGGCCCAGTCCGGGGTCGCGGCCCGCGAGGGAGCCCACGGCCCAGAAGCGGTACTGGTCCAGGGTGCGGACGTCGAGGAGGATCAGGGTGTTGGTCCCGGCGTCGAGCAGTACGGTCACGGCCGCGCCCGCCAGGGCCAGTTTGGCAGGGGTGGCGCCGCCGTGGCCGGTGCCGCCGACCGCGTACGCGAGCAGTCCGGCCAGCGCCCCGCCCAGGAAGGCGAACCAGATGTACTGGTACGAACTGGTCAGCCCCAGTGCTCCGATGCTCGCGGCGACCGCGAACGAGCCGCCCGCGCTGATACCGATCAGGCCGGGGTCCCCGAGCGGGTTGCGGGTGATGTCCTGGGCCACGGCCCCGGCGGCCCCCAGTGCCAGGCCGACGAGCAGCCCCAAGAGGGTGCGCGGCATGCGCAGTTCACGGATCACGACGGCGTCGCCGTCCGTGTCGCCGCCGAGCGCGGCCCACACGTCCGAGAGCGGTATGGACTTGGTGCCGATCGCGAGTGAGGCGCATCCTGCGGCGACCACGGCGGCGAGCAGCACCGCCGTGGTCGTGAGGCGCGTGGCGACGCGTGGCGGGGAGGGGGGATCGGGGCGGGCCGGCAAGGCCGGTCGTGTGGTGGCGGGCTTCACAGACACACGTCCCAAGGTAAGGCATGCCTAACCCCGGACTTCGGCCACCCCCCGTGGGGATCCGGCCACGAAGGGGCGTTATTCTTACGCTGCCCTTATGAAGGTAAGCCTTGCCTAAGTTTATTTGTCTGTGTCCGCTCATGGGAGACTCCGATGAACACCCTCACTCAGCGCCGCCGGCCCGGCCGGATCGCCGCCGCCGTCCTGACGGCGGCCCTGGCCTTCTCGCTTGCCGCCTGCGGCGGCGGCGGTGACGAGAAGTCGGCCGCGGACCAGGCGACGGCCGCCGCATCCGACGCCGGCTTCCCGCGCACCATCGCCCACGACAAGGGCAGCACTGAACTCAAGGCCAAGCCCAAGCGCGTGGTGGCGCTGGACAACAGCCTGGTCGAGGCCGTGGTCGCGCTGGAGACCCCGCTGGTCGGCGGCATCGGATCGTACCGTGACCAGAAGGGCTTCCCCGCCTACCTGGGCGACGCGGTCAAGGACACCAAGGACGTCGGTCCGCTCGACAGCCCGAACCTGGAGCAGATCGCGGCGCTCAAGCCGGACCTGATCGTGTCGGCCACCGTGCGCCACGCGGACCTCTACGACCAGCTGAGCAAGATCGCCCCGACCGTCTTCGTCAAGACCACCGGCCCGATCTGGAAGGAGAACATCACCCTCCTCGGTCAGGCCCTGGGCGCGGAGGAGAAGGCGAAGGCCAAGCTCACGGCGTACGAGACCCGCGCCAAGAAGATCGGTGACGCCGTCAACGCCAAGGGCGGCGGGGCGAACGGCAAGCCCACCTTCTCGGTGGTCCGCTTCCTCGACGGGCCGACGCGCGTCTACCTGCCCAAGACCTTCAGCGGCATCGTGCTGACCGACATGGGCCTGGCCCGGCCGGCGAACCAGCAGGACCAGAAGGAGTTCAGCATCGAGATCAGCGAGGAGCAGATCCAGCAGGCCGATGCCGACCACATCTTCATGACGACCTTCTCCGGCGGTGAGGAGCGCAAGGGGAAGTTCCTCGCCAACCCGCTGTGGCAGCGCCTGAACGCGGTGCAGAAGGGCAACGTCCACGAGGTGGCGGATGCCACCTGGATGACCTCGGTGTCGCTCCAGGGCGCCGACCAGATGCTCGACGACATAGCGAAGGCCTTCCAGGTCGACCCCGCGAAGTAGCCGCCGGGCGAGGGCCGGTTCCGGCGGGCAGGCCGCGATTGCGGTGGGGAGCGGTTCGGCCACGGCCGGCCCGCTCCTCCTCGCGCAGAGGGGCTATCGTCGGATGGGGGCGGCCATAGTGTCCTGGGCCGATTCGAGGTGTGGCGGGGAGTCGGCCTCTGCCGGAAGGGCGACCAGTCATGCAGGGCGATCCCGAGGTCCTCGAGTTCCTCAACGAACAGCTGACCGCGGAGCTGACCGCGATCAACCAGTACTTCCTCCACTCCAAGATGCAGGAGAGCTTCGGCTGGACGAGGCTCGCCGCGTACACGCGTCACGAGTCCTTCGACGAGATGAACCACGCGGAGCACCTGACCGACCGCATTCTCTACCTCGAAGGCCTGCCCAACTACCAGCGGCTGTTCCACGTGCGCGTGGGGCAGTCGGTCACCGAGATGTTCCAGGTCGACCGCGAGGTCGAGGTCGAGGCGATCGACCGGCTCCGGCGCGGCATCGAGGTCATGCGCGCCAAGGGGGACATCACCTCGGCGAACCTCTTCGAATCGATCCTCGCCGACGAGGAGCACCACATCGACTACCTCGACGCGCAGCTGGCGCTCGTCGAGAAGCTGGGTGAGCCGCTGTACATCGCCCAGCTGATCGCACAGCCCGAGAGCTGAGCCGCCTCCTCGCGGCACCCGTGATCCCAGGGGATCGGTCCCCGCCGCGGACCCGTCCCCCGTACGGGCCTGTCTCGCGGACTCACCCGCGTGGTGCCGGAATCTCGCCCCCCGTCGCACGTAAGGTTAGCCTGTCCTAATAGTGGCGGTATGTCCTGCCTGCGGTCGGGCGGCCGGCAGTGGAGGAGTGGGATCGTGCGAACCCCCCGGATCGGGCTCGTCCTCGCGGCGGCTCTCGGCGGCCTGCTGGCCCTGGGGGCCACGGCGTGCGGATCGGCCACCGGAGAGCAGGTGCAGGCGGGCCCCACGGCCCCGTCCGACAAGAAGGTCGTCGTGTACAGCGGCCGCAGCGAGTCGCTGGTCAAGCCGGTACTGGAGGGCTTCCGGAAGTCCACCGGCATCGCCGTCGAGGTGCGGTACGGCGACACCGCGCAGATGGCGGCGCAGCTGCTGGAGGAGGGGGAGCGCAGCCCCGCCGACGTGTTCCTCGCCCAGGACGCCGGGGCTCTGGGCGCCGTGACGGCCAAGGGGCTGTTCGCCCAGCTGCCGGCCGAGGTGCTGGACAAAGTGCCCTCGGCGTACCGGGCGCGAGGCGGCGAGTGGGTCGGAGTCACCGGCCGCTCGCGCGTCATGGTCTACAACACCGGCCGGGTGCCCGCCGCCGACCTCCCGAAGTCCGTATTCGAGCTGACCGGGCCCGCATGGAAGGGCAAGGTCGGCATCGCGCCCGCCAACGGATCCTTCCAAGCCTTCATCACCGCGATGCGGGTGGAGCACGGAGAGGAGAAGACCAGGGAGTTCCTCGCCGGGCTGAAGGCCAATGACGCCCAGATCAGGGAGGGCAACGCGTCCATCGTCGCCGACGTGGACAAGGGCACGCTCGCCGCCGGGCTGGTCAACCACTACTACGTGTACGAGCTGGCCAAGGAGAAGGGCACCACCGTCGGCGCCCTCAAGGCGAAGAACCACTTCTTCCCCGACAGGGACATCGGCTCCCTCGTCAACGTCTCCGGGGTGGGCGTGCTCGACCGGTCCGCCACCGACCCGGACGTACGGGCCTTCGTCGACTACCTGCTCGGCACCGAGGCGCAGACCTACTTCGCCACCCAGACCTACGAGTACCCGCTGGTCGCGGGCATTCCCTCTGCGCCCGGGCTGCCCGCGCTGTCCTCGCTGAGCGCACCGGAAGTCGACCTGAACGAGCTGGCCGGACTGGAGGCCACGGTCAAAATGATCAAGGAATCGGGGCTGGTCTGAGCACGCCCCTGCGCACCCTGCAACGGGCGCGGCGGCTGGCGACGCCGCGTCCGGCGCTGGCCTGCGCGGCCCTGCTGGCCGTCGCCGGTGCCCTCATTCCCCTGGTCTACCTGGGGGTACGGGTCGCCGAGGCGGGATGGGGCCGGATCACCGCCGAGCTGCTCACCGCGCGCACCGGCGAGCTCGCAGCCCGGAGCGTGGGGCTCGCGGCAGTCGTCACCGCCGCCTGCACGGCGCTCGGGGTGGCCGCGGCCTTCCTGGTCACCCGCACCGACATACCGGCGCGGCGGCTGTTCGGGGTGCTGGCGGCCCTGCCGCTCGCGGTCCCCAGCTACGTCGCCGCCTTCGCCTGGGTCTCCACCGTGGCGGACTTCGAGGGCTTCTGGGCGGCCGCGCTGGTCCTCACGCTGGTCTCGTACCCGTACGTCTACCTGCCCGTCGCGGCCGCGCTGACCGGCGTGGACCCGGCGCAGGAGGAGGTGTCGCGGTCGCTGGGACGCGGGCCGTGGCGTACGGCCCTCGGCGTGACCCTGCGCCAGGTCCGCCCGGCCGTCGGGGCGGGCGCACTGCTCGTCGCGCTCTACGTGCTCTCCGACTTCGGAGCCGTCTCCATCCTCCGGGCCGATGTCTTCACCAGGGCCGTCTTCCTCGCGATCAACCTCGGTTTCGACCGCACCGGCGCTCTCGTGCTCGCCACGGTCCTGGTCGCCCTCACCGTGCTGCTCCTCCTCGCCGAACAGCTCACCCGACGGCGCGGCGCCCGCTACGCCCGGCTCGGCGGCGGCGCACCCCGCCCGCCCGCGCGGCTGCGGCTGCGCACCTTGCGGTGGCCGGCCGCGCTGGGGCTCGCCGGGCTGATCGCCACCGCCCTCGGCGTGCCCGCGGCCGGCCTGCTCCGCTGGACCCTCGAAGGGGTGTCCCGGCCCGGATCGCTCGCCGAGCTCGCCACCGCGGCCCGCAACTCCCTCGGAGCCGCCGTGCTCGGCACCGTCCTCACCATGCTGCTCGCCCTGCCCGTGGGGCTGCTCGGCGCCCGCGTGCCCGGCACCCTCGCCGTCGCCCTGGACCGGCTGGCCTACCTCTCCCACGCCCTGCCCGGCCTGGTCATCGGCCTTTCCCTGGTGTTCTTCGGAATCCACGTCGCCCGCCCGCTCTACCAGTCCGTCTGGCTCCTCGCGCTGGCCTATGCGGCGCTCTTCCTGCCCCTCGCCGTGGCGGCCGTGGGCGCTGCCGCGGCCCAGGCACCACCCGGCCTGGAGGAGGTCGCCCGCTCGCTGGGCCGCCGCCGGGCCCATGTGCTGCGCACCGTGACCGTGCCCCTGGCCGCACCCGGCATCGGCGCCGGAACCGCGCTCGTCTTCCTCACCTGCATGAAGGAGCTGCCCGCCACCCTGCTGCTGCGGCCGACCGGACTCGACACCCTCGCCACCGGCCTGTGGACGCACACCTCCGTCGCCGAGTACGCCGCCGCCGCACCCTACGCGGCCCTGCTGGTGCTCATCGCCGCCGTCCCCACCTGGTGGCTGTCGGCGCGCACCGGAGTACTCACCCGGGGAGGCGGCTGACATGGCGGAACTGCGCGTCACCGGCGTACGCAAGGCCTACGGCCGCGTCCAGGCGCTCGACGGGGTCGACCTCACCGTCCGATCCGGAGCCCTGATGGCCGTACTCGGCCCCTCCGGTTCGGGCAAGACCACCCTGCTGCGCTGCATCGCCGGCTTCGAGCCGCCGGACGCGGGCGAGATCCGCGTCGACGGCCACCGGGTCGCCACCCCCGGCACCGCGGTCCCGCCCGAGCGGCGACGGATCGCGGTGGTCCCTCAGGAGGGCGCGCTCTTCCCGCACCTGACCGTCCTCGGCAACGTCGCCTACGGCCTTGACAGGGCCGCACGGCGGGCCGGCCGGGCAGACGCGGTGCTGGAC
This sequence comes from Streptomyces sp. NPDC043854, assembly GCF_056436005.1. Lineage (NCBI taxonomy): Bacteria > Bacillati > Actinomycetota > Actinomycetes > Kitasatosporales > Streptomycetaceae > Streptomyces > Streptomyces sp. NPDC043854. The sequence continues at coordinate 19,559 of NZ_JBWKDK010000036.1, forward strand.
CTGGTGGGTCTGGCCGGCTTCCAGGACCGGATGCCGCACCACCTCTCCGGCGGCCAGCAGCAGCGTGTCGCGGTCGCCCGCGCACTCGCACCCCGCCCACCGGTCGTCCTGCTCGACGAACCCTTCAACGCACTCGACGCCGCCCTGCGGGCCGAACTGCGCCAGGACGTCTGGCAGGCCCTGCGCGCCGACGGCGCCACAGCCGTCCTCGTCACCCACGACCAGGCCGAAGCCCTGTCCACGGCCGACGAGATCGCGGTCATGCGCGACGGCAGGATCATCCAGAGCGGGGCGCCCGAACTCCTCTACCACGCGCCGGCCGACCCGTGGGTGGCCTCCTTCGTCGGCGACGCGGTCTGGCTGCCCGCCGTGCTGGACGGCAACCGGGCCCGCACCCCACTCGGCGCCGTACCGGTCACACCGGGCGAACGCGCCCTGCCCACCGGACCGGTGCGCGTGCTCCTGCGACCCGAGCAGATCACGCTCGCCCCGCCCGGTACCCCGGATGCCGTCGTCGCAACCGTCATACGCCGCGACTTCTACGGCCACGACGCGGTGCTCGCCCTGCGCCTGGCCGACGGCACTGCCGTGGCCGCCCGGATCTTCGACCCGACGACGGCCCCGCCCGCCGCCGGCGACGCGGTCACCCTGCGCGTCCGCGGCTGTGCACGCCCCTACCCACTCGGCGGACACCGCTGATTCCGCAGGGCGGCAGCCAGGAGACGGCACACTGACCACCTGTCACGGGCCACGCGCACCGTCCCCGTGCACGGACGGCAGGGACCCGTCCGCGGTGATGGCCCAGCGCTCGTGGTCGCGCCACACGCCGGCGATCCTGATGACCATGGCGGAGGAGGTGCGACGCCGCCTCGTGGCGGGCGACCGCGGTACGGGGCCCGGGGACCCGCCGGCCGAGGGCTCGTGACGACGAAACAGCACGGCGACGGACACGACGTGGTCCGATCCGGTGCGCCGATACCACGGCGGTCGATGAGCGCGGGCGCCAGGGACGACGCTCAGGTGGCCGTGGCCGTGGCCGTGGCCGCCGGCAGCGGAGCCGGTGTCGGCATGGGGATCTCGAAGTGCACCGTGCCGAAGCCGCCGTGTTCGCCCGTCGTGCGGGCATCGAAGACCTCGGTGGCGAGGCTGCGCCAGAAGGCTTCCGCGCCTGGGATGTTCACGTTCGTGTGCAGGTAGATGCTCTCGTACCCCGGCGCGTCGGCGATGAACGCGCATGCCGCCCGCACCATGGCGCGGGCCAGGCCGTGCCGCCGGTGCTCCGGGCGTACGTACACCCGCAGGAGCTGCGCCGTGCGCCCCGAGGGGTACCGCTCTGCGAGCCGGCGCGGGTGCGGTGGGTGGGAGGGGCCGCGGGAGTTCACCGCGGTCGTGCCGACAACCCCGCCGTCGAGCACGGCGACCACGAGGGTGTGGCGCGGGTGCCGTAGGTAGGTGCCCTCGATGTCCACCACGTCGTCGTGCCACTGCGGTACGTAGCCGTACCCGAACTCGGCGTAGAAGGTGTCGAGCATGACGCTCCGCGCCCCCGGTGCGTCCTCCGGCCGTGCGTGGCGGACCAAGTAGGGCCCGACCTCAGCCTGTTCTCTGCGATCCATGCGGCGCACGCTACCCGAAAAGCTCCCTATTGGAAATGAAAACGATTTCAGATAACGTCTCTCGCGGCTCGCCGGAACCGCGAGCCGTGTGGGCGGTCGTCCGACCGGTCTGAAAGGGAGTCGCGTGGCACATCTGCTGGTTGTCGAGAGCTGGGTGGGGTCGATGAGCAGGCTGCTGCCCCGCGCGATCCGCGAGGGCGGGCACGAGTTCACGTTCGTCACCCGAGACCTGCACCACTACCTGCGCGCCACCCCCGCCGACGGGACGCACCCCCTGCTCGCGGCGCGCAACATCATCAGGGCCGACACCAATGACGTGGACGCCCTGCTGCACCAGCTGGAGCAGCTGCACGCGGTGCTCGGTTTCGACGGCGTGCTCTCCTCCTGCGACTACTACCTGCCCGCGGTGGCCCGCATCGCGGAGCGGATCGGGCTGCCCGGCCCGGCCGCCGGAGCCGTCGAGGGGGCCTGCCGGAAGGACCTGACCCGGGGGATTCTGGACGCGGCCGGCGTGCCCGGCCCCCGGTTCGCCGTCTGCGCGGACCCGGGCGATGCTGCGGGCGCCGCCCGCGGAATCGGCTACCCGCTGGTCGTCAAGCCGGTGGACCTGTGCGCCGGGATGCTGGTGCGTCAGGTCCGGGACGAGCGGGAACTGGGCGAGGCCTGCCGTGCGCTGACCGAGTTCCCGGTCAACGCGCGGGGCCAGGACCGCACCCCCGTGTTCCTGCTGGAGGAGTTGCTGACCGGCCCCGAGGTCAGCGTCGAGACCGTCTCCTCCGGTGGCACCACGCACGTGGTCGGCGTGACCGACAAGAGCATCGGCGGCGCGCCCGCCTTCATCGAGACCGGTCACATGTTCCCCGCCGCCCTCGCGCCCGGCGAAGCCGAGGCCGCAGCCGGCACCGCCGTGGCCGCGATCAAGGCGCTCGGCCTGGACGACGTGGTCTGCCACACCGAGATCAAGCTGACCCCGGCCGGACCCCGGGTGGTCGAAGTGAACCCCCGGCCCGCCGGAAACCGGATCACCGAACTGGTCCGGCACGTCACCGGCGTGGACCTCGCCGCAGCCGCCGTCGACGTCGCCCTGGGCCGTACCCCGGACCTCGCCCCGCGCCGGACCGGCGTGCAGAGCGCCGCCATCACCTTCCTGCTGCCCGACACCGCGGGCTCCCTCACCGCGATCGAGGGAGCCGACCAGGTACGCGAACGCCCAGAGGTCCGCGAACTCACCCTCGCCGAGCCGGGCCGCAGCGTCCGCCCTGCCACCAGCAACAACGAATACCTCGGCCACATCATGACGGCCGACACCGACGGGAGCGGCGCACGCGCCACGGCGGAACGCCTGCTCGCCCGGCTGCGCCCCTGTTACGAGCCGTCGCAGGAGGCCACCGCATGAGTGTCATGAGCGCATCGACGCGGCACCAGCCCGTCGTCCGCACCGTCGACGGGCTGACCGAGGCCGTGCGGGGCGGGTCCTACGGGGCCGACCCCGCGGGGCAGCGCGTGGCGCTGGCCTTCACCACCTCCCAGGCCGTCAGGCACCAGGGCCGCGCCGGCGGCTACCGCAACGAGGTGCTCAGCCTCCGCCTGCACGCGGCCGTCGGCTCCTGCGCCGTGGAGCCGGGGGCGCTGGCCCCCTCGACCCTCGACGACTGCGTCGGCGCCACCGTCGCCGAACTCCTCGACCACCCACTGCTGCCCGTACGCATCGCCGCGCTCGACGCCTATCTGATGCACACCCGCCCGCACGGCCCCGAGCAGGGTGCCGGCGCCGTTGCCCTGCCCTCCGGCAGCTCGCTGGAGCGGTCCCGGGCCCGGGCCCGTGCGGTCGTGGACCTGCTGCCCGAGGCGCAGGTCGAGCGGGTCCTGGTCGTCGGTGTCGTCAACTCCCTGCTGGAGCAGCTGCGTGAGCGGGGCACCGGCTACGTGCCGTGCGACCTCAAGGGCGGTACCACCGAGTGGGGCGAGCCCGTGCGTACCGACGCCCTCGCGGAGCTGGAGCAGTGCGACGCCGTCCTCGCCTCCGGCATGACCCTCGGCAACGGCACCTTCCAGCCGCTGCTCGATCACGCCGCCGCCACCGGCAAGCCGCTGGTCATGTTCGCGCAGACCGGCAGCGCTGTCCTGCCGTGCTTCCTGTCCGCCGGTGTCACCGCCGTGTCCGCGGAGCCGTACCCCTTCTTCTGGCTGGACGGCGGCCCCGGCGTCATCCACCGCTACGGAGGCCACCGGTGACCACCGCACCCGTGCTGCACCCGTTGTCGGCCGGGGCCGGCGCCAATCCTGACCTGCTGTCGCTGGTCGGCCGTACCCCGCTCGCCCGAGTCCGTACCGAACTTCCCTTCCCCCAGCCGGGTTTCTGGGCGAAGCTCGAATGCCTCGGGGCGGGCGGCATGAAGTCGAGGGCCGCGCTGTCCATGCTGCGCGGAGCCCGGCGGCGCGGGGAACTCCGCCCCGGTGCGACCGTGGTCGAGTCCACCTCCGGCACCCTCGGCATCGGACTGGCCTTTGCCGGCCAGGCCCTCGGCCACCCCGTCGTTCTCGTCGGAGACACCGAACTGGAACCGAGCATGCGGCAGTTGCTGCGCTCGTACGGTGCCCGACTGGAGCTCGTCGACCGGCCCGCGCCGGAGGGCGGGTGGCAGGCCGCCCGGATCGCCCGGCTGCGCGAGTTGCTCGCCGCGATACCGGACGCCTACTGGCCCGACCAGTACAACAATCCTGACAACGCAGCAGGCTACGCCTCCATGGCCGCCGAACTCTGCGCGCAGCTGGACCACATGGACGTGCTGGTGTGCAGTGTGGGCACCGGCGGCCACAGCGCCGGACTCGTCGGCCCGCTGCGCCGCCGATGGCCGCGGCTGAAGGTGATCGGCGTGGACTCCGTCGGCTCGGCCATCTTCGGTCAGCCCGCCCGCCCCCGTCTCATGCGCGGGCTGGGCAGCAGCATCCATCCGCGCAACGTCGCCCACCACGTCTTCGACGAGGTGCACTGGGTGGGCCCGGCCGAGGCAGTCGACGCCTGCCGCCGACTGGCCCGTACGAGTTTCGTCAGCGGCGGCTGGAGCACCGGAGCCGTCGCCCTGGTGTCCGCCTGGGCAGCGCGGGTGGAAGCCGGCGCGGTCGTCGCGACGGTTTTCCCGGACGGACCGCACCGCTACCTCGGCACGGTCTACGACGACGAGTTCTGCCATGCCCACGGCCTCGACCGGGCCGAGCTCGCCGTACGCCCGCTGGAACTCGCGCACCCGCAGGCGGCCGAAGCCGTCGGATGGGCCCGCTGCCGCCATGTGACCGACCTGTCGAAGCCCACGCGGGCCCTGACCGGGGCCGGCCTGCTCGGAGGCTCCGAGTGAAGTTCACCTGGTACACCACGGAACTCGAGCTGGCGGAGCCGCTGCGCATCTCCCGCTCGGTCATGGCCCGCCGCGACGCCGTCTGGGTCTGTCTCGATCACGGCGGCCTGCGCGGCTGGGGCGAGGCCGTCAGCAGCGACTACCTCGGCCTGCCCACCGAAAGGATCACCCGGCACCTCGCGGCCGTCCGCCCCCGCCTCGAACGCCTCCCCGACCCCGAGACCGCGTGGGAGGAACCCGCTGCGGCCGGCCTGCCGGGCCTCCCGGCCGGAGTGCTCGCTGCGGTCGAGGCCGCCGTACTCGACCTCGTCGGGAAGCGGGCCGGTCAGGCCGTCCACCAGCTGTTCGGCACGCACACCGCCCCCGCGGCGGCAACCGCCCGCACGATCGGCATCGTCGCCCCCGTCCCGGCCGCGGCCCAGGCCGCCCGCCTCGCGGTCCGCGGGTTCACCGTCCTCAAGGTCAAGGCCGGGTCGCCCGATCCGGCCGAGGACATCGCCCGGGTGGAGGCGGTCCGGACCGGAGCCCCCGAGGCGAGCCTGCTGCTCGACCCCAACGGGGCCTGGACCGAAGAGCAGGCCCGCGACCTGCTTCCCCGGTTCGCCGCTCTCGGCGTCAGCGCGGTGGAACAGCCGATCGCGCCCGGCGACCCCGACACACTCGCCCGAGTGGCGAAGGAGTCCCCGGTCCCGGTCATCGCCGACGAGGACGCCGTCTCCTACGAGGATGCGGCCGCCCTCGCCGGACGGGTGCAGGGCGTCAACATCAAACTCGCCAAGTGCGGGGGAGTGCGCGCCGCCCTGCGCATCCACGACGCCCTGCGCGGCAGCGGCACCGAGCTGATGCTCGGTTGCCTCACCGCCAGCTCCCTCGGCATCGCCCCCGCCGTGCACCTCGCCGACCGGGCCCGCTGGGTGGACCTCGACGGCCACCTGCTGCTCGCCGACGACCCCTGGAGGGGCATCGGGGGGCGGGACGGCACCGTACGCGCTTCTGTTCAGGCCGGTCTGGGAGTCAGACGGGCCGCTGCGGAGGCCCCATCGTGAATGTGCTCGCGGCCACCCGGAGCTTCCCGCTCGCCATCCGCCTGCTCCTGGTCAACCAGCTCGGCGTCAACACCGGCTTCTACCTGCTCATCCCCTACCTGGCGATCCACCTCTCCGACGACCTCGGCCTCTCCGCGGCGGTCGTCGGCGTGGTCCTGGGCTTGCGCAACCTGAGCCAGCAGGGCCTGTTCCTGATCGGCGGTTCGGCCGCCGACCGGCTCGGGGCCCGAGGCGTCATCATCGCGGGCTGTGCCCTGCGGACCGTCGGGTTCTCCCTGTTCGCGCTCGGTGCCACCCTGCCCCTGCTGCTGGCCGCGTCGATACTCAGCGGGCTCGCGGGGGCCCTGTTCAACCCCGCGGTGCGGACGTACGTTGCCCAGGAGGCGGGGGAGCGCAAGGCGGAGGCGTTCGCCCTGTTCAACGTGTTCGCGACGACCGGGGCGCTGCTCGGGCCGCTGCTCGGCAGCCTGTTGCTGCTCGTCGACTTCCGGGCCGCCGCCGTCACCGCGGCCGCGGTGTTCGCCGTCCTCACCCTCGCCCAGCTCCTGGTCCTGCCTGCCCGGCCGGTCCCCGCCCCCGACACCAAGGTGCTCGGCGACTGGCGGGAAGCCGCCCGAAACCGCCGGTTCCTGGCGTTCTCCTTCGCCATGATCGGCATGTACGGGCTGGAGAACCAGCTGTACCTGCTTCTTCCGCACGCCGCGGTACACGCCTCCGGCTGGGACGGCTCGACCGGACTGATCTTCCTCGCCGGGACGGTCACCAGCATGCTGTTCCAACTCCGCATCACCCGCGCCCTGAAGGCCCGCGGCAGCCGGGGCCGCTGGATCGCCGCCGGCCTCGCCGCGGCGGGCCTGGGCTTCCTGCCGCCGCTCCTCGTCGCGGGCGCCGGCGAGCCGCACCCGCTGCGCCTGCTGCCCGTGCTCGCAGGCGCACTGCTGCTGCACCTGGGCGTGGTGATTGCCTCGCCGTTCGTGATGGAACTGATCCCCGCTTTCGGGCGGGAGAACCTGACCGGTACCTACTACGGCATCTACTACACGGTCTCCGGCGTCGCGGCGGCGGCAGGCAGCGCGGCCGTCGGCTGGGCCATGGACACCGCCGGACACACCGGCCTGAGCTGGCTGCCGTACGCCTGCTGCACCGTTCTCGGCCTGGGCTCGGCGGCGGCCGTGGCCGGACTGCGGCGGCGCGGTGCGCTGCCCGACGGTGACACCGCACCGGAGCCCGCAGCCGCCGGCCCCGGCGCACGACCCCGAAGCGAGACCACGTGACCAGCGGAAACCTCCTCACCGACCACCCCGAGCTCTACGAGCAGCGCTTTCCCGACCCCGACCACCTGGCCGCCCGCTGGGCCGAGGAGGCACTGACCCGGCACGGCGCCGGCCCGCGCGTCCTCGACGTCGGCTGCGGCACCGGCCGCGACGCGGCCTGGCTCCATCGGGCGGCAGGCCGCCGGGTCACCGGCATCGACACCTCGCCGGAGATGCTCGCGTACGCCCGCGACCACCACCCCGGGCCGGCCTACCACCACGCCGACATGCGGGACTTCGACCTCGAAGCCGCCTTCGACGCGGTCGTCTGCCTGGACAGCGCCCTCCTGTACTGCCACACCAACGACGACCTGACGGCCTTCCTCGCCCGCTGCCGCGCCCACCTCACCCCGGGCGGCCTGCTGGTCGCCGAGATGCGCAACGGCGCCTTCTTCCTCGGCAACACCGAGCTGCTCGACGGCCCGCGCACTGCCTCATTCGACTGGCACGGCACCACCTACACCTCCCGCACCACCCTGTGGATCGACCACGGCGCGCAACTCCTGCGCCGCCGCCGTACCTGGACCGCCGACGACGGCTCGGAACCGGACGAGCAGCACTCCGCCTGGCGGCTGCTCTTCCCCCAGGAACTGCGGTACTTCCTCACCCACGCCGGCTTCGAGGTCCTCGCCCTGCACGACGGCCCCGGTCCCCGCACCGAACCGGTGTGGCGCGAAGGCGACTCCCCGCACGGGACCACGAGTTCCGACCGCCTCCACCTCGTCGCCCGGCTCAGTCCCCCCAACAACATTCAGCACAGCAACCCCCAGCACAGCAACGGAGACACCACACCGTGAACATCCGCCGCTCCGGCCTCGCCCGCCGAGGCTTCCTCCTCGCCACCGCCACGGCGACCGCTGCCGCCCTCGCCCTCACCGCCGGCTGCGCCGGCGACACCGGCAACACCGCTGACACCCCCGACACCAAGAACGCCGCCGAGGCCGGCACCCCCAAGCGCGGCGGCACGCTGCGCGCCGCCTTCGCGGGCGGTGGGGCCAACGAGACCCTGGACCCGCACGCCGCCAACCTGTTCGTGGACGCCGCCCGCGCCAAGGCCCTCTACGACAAGCTCGCCGACTTCGGCGCCGACCTCGCCCCCGTCCCGCGGCTCGCCGAGCGCTGGGAGCCCAACGACGCCCTCGACACCTGGAAGGTCACCCTGCGCAAGGCGGCCTTCCACGACGGCAGTCCGGTCACCGCCGAGGACGTGCTCTACAGCTACCGCCGGATCGCCGACCCCAAGGGCACCTTCCGGGCCAAGGCCTCCCTGGAGCCCATCGACCTCGCGGCCAGCCGCGTCCTGGACGCCTCCACCGTCGAGTTCAAGCTGAAGCGCCCGTACGCCGAATTCCCGAACGTCATGGCCGCGTTCGGCGCGTACATCATCCCGAAGGACACCACGTCCTTCGACAAGCCGGTCGGCTCCGGCCCGTTCACCTACGGCTCCTTCACGCCCGGCAAGTCCCTGGTCGTCAAGCGCAACGACGCCTACTGGGAAGGCGCGCCCCACCTCGACCAGGTCGAGTTCGTCGTCGCCACCGAGGAGTCGGCCCGGGCCGGCGCCCTGCTCGGCGGCCAGGTGCAGTACGCCCACGAGCTGGGCCCCGCCACTGCCCGCACCCACGAGGGCAAGGGGAAGATCGAGATCGTCCGCCTTCCCGGCAGCTCCATGCAGGGCTTCGTGATGAAGACCGACCGGCCCCCGTTCAACGACAAGCGGGTCCGCCAGGCCTTCCTCCTCATCGCAGACCGCAAGGAACTGGTCGACGGCGCCCTGTCCGGCGCCGGCGAGGTCGGCAACGACCTCTTCGGCAAGGGCTACCAGTACTATCCGGCCGACCTGCCGCAGCGCACCCAGGACCTCGACCGGGCCCGCGCCCTCCTCAAGGAGGCCGGCGCCGAGAACCTCAAGGTGACCCTGGACACCGCCCCCGCCGCCACCGGCTTCGTCGAGGCCGCCGGCATCTTCAAGGAGCAGGCCGCCAAGGCCGGGGTCACCGTCGAGGTCAAGGTCGGCAACAAGGACACCTACTGGAAGGACATCCTCGACAACGGCACCTTCGCCTCCTACCGGTCCGGCGCCATGCCCATCGAGTCCCACATCTCGCAGCGGCTGCTCACCGGATCCACCACCAACGCCACCAAATGGCAGCAGAAGGACTTCGACGACCTCTACCAGCAGGCCCAGTCCACCCGCGACGAGAAGCAGCGCGCCGCCCTCTACGACCGGATGCAGCGCCGCCTCCACGACGAAGGCGGCTTCCTGATCTGGGGCTTCGCCGACTGGATCGTCGCCACCGCCCCGTCCGTGCACGGGGTGTCGACGAAGGCCCCGGCCAACACCCTCGACTGGGCCCGGTTCGACAAGATCTGGCTCGCGTGACGAGCCACCTGCCCTGGGTGGGCCGCCGTCTGCTCCTCGGCGTGGGGCAGACGGCGGTCCTCGTCCTGTTCCTCTTCGCCCTCACCGAGGCACTGCCCGGCGACGCCGCCGTGACCCTTGCCGGGGACCAGCCCGACCCGGAGCGCATCGTCCGGATCCGCGAGACCATGGGCCTGGACCAGCCGGCCGCCGAACGCCTGCTGCACTGGACCGGCGGCCTGCTCCGCGGGGACCTCGGGACCTCCCTGGTCTCGGGGCGGCCGGTCACCGACTACCTGGCCGCCGGAATCGGTCCCACCCTGGCCCTCGCGGCCGCCACCCTCGCCCTGCTCGTCCCGCTCTCCGTCGGCCTCGGTGTCCTCGCCGCCCGCCGCGAGGGCGGCGCGGTGGACCGCGTCATCAGCTCGGTCACCCTCGCCGTGCACGCCGTACCGGAGTTCGCTCTCGGTGTGCTGCTGGCCACGGTGTTCGGGCTGTGGCTCGGCTGGCTGCCACCCACCGCGGTGGCCACCGACCTCACCACCGACCCCGCCGTGCTCGTCCTGCCGGCCGTCGTGCTGCTGGCCCGCCCGGTGTGCACCATCAGCCGGCTGGTCCGCGCCGGGATGATCGACGCCATGGCCTCGCCGTACGTCGCCCAGGCCCGGCGGTACGGCCTGTCCGCCGCCCGCATCCGCTGGGCGCACGCCCTGCCCAATGCCCTCGCCCCGGCCGCCCAGCAGCTCGCCCGGACCTGCGACTGGCTGCTCAGCGGGGTGATCGTGGTCGAGGCGCTGTTCGTGATCCCCGGGCTGGGCACCGTGCTCGTCGAGGCCGTCGCTGCCCGCGACGTCCCCGTCATCCAGGGCATGGCCGTGGTATTCGGCGTGGTGACCGTGCTGGTGAACATCGGCGCCGACCTGGCGGCCCGCCGGCTCGCTCCCCGCTCGGAGGTGGCGGCATGACCGGTCCCCGTGCCCCTCGTCATTCCCCTGCCCCTCGTCATTCCCCGGCCCGGTACGCGCTCGCCCTCGGGCTGATCGTGATGCCGCTGCTGCTCGCCCTGCTGGGCCCGCTGTTCGCCGGGCCCCCCGGTCCCCGCTCCGTCTCCTTCGGCACCGGCGACGGGCACTGGCTCGGCACCGACTTCAGCGGGAGGGACGTCTGGCACCAGGTGCTCCTCGGCGGCCGCTCGGTGGTGTGGGTTTCCCTTGCCGCCACCGCTCTGGCGTACGCGGTGGCGGTCCCGCTGGGCCTCGCCGCCGCCCTCACGCGCCGCAGCGTGCTGGAGGAGGTGCTGATGCGGCCGCTGGACGTGCTGATCGCCGTCCCGTCGCTGCTGCTGGTGCTGCTCGTCTCCGCCACCCTCACTCCGGGGCCGGTCGGGCTGACCCTCCTGGTCGGGCTGGCCGCCGTACCCGATGCGGCCCGGGTCGTGCACGCGGCAGCCGTGGAGGCCGCCGCGCGGCCCGCCGTCGAAGCCCTGCGCATGCAGGGCGAGTCGTGGTGGCGCACGGCGGTCGGCTACGTCTGCCGCGCGATGCGGCGCACCCTCGCCGCGGACGCCGGGATCCGGCTGACCGGAGCCCTGTACCTGGTCGCGACGGCCGCGTTCCTCGGCGTCGGCGTACAGCCGGACGCCGCCGACTGGGCGGTGATGGTCGACCGCAACCGCACCGGGCTGTTCCTGCAGCCCTGGGCCGTGGTGGTGCCCGCCTTGCTCATCGCCGCGCTGTCGATGGGCACCAACCTGCTGTTCGATGCGGCCCTACAGCGGCGGCCGGGCCATGGGAAGGGAACGACGTGACGAACCCGAGCCGCGAGGCGGCGGCCGTGGCGGAGATTCGGGACCTGCGTGTCGAGATCGGGGGGCGTCCCCTCGTCGACGGCGTCAGCCTCACCGCCGTTGCCGGGAAGGTGACCGCGCTCGTCGGTCCCTCGGGCAGCGGGAAGACCACCACCGGCCTCGCACTCCTCGGCGAGTACCCCGAAGGCGCCCGGGTCGGCGGCAGCGTCCGCACCGCCGGGCACGCCGTGGGCTACGTGCCCCAGCACCCGGCCGCCGCGCTCAACCCGGCCCGCCGGGTATGCGCGCTGCTCCGCGACATCGCGCGCCGGCAGGACGGCAGCCGGGCGGAGATCCAGGAGCGGGTCCGCGAGGCCCTGCGGCTGGCGCAGCTCCCCGACCCGGACGAGGTGCTGCGCCGCTTCCCCCACCAGCTGTCCGGCGGGCAGCAGCAGCGCGTGGTACTCGCGCAGGCGTTTCTGCTGGGAGCCCGTGTCCTCGTCGCCGACGAGCCCACCACCGGTCAGGACCCCCTCACCCGGCAGGGCATCGTCGCGGAACTGTCCGCCGTCGCACGGCAGGGCATCGCCGTCGTACTGCTCAGCCACGACCTCGACGCGGTAAGGGAGTTGGCCGACGAGGTCGTACTGCTGCGCGGCGGCCGGGTCGTCGACCGGGGGACGCCCGCCGCCGTCCTCGCCGCCGAACCGCACCAGGCGCCCCGCACGGCGCGGGACACCCGTCCGAGAAGCGCCGTACGGCTGGAGACCCGCGGGCTGAGTGCCGGCCATCGCACCGCGGGCGGGGCGGTTCGTGTCCTCGGTGCCGCAGGCGCGGTCGAGGTCTCGGTCGCTGAGGGGGAGTGCCTGGTGGTGGTCGGCCGTTCCGGCAGCGGCAAGACCACCCTGGGTCGGTGCCTGGCCGGGCTGCACCCGGCCCACCGAGGCGAGGTACTGCTCGACGGACGGCCGCTGGCCCGCAGCCTGCGCTCCCGGACACGGGCGGAACTGGCCTCAGTCCAATACGTGTTCCAGGATGCGAGGGCGGCCTTCGACGAGTACCGGCCGGTCCTCGAGCAGGTCGCCCGGACCGCCGTACGCCTGCGGGGCGCCGCGCCGGACGAGGCACGGGCGAAGGCCGCACAGGTCCTGGCGGAACTGGGGTTGTCGGCGGAGCTGGTCGCACGACGGCCAGGCGGTCTGTCCGGCGGCGAGCTCCAGCGCGCCGCGCTGGCCCGCGCCCTGCTGGCGGAGCCGACGGTCTTGATCTGCGACGAGATCACCTCCGGCCTGGACGCCGTCACGCGGAGCGCCATCCTCGGCATCCTGGCCGGACTGCGCGAACGGGACGCGCTGTCCCTGCTGTTCATCACCCATGACCTGGCTGCGGTGGGGGCGCTGGCCGACCGCATCGCCGTACTCGATGCCGGACACGTGGTGGAGGAGGGGCCCGCGCGGCAGTTGTTCGATGCCCCGCGGCACCCGGTGACGGGGGCTCTGCTGCGGGCTGCGCTGCCGGACCGCGCGGAGGAGCACTGCTGATCGCGGAAATGGTGCCCGCAGCGTGGTCGGAACACGCTGCCGCCCGCTGCCGCCCCGCCTCGCAGGCGCGGGCGGACGGCTCAGGAGTCGCCCGGCGCAGGCGCGTCACGCAGGTGGCGTGACTGGGTGTCGTAGTCGCGCAGGATGTGTTTGAGCTGATCCAGCGACTCCTCCGGGATGCCGGGCGGAGCGGACTCGGCCACGTAGCGGGCGGCGGCCACCAGCGCCGCGAATTCGAAGGCGTGAGCCGTCGCGCGCAGGACGCCGGGCCGGGCCCACTCGAGCTGCATGGTCATCCCTTCGACGACAGGTAGTCCTTGATCTGCCCGAGTTCGCGCGCGAATTCGTCGTAGTCCTCACGCATGCCGTTGATGTACGCACTCCAGCCGAGGCTGTTCTTCGCGTAGTGGACGGCTTCCTGGATCTCCTCGTCGGTGGCCCCGAACAGCTTCGCGGCCTCCGTGTGGAAGAGCGTGCAGTAACGGCATTTTGTTTCCGAGTGCAGCGCGACCCCGATCAGCTCCTTGTACTTGTTCGGGATGAGCGTCTCGCCGAGCTCGATCTTCTTGAAGATCTCCCACTCGTAGTCCAGCAGGTCATCCGGGATCTGGGAGAAGAAATGGGGTACGAGGCCCAGGGTCTCCTTGATCTCCGACTCGACTTCGCTCCGACTCCTGCCCGCCATGGTGACCACTCCTCTCAGCCGGGCGGAACCGACCCCCTCATTCCACGCTAGAACGCCACCAGGGCCCCTGCTACCGGTGACCTGCGCGGGGGCTGCTCGGCTCATGGCCCCGATGCAGGGCGCTCGGCACCCGGCTGTCGGCCAGGGAGCGATCGCGGCAGTTCGAACCAGGGGAGCACGCTGCCTTCGAAGCGGGTGAAGGCGCAGATCCGTTCGCCGGTGAGGGTGAGGACGAAGAGGCCGGTTCCACGGCGGACACCGGTCGAAGCACGAAGGTAGGCCCCGAACGCCGGCTGACCGTTCGCCCGCGTCGGTACGAGGTCAACCCTCCTGCCCGAACGGAAGATGCCGGCGAAGAGGCGGGCCACGACGCCGCGGCCCTCGTATGCGAGGGGAATCGGAGGCATGGAGACGAAGACGTCGTCGGTGAACAAGGCCGCCAGCGCATCGACGTCGCCGGACTCGTAGGCGCGGACGAACTCCGACACGAGTGCCTCCTCGGCTTGTGAGCCGGGAGCGGGCGCCGGTTCGCGCTCGGCGCCCGCCGAGCGTCGGCGCTCCAGGCCGGCGCGGGCGCGTTCGAGGGCACTGTTGACCGACTCGACGGTCGCGAACACGGCGGCCTTCATGGCTTCCGACAAGGCGAGCGGGATGACGGGAACGATCGTCAACCTGACCATGGGGAGCCTGGACGACTGAGGCCCGTCCCATGGGCGAGCGATGGGTCACCGAGGCGTCGACACGGGATCAGGCCTGGTGTTCGCTGATGTTGACCATCCACGTGATGCCGAACTGGTCGGTGCACATGCCGAACACGTCGCCCCACATCTGCTTCTCCAGCGGCACGGACACCGTGCCGCCCGCGGACAGCTTGTCCCAGTAGCCGCGCAGTTCGCCGGTGTCGTCGCCGCTCAGGCTCACCGCGATGTTGTTCCCGGGATTGAGCTCCGCCCCGGGCGGATTGTCGGAGCCCATCAGGGTGAAGCCGCTGGGGGTCTCCAGCCTGCCGTGCATGACCTTGTCGGCGTACCCGGGAGGCGTCTCGGAGCCGAAGTCGCCGTAGGCGTTGACGGCCAGGTCGCCGCCGAACACCTCCTTGTAGAACTCCATGGCCTGCTTCGCGTTGCCGGAGAAGCTGATGTACGGGTTGAGGCGAGAGGCCATGGTTGCTCCCTTACATGACGAATGGTCAGTACGGGCAGCTTATGTGCGGCAGAGGCGAATGCGGATGACCGCAGGCGGCGTGGTCGATCTCGCCGTTGTGCGGTGGCGCATCCCTTGCCGCCGAAGCTGCCCGCGATGGCGTCCCGCACGGGGGCGATGCCCAGGGCGAGCGGTGCGAGGTGGTTGCGCAGCCGGCGGGCGGGCCGGGGCCTGAGGGTGACGGCGACGCGCATCATGGCGCCGCTCTGGCGCAGGACGCGGCGGCCGACGGGGTGCCGTTCGCGGTGGTAGGTGCCGAGGACGGCCGGATCGGCTCCGCCGAGTACGAGGCCGAGTTTCCAGGCGAGGTGGGCCGCGTCCCCCTGCTCGCCGCCCGACCCGACACCACCCTCCCGGTTGCTTGGCCGCCGCACCGCTCCGACCGAGAGTGGGCACCGTGGACGAACAACACCGGGCGCGCCGTGCGCTTCGCCGGCGGTTGGCACCGTTGTACGTGGCGGCCTTCCTGCAGAACCTGGCCTTGTGGGTGCCCATCGAGAAGCTGTTCATGACCGATATCGGCTTCGATGCGGCCGGGGTGGGTGTGATGGCGGCCGTGTACTCGGTGGTGGTGCCCGTCTTCGAGGTTCCCTCGGGCCTGCTCGCCGACCGGTGGAGCCGCCGCGGTGTACTGGGTCTCGCGTGTGCGGCGGCGGTGGTCAGCGTCATCGTCGGGGGACTGAGCCGGAACGTCGCGATGTACATGGCGGCGGCGTTCTTCCTCGGGATCTTCTTCGCCATGCAGTCCGGGACGTTCGAGTCGATCGTCTACGACACCGTGCTCGAGGAGACCGGGTCGAGCGACGACTTCGAACGGGTCATCGGGCGGGTCCGGGTGATGGAGAGCGCCGCCCTCGTCGCGAGCGCGCTGGCCGGCGGCGCCCTCGCGGAACTCCTCTCCCTGCGGGACACGTACTTCCTCACCGTTCCGCCGCTGATCGGGGCGGCCGTCGCGCTGTACCTCGTCCGCGAGCCGCGCCTGCACAAGGCCGAGGAGGCCGAGCCGCTCCGCCGCCAGATCGCCACCACCTACCGGGTGCTGCTGCAGCGCGGCCGGCTCCGCCCGGTGATCATGCTGACCGTCGCTACCGCGCTGCTGATGCAGGGGATGCTGGAGTTCGGCCCCCTGTGGCTGGTCGCCTTGGCCACTCCGGCCTTCTGGTACGGACCGCACTGGGCCGGCCTGACCTCCGCACTCGGCCTGGGAGGGCTGCTCGGCTCACATCGCTGGATGAAGCGGCGCGGGCCGCTGGCGGTCCTCGCCGCACTGGCGGCGGGCTGCTGCGCCGTGCTGGCGACGAGCAGCAGCACGGCCGTGGTGATCGCCGTCCAGGTCCTGCTCACCCTGGTGGTCGTCGCGGTCAGCATCCCGGTGATGCACCAGCTCCACGACGCGGTGCCGTCGACGGTCCGCGCCGGAGTCGCCTCCGGCGTCGGCACCCTCACCTGGCTCACCTTCGTGCCGTTCGCGCTGGTCGTCGGATTCGTGAGCGGCATCGGCGGGGTCGACGACGCCGGCTGGCTGTTCATGGCGGTCGCGGTCGCCTCGGGAATCCTGATGATCGTCGTACTGCCGACGGCGCCCGGGCCTCCGGTGGCCGCCGCTCCGGTCGCCGTGCCCGCCGAAAGGGCGGAGCCCACGTTCCCGGCGGACCGCTTCCTTCCCGAGGACCACCCCGACTGGCCGGGCCACTGGGCGACCCCGCCCGCCGTATGGGCGGTCCCGGACCTCGACCCGGGCAGCGCCGCGGCCCTCGCCGAGGTGCGTTCCGCGATCCTGGACATGCCGGCGGAATTGCGCCGGGTCATCCTGCTGCGCGACGTGCAGGGCCGGTCACCCGCCGAGGTCGCCGAGACCCTCGACATCAGCGCCGCGGACGAGCAACAGCGGTTGCACCGGGCCCGGGGGCTGGTTCGAGCCCGCCTGGAGCGGTACGCCGAAGGGCGGGAGGCGCGGTGAGCGAACAGCCGGGCGGGACCGGGGCAGGGGGCGACCAGCGGTGCATCGACTTCGTCGAGCAGCTCACCGCCTATCTGGACGGCACCCTCCCGCCCCGTGCCCAGCGCCGTGTCGACGAGCACCTCGAACACTGTGAGGGTTGCCGGGCCGCGCTCGCCCAGTGGCGTACGGTCGCCCGGCTCGCCGGCCGGCTGAGCCCGGCGGACGTCGCGGACCTGGACCCCTATGTGCGGGACCGGCTCATGGCGACGTTCCGGGAGATCCGCCGCCGCTGAGCGTCACGGGCAGGCAGGGGAGGCGCGGACGCCCGCTGTCCCGGGGCTCGGCTGCCGGACGGGGTCAGCACCACGCAGTCGGCGTTCGACGGGTCAAGGCAGGACAGTCGGCCGGCCGACGCCCTCGACGTCCTCCGGCTCTCGCCGTCGGTCAGTTCGCGCTGCTCAAGGCGGTGGTGAGGCAGTCGAGGACGTGCGGCCAGCCCTCGCCCATGGTCGAACGCCCCGGCGGCGTGAAGACCGGCGCCTGCTTCATTGCCGGGATCACGGCCCTGTCGCTGCTCGCCCGCCTCGCACCGGGTCGCGGCCGGCCCGTTGGAACGGGCCGGCGGTACCGGTCAGGGCAGCGGCGTGCGGTGGAGGTTGATCAGCAAGCGCCAGACCCGGCCCGTGATCTCGACGGGGGTGGCCTCGATGAGACCGTGCAGCCAGTCGGCGAGCACGCCGGCGAAGGCCGCGGCCACGGCCGAGGCGATCAGCTCGGGCTCCGGCGCGCCGGCGAGGGCGCGCTCGGCCTGGCTGCGGGCGCGCAGGTCGCGGTGGAGGACGCGGCCCAGCGGACCGCCGCCGCCTGGGCGGAGCAACTGCCGGTAGAGCCCGGCGTGTTGGGGGAGGCGATCGAAGAAGGCGAGCAGGGCGGGCGGCGGGGTGGCGGGGTCGGGTACGCCGCGCCAGGCGTGCAGGGCGTCCACGGCCTCGCGGACGATCTCGGCACAGGTGTCGACGGCGAGCGCCTCGAGGTCGGCGTAGTGGAGGTAGAACGTGGCGCGGCCGACCCCGGCCCGGCGCACCAGGGCCGCGACGCTGACCTTGTCGAGGGGGCCGCTCGCGCACTCCTCCAGCAGGGCCTGGCGCAGCCGGGCCCGGGTCCGTTCGGTGCGGGGATCCTCCGGCATGGCGGTCACCCGGCCAGCAGGACCGCGGCGAGCGCCAGAGCACCCGGCAGTGCCTGGGCGATCAGGATGCGCCGGTTGGCGGTGAACCCGCCGTACACCCCGGCGACCACCACGCAGCAGAGGAAGAAGACCCTGACCTGGAACCCGGTCGGGTCCCCGGCGAACAGGCTCCAGAGCAGGCCTGCGGCCAGGAAGCCGTTGTAGAGCCCCTGGTTGGCGGCGAGCGGGGCGGTGGCCCGGGCCAGGGCCGCGTCGAACCCGGAGAGCTTGCGGCCGGGAGCCTGCTCCCACAGGAACATCTCCAGCACCAGGAAGTACAGGTGCAGCGCAGCCACCAGGCCCACCAGCACGGTCGCAGTCGTCTCCATCGGCGTAGCCACTCCCTTGTGTGCCGAAGCAGCTCCGGCACTTCTTGGACGAGTGTCCAGAATATATGGACAGCTGTCCAGGAAGTGCAAGTCCGCGCCATGACCACGTGGACGCGCAGCCCTGCTCTACGCGCCTGCGTGAGCGCGTAGACCGCTGTCAGGAAGGAGGACTTCGCTGTGCCACCCGACGCGGAATCGGTCGTCGAGACGCGATCGTGAGCCGGCCGGCCAGCCGGCAACCGGGGCCGGCGTGCGAGCGTCAAGAAGTAGGAACACGGCCCGGACATCAAGTGGCGGCCACCGGCGCATCCCCGGTTCCACGTGCACTTCACGCCCACCGGATCGTCCTGGCTGAACCTGGTGGCGCGGTGGTTCGCCGAGCTGGCCGACAAGCAGATACGGCGAGGCGTCCACGAGTCCGTCCGGGCCCTCGAGAAGGACATCCGCGACCGGATCGCCACCTGGAACAGCGACCCGAAGCCCTACGTCCGGACCAGGACCGCGGACGACATCCTCGAACGCCCCGCCGGCTCTCTGAACAGATCCCGGCGCAGAACGCTGGAAGAAGCCGGGCGCTTCGGGCAGTACGAGACGAGGAGGTTCTTCGTCTCCTGGTGGTCCACGGGGATTACCCGGGTTGGCCGGCAACGATGTTCGTCCGGGCATGCTCGGCCGGGCTCGCTGTCCGCGCGTGGTCCGGATCTTGGTTGCATCGGGCCTCGGGCGTGGGATCAGGCACGGGTGCAGACGTGGGTGGTAGTACTGCCCGAGTGTTCGACGTGGCGGATGGTGAGGTCGCAGAGTCGCCGAGGCCGTCCACGCAAAGGCGCGCGGTGTAGCGGGCGGCCCAGCCGGCTACTCGGGACGGCTGCGAGGGGTCGTCGCGGACACCGGGGTGGACGTCGAGGATGCCGGCGACCAGGCCTTCTACGATGGCGGGGATGAACGCGCCGACGAGGCAGGCGTGTTCTCCGTACCCGAAGGTGGTCAGCGGCTGCCGTCGCCGGCGGAGATCGAAGGTGTCCGGCTGCTCGAACACCGTCTCGTCGCGGTTCGCGGAACCGATCGCGGCCAGGACCTGTGCACCGGCAGGCAGGCGTGTGCCACCCAGCTCCACCTGTCGGGTGGTCATGCGCTCGACGAGCCCGAACGGTGGCATCCATCGCAGGACTTCGTGGACGGCGTCGCCGAGGAGCTCCGGGTGGTCCCGGACGAGTCCGCGCTGTTCCGGGTCGTTGAACAGCGCGACCAGGAGGCTGCCCGCCGCCCACCCCGGTTCGGGAAGGGACGGGAGGACCACGCGGATCGTCGGGAGTACCTCTGCGACGCTTCGCGGACAGAGGCCTCCAGGGGTGACGTGCCGCCACCGTGCGGTCGCCGAGGACGGGTCCGGGCCGAGGTTCTCGAGCCAGGGGGTGAGCGTGGCGTCGAGCTCGGTCATGGCGGCGGCCGACACCGCGAGCTTGGCGGGGTCTCCCGGATTCAGGGCGCCCAGCCACAGGGCCCGTGCCATGCGCAGCAGGGTCGTGCTGTCGACCTCGAGGCCCAGCATCCATCGGAACACCTCTGCCGCGACGGGTTGCAGGACCTCGCCCATGAGGTCCGCTTGCCCGTGCATGCCCGAGACCCGCTCGATGACCAGCTTCCGTGCGTGCTCTCGGGCCAGACCGGCCCGTTCGGGCGCGAAGAGCTCCTCGACGCTGGCGCGCAGGCCTTTGTGGACGTCGCCGCTACTGGACAGGATGTTCTCCGGTCCGAGAATCTCCGAGATGGCGGACGGAAAGTCGGTGGTGAAGCCATCGCTGTCGCTCATCACCTGACGCACGTCCTGCCAGCGCGTGACGAGCCGGCAGCCGAGTGCGGGGATCTCGGCCACAGGGTGGTCACGTCGAAGCCGCTGGTAGATCGGATAGGGATCCGCGTGGAGCGCCTCCGGCGTGATCGTGTCCAGGAACGAGGTCATGGGGGCCTCCCGAATTGCTTCGCAGGTGGTCTTCGGTCTTCGTTGATCTACGGGGACCCCGGTGGGGAAGCGCCTCGATGTCCGAGCTTCCGAGGTGACGGGCCGACGGAGGCGCCCTCGGCGTGTTGCCCCGCACGCGGGGACGTGCGGGGCAACATCGGCAGGTGGCTGGCCGGCGGTTGTGGTCCGGCTGCCGTCCGCGGGTCAGCGCTGGCGGGGAAGCGGGGGCCGCTCGGCGTCCTGTTCGGCGGAGCGGTCAAAGGCGCCGGGGCGGGAGAGGTCGTCAAGGAGCTCGTCGATAAGTTCCTGCGTGACGTGCGGCATCACGTAGACGTGGCTGTAGTCGTGCCGACGGCCACCGAGGTTGAGCGGAACGCAGGCGAGCGAGTACTTCTGCGCGATCTCGGCGCGGGGCTGCTGGAACCAGACGCTGAGCGCGTGGTCTCCGTGGCCGACCTCGATGCCGTCCTCGGCCCAGGGCTCGCCGCGTTCCCGCAACTGCGCGCTGAGACTCCGGAGGCGTTCCGCCGTGTACTCGGCGATCCGCAGGACCTCGGCGGCCTGCCGTACCTGCTGCTCCTCGCTGAACTGAGCCAGGTGATTCCACATGGCCAGAGAGGCGAATCCGCTGCGGGAGCCGGCGAACGTGCTGTCCGGGGAGGAGACCACCGCAGGGTCCGACGGCGGCCGCAGCTTGGATCCCGCACGGGACATGTAGATCCCGGTGGGGACGGGCGCACCAGGGTACTTGTGGCCGCTGGTGACGATCGAGGACACCTCGGGAATCCGGAAGTCGAACACCGGCGGCGCGCTGTCGATGAGTCCGCGGTCGCGGGCCTTCTCCAGGTAGGGGGCGTAGGCGCCGCCCAGCGCTCCGTCGACGTGGATCCAGTAGCCGTTGCGGACACTGACCCGCTTCGGGTCGTCGGGGTCGAAGCGCACGGTGCGGTCGACGAGGCCGTGCTTCTCGAAGATCGGGCGCAGGCGCTCGCACGCGGTCTGGACGTCGTCGTAGGCACCCTTGAAGACGCTGCCCACGTTGAAGTTCACCAGGACGGGGTGGCCCTTGGCGGCGAAGAACTCTACGAGGGCGACCAGGGCGTCGACGTCGACGGTGCCGGGTCCCTCGTCGCCACCGGTGGTCGGGACGCCGCCGAGCGGCCAGCCGTTGTAGGTCTGCATCCCGGTGCCGGCCACGTTGATGGGGCACTCCCCGGGGTAGAGGCTGCCGCCCAAGTCGTAGAAGGTCGGGATGTCCAGCACCCGCATCGCCTTGATGTGGGAGTAGTGGGTCTCCTGCGAGAAGAACGCCACCGGGGAGTAGGCGTTGGGGTTGTCGTCAGGGTGCTTGGCCCGCAGGTAGCTGGTCCGGCAGCTGGCTTCGCCGGAGACCTCGTCACGCACCAGGGCATTGCCATCGAGGTAGTCACGCGCGTTCCACATCGCGTACAGGTTGCCCTCGGTGCTGCCCATGGACAGCACGTACCCCCACCCGTCCTCGTCCCCGGGGCGGGCCGGGTTCTGGGGCAGGGGGGCGTGCCACAGGCGGGCGTAGTGCTCCAGGACCGCCCGCTCCAGCCACCGCGAGTGAAGACTGTAGTTGCTGTCGACGAACGGGTCCCCGATGTTGTTGATGTGGTGGCCCAGGAAGCGTCCGAGGGCTGCGTGGCCGTCGAGCGACAGGTTGACCTGGTACCCCAGCAGACGCCGGCTCCGCTCGCCGAGGTACCCCTCCAGCTTGGAGAGGACCGCGATCCGCTGCTCGTCGGTGTAGGCGTCGGTACCCAACCGGTAGTCGTCGTTGGCCGGAATTGTCGCCAGAGGCGTATCCGTGCGTTCGGTAATCATTCCATGTCCGATTCTGAGCAATTTCCCGAAGCGGCATTCAGGTGCGGGATCGCCGCCAGACGGCAACGGCTTCGGCAGGTGCTCGTGTCCAAAGAGATGAAGGCGGTAGCGAGAGTTGTCCGCCGGTAAGGCGTTCAACGGGCGGATCGCTGACGCAACCCGTCACCGGGGTGCCGGACTGCGCAAACGGCGGCAACCGCCATGTTCGGCTGTCCTGTCCAGGGCCTCGCGGGACACAGGATATGCGTGACGTAACGCCCCGATGACCCACCTGTCTACGTTTGCTCCCACTCTCATCATTTCGGGTGAGACGGGTTTATTTTGAATTCCCTGGAAGCCCCTTCGAGAGTGACGTTTCGGCGGCTCTCGGGATAGCGGCTTCGGGTCATAAAGAGGTGCACGAATGGCCGAATTCGGCGCTTGGGGAGTATCGGAGCGGTGAGCAGCTGCTCCGCCAAGCGCTGGTGGGCGCGGTCGCTGACCCGACGAAGCAGGGCGGAGTCGGTCTGGGCCTCCTGCACGGCCTACCGGCCCCTGCCCGAGCACGAGAAGGCCCAGCTCCAACCAGGGCGGACTTGACCGCCGGGTTGGGGGTGAGGCCGAAGCAGAGCGGTCGGCACACAGCGCCGGGTTGGGGCCTTCGCGACCGCGTCGACGGGCACCGCGACCTCGGGTCTGTCCGGAGCGGCGGCTACCAGCGCTACCCTGGCCTGGCTGGGCGGAGGGTCGCTGGTGGCGGATGCGGCAACCCGCAGGTTCGCCGCCGCCACCATGGAGACCCTGGACGTCAGGAGACGGTGCGGCGCCCCGCCGCCGTTACGCGGGCCTGGCCAACGCCCAGCGGGCCGGCCATCTCTTCGAGGTGGAGCACACGCTCACCTTCAACCAGGCCGCTGCCGGCAGGAGGCTCGCGTGCGCGCTGAGTCGAGGTAACCGCCCGCTTCGGCTGCTTCCCGAACGAGGGGACGTCGTCGCCATGTCCTTGTGGGTGGAGCAGCCGGTCGCGACTGTCATCCGTTCATGGAGGCTGCCAGGGCATCGTCGCCACGAGTGACTGAAGTACGCCGTTCTGGACCGTGGCTGGTCCGGAAGCTGCCCCTGAATGGATCCATTGGTTACGCGCAGTGTTCGTGCGGCATCGGCATGCGCCTCACGCGCTGGGTGCCTGGAGAGGGCAACATTCTTTCCAGGCACCCGACTTCACTCCGCTAGAAGAAGCCGAGCTTCTTCGGGGAGTACGAGACGAGGAGGTTCTTCGTCTGCTGGTAGTGCTCCAGCATCATCTTGTGGGTTTCGCGGCCTATGCCCGACTGCTTGTAGCCGCCGAAGGCGGCGTGTGCCGGGTAGGCGTGGTAGCAGTTCGTCCAGACGCGGCCCGCCTGGATCGCGCGGCCCGCCCGGTACGCCGTGTTGATGTCGCGGGTCCACACGCCCGCGCCCAGGCCGTACGCGGTGTCGTTCGCGATGCGGATGGCGTCCTCGAAGTCCTGGAACGAGGTCACGGACACCACCGGTCCGAAAATCTCCTCCTGGAAGATCCGCATCCGGTTGTCGCCCTCGAAGATCGTCGGCTGGACGTAGTAGCCGCCGGCCAGGTCGCCTCCGTGGTCGATGCGCTCGCCGCCGGTCAGGATCTTCGCGCCCTCCCGCTGGCCGATCTCCACGTACGACAGGATCTTCCGCAGCTGCTCCTCCGAGGCCTGCGCGCCGATCATCGTGTCCGTGTCCAGCGGATGCCCCGGGACGATCAGCTCGGTGCGGGCGACGGCCGCGTCGAGGAAGTCCGCGTACCGGCCGCGCTCGATCAGCGCCCGCGACGGGCTCGTGCACACCTCGCCCTGGTTGAGGGCGAACATGGCGAACCCCTCCAGGGCCTTGTCGCGCAGCTCGTCGTCGACCGTCCAGATGTCGTCGAAGAAGATGTTCGGGCTCTTGCCGCCGAGTTCGAGGGTGACCGGTTTGAGGTGTTCCGCCGCGTACTGCATGATCAGCCGGCCCGTGGAGGTCTCCCCGGTGAACGCGATCTTCGCGACGCGCGGGCTGGACGCCAGCGGCTTGCCCGCCTCCTCGCCGAAGCCGTTGACGATGTTCACCACGCCCGGCGGCAGCAGGTCGGCCACCAGGCTCAGCCAGTAGTGCACGGAGGCCGGCGTCTGCTCGGCCGGCTTCAGCACCACCGTGTTGCCCGCCGCCAGGGCCGGGGCCAGCTTCCACACCGCCATCAGGAGGGGGAAGTTCCAGGGGATGATCTGCCCGACCACGCCGAGGGGCTCGTGGAAGTGGTAGGCGACGGTGTCGTCGTCGAGCTGGCTGAGGGCGCCCTCCTGGGCGCGCAGGGCGCCCGCGAAGTAGCGGAACTGGTCGATGGCGAGCGGCAGGTCGGCGGCCAGGGTCTCGCGGATCGGCTTGCCGTTCTCCCAGGTCTCCGCGACCGCCAGGGCCTCCAGGTGCTCCTCCGTCCGGTCCGCCATGCGCAGCAGGACGGCGGCCCGTTCGGCCGCCGAGGTGCGTCCCCAGGCGGGCGCGGCCGCGTGCGCCGCGTCGAGGGCGCGCTCCACGTCCTCGGCCGTGCCGCGCGCCACCTCGGTGAAGGTCTCGCCGTTGACGGGGGAGGGGTTGGCGAAGTACTGCCCGCGGACGGGTTCGACGTACTCGCCGCCGATGAAGTGGCCGTACCGGGACGCGTACGACATCAGCGCGCCCTCGGTGCCGGGTGCAGCGTAACGGGCCATGGTGTCCTCCCCTTGCCGGGCTCGGCCGCCGTCGGCCGGCGCTCGGCAGGAGGCTAGGAGCGCGCAGGTTGCGGATACGTTGCACGGCGGCGGAGCGGTGGTACGGCGCCGAGTTCGCCGTCCAGGGAGCGTACGCGGGCCAGCGCCGCCGGGCGGTCCTCGGGCGGCAGGGCCGCGGCCAGGGCCCGCCACACCTCCGGGTCGTCCGCGCCCCACGGCGTGCACACCCAGTCGGTCAGCAGCCCCGCGTCCGCCCGGGCGATCACGGCGGCTCGCGCCTGGTCCTCGATGCGGCGGCGCATCCGTGCGATGCCGGGGGCGGTGGAGGAGGGCAGGAGGGGGCCGGCGTAGTGCTGGAGGGCGGCCGAGACGGCTCCGGCGGCGAGGTGGCGGGTGACGGCGGTGAAGTCGGCCTGCAGCGGAGCGGCGGTGCGGTAGGGGCGGGAGAGCGGTGCGCGGGAGCCCAGCAGGCCGCGCAGCCGTGACATCTCGGCGCGTAACGTGACCGGTGACACGGATTCGTCCTCGTAGAGCTCGATCGCCAGCTCCTCGCCGGTCAGCCCGTCGGGATGGTGCGCGAGCAGGGCCATGATCTCGCTGTGCCGCCGCCCCAGGCGGGTCCGTGCCCCGTCGGCACCGACCAGCAGGGCCTCGTCCTGGCCGAGGGCCCGGAGGGTGTCCCCGGCGGCCGCGGCCACGGGGTCCAGCAGGGCCAGCTGGGACTCGGCCGCGCGGGCCACCGCCTGCACGAAGGCGAGCGAGTGGGGGTGGGCCAGGCCGTCGCCGCCGGTGATGTCCACCGCGCCCAGGACCCGGCCGGTACGGGGGGCGCGCACCGGGGCCGCGGCGCACGTCCAGGCGTGGACCCGGCGGCTGAAGTGCTCGGCCCCGAGGACTTGGACCGGCTTGCCGACCGCGACCGCCGTGCCGGGCGCGTTGGTGCCCATCGCCGTCTCGGCCCACCGCGCGCCCGGGACGAAGCCGAGGCGCTCGGCGCGGCGCAGGGTGGCCGGTTCGCCCTCCACCCACAGCAGACTGCCCCGGGCGTCGCACACCGCCAGCAGGTGCGACCCGTGTGCCGCGAACGCCCCGACCAGGTCCCGGATGAGCGGCATCACCCGGGCGAGCGGGTGCTGTGCCCGGTACGGCCGCAGCTCCGCCTCCGCCAGTGCCACCTCGGGCGCGCAGTCCGGGCTGACGCGGGCCCGGGCGCAGCGCTGCCAGGACCTCGCGATCACCGCCCGGACCGGGGCCTCGACGCGACCGTGCAGGGTGAACGCGGTGTGCGCCCTGCGCAGTGCGCGCCTGTGCTCGGCGGGGTCGGCTCCGGCAGGCAGTGCCAGCGGCGGCTCGTCCATGTCACCCTCCCGCGGATTCCGGAGCTCCCGCAGCCCCGGAAGCGCCCCATCGTCGCCGCGGCGCGGGACGGCGACAAGGCCGTGCCCAGCCACTCCGTGTCGCATCGCCGTCGCCCGGTGTGCACGGAGCGCAGCTGCGGGCGGGCTGCGCCGGGTCGGGTCGGGCCGACCCGGCAGGTTCCGTCGGGAACGCGCCGGCGCCGTGGTGCGTTGAGCCAGGTGACGGCGTATTGATCGATGACGGGTGGAGGTGTCCGCTGATGTCCAGGCGTGCGGGTGTCGCAGTTGCCGGAGTCGTGGCAGCCATCGTGGTGTTCTGGCTGGTCGGGTTCTGGGCCGGGCTGCTGGTCCTGGTCGGTGTTCCGGCGGCGGCCTATCTGCTGCTGGACCCCTCCCAGCGCCGCCGCCTGCGGGGCATATCCAGGAAGCAGCTCGGCCGCTGAGCCCGTCGGGAGGCGTTCCGTCCGGCCCGCCTCCCGAGCGGGCCCGGGCGGGTCAGTAGTCGTCCCGCATCAGCTCGGTGGCCCAGTCGAGGTGCGAGAAGGACTCCAGCCCGTACAGGGACTCCGGGCCGAAGCGGCCGGAGTCCAGGCGGATCAGCGCCCTCTCCCGTTCCCAGTCGTCGTCGGCCACCTCCGCGCGGCCGCCCACCACCACGCCCACCGGCTCGGACTGCACCACCATCTCGTCCCCCTCGTCCTCGCTGGTCTCGGCCGATCGGTCTGTCAATGGGGCAGGCCGGGCGGCCGGGCGCGGCCGGGCCCCTCAGGCCGGTCGTACGGAGATGCGGTCCAGCGCGGCCAGCAACTCCGGAAGTCCCCGCTCCCCACCCGGGGGCACCGGAAGGACCTCGTTCGGCTCGTCGTCCAGCAGGACGAAGGCCGCGCCGTCGGTACGGGCCACCAGCGACCAGCCGGGCCCGTCCACCCGGAGCATGCGCGCGTCCTCACCGGCGAAGGAGGACCGCACCCGCCCGGGTGGCGGAGCCTTCCGCGTGTAGTCCAGCGCCTCCGAGAGCGCCCGCGCGAGCCCCGGGTGCGCGGCGGCCCGGGCGCCGCCGTCGGCCGCGGCCTGCCCCTGCCAGCCGGCCCACTCCCGGGCGATCTGGTCCGCGCCCATGCGCCGCTGTACCGGCCCCCAGGCGTCGGCGGACGGCGGGGTCAGCGGCACCCGTCCGGTGCCGTCCGCGCCCTGCTCCGGGTCGTGCGGGTCCGGTACGCCGGGGGCGGCCACGGCCAGGTCCAGCGGCCATCCCGCCAGCGAGACCACGATCGTCCGCTCGTCGGGGGACAGGTCGTACTCCATCCCGCAGTCCCAGGAGGCGATCGCGGCGGCCACGAGCGAGACGTCGTCGACGACGACCGTCCAGCGCGCGCCCTCCTCGTCCTGCCCGAGCACCAGCCCGTAACCCTCCGCGGCCGGGGGCACGCCCAGCAGCGCACACGCCTCGGGGAAGTCGTCGCCCAGGACGCTCGGGAACTGGGCGGGGGTCAGCAGCACGGCGGTCAGCACATAGAGCGAACCGCCCTCCTCGTCATCGGACACCTGGCCTCCCGGTCGCTCGCTCGTCGGCGCACCCTAACCAGCGGGTAACCCCCGCGTCGAGAGCCTGCGGGCAGCGATTTCCACGCCGCTACCTGTACGTAGAGTTGACCACCCGCCACAGAAAGGGACACCCGGTGCAGCGCTACAACCGGCTGAGGGAGATCCTCGGTCTGGACCCGGACAAGGACTTCCTCACCATCTACCGGCTCACCGCCACGTACGAGTTCCCCTGGGACTTCACCCGCGCCCTGGAGCTCGCGCTCTTCCGGACCTACGCCGTCCCCAGCATCGGCCGGCTCCTGGCCGAGACCGCCGAGTTCACCGACCGCCCGCAGAAGCGCTACGACGACACCGCGCTGCTCCTCGACGCCGTCGTGGAGCACGGCTTCGAGAGCGAGACCGCGCGCAGCGCGATCCGCCGCATCAACCAGATGCACCGCAGCTACGACATCTCGAACGAGGACATGCGCTACGTCCTGTGTACGTTCGTGGTGATTCCGGCGCGCTGGATGGACGACTACGGCTGGCGCCCGATGACCCACCACGAGCGCCGCGCCTGCGCGAACTACTACGCCACCCTCGGCCGGCACATGGGCATCAAGGACGTTCCGGGCTCCTACGAGGAGTTCGAGGAGACCCTGAACGCCTACGAGAAGGCCCATTTCGGATGGGACGAGGGCGGCCGCAAGGTCGCCGACTCCACCCTGGACCTCATGGCCTCCTGGTACCCGGCTGCGCTGGCCCCCGCGTTGCGCGGGGCGAGCCTGGCCCTGCTGGACCAGCCGCTGCTCGACGCCTTCCGTTTCGAGCGCCCCCGCCCGCAGGTCCAGCGGCTGGTCCGGGGCGCCCTGCGGCTGCGCGGGCGCGCCGTCCGGCTGCTGCCGCCGCGCAAGGCCCCGCACTACGCCCGCCAGAACCCGGAGATCAAGGGCTACCGGAACGGCTACGACGTGGGCGAGCTCGGCACCTTCCCGGTGCCCGGGCTGGGCGGATGCCCCGTACCGCACCCGCGCCGGCCCGCCGGGGCGGAGGCCCAGCCCCCGGCCTGATCAGCCGCGGCGCACCGCGAGGGCCAGGAAGCGCGCGTCCTCGTCGGCGTACGAGACCAGCTCCCAGCCCGAACCGGCCAGCAGCGGGCCGAGGTTGTGCTCGGCCCGCAGGTCGTCCGGGGCCAATGCGCGGCCGTGGCGGGCCGCCAGGGCCGCCCGTCCGATCGGGTGGAACAGCGCGAGCCCGCCCCCCGGGCGGACGACGCGGGCCAGCTCGCGCAGGTTTGCCGCCGGGTCCGGGAGGTGCGCGACGAGCCCGGAGGCGAACACCGCGTCGAGTGCCGCGTCGCGCAGCGGCAGCCGGGCCACGTCCGCGAGCAGCAGGGCGCTTTCGGCATCCCGCCCGGCCCGCCGCGCGGCGGCCAGCATCTGCGGGGTGATGTCCGCGCCGAGTACGGTGCCGGACGGTCCGACAGCGGCCCGCAGTGCGGCCAGGGCCCGCCCGGTCCCGCAGCCCGCGTCGAGGACGCGGTCCCCGGGCCGCAGCCCGAAGTCGGCCACGGCCTCGGCGAAGGCGGGCCCGTCGTCGGGGAACTTCGCGTCCCAGCCGGCCGCGCGCGCCCCGAAGAACTCCTGCACGTGTGCGACGTCTGTGTGTGTCGAGCGGTCTTCCGTCATGGGCACATCGTCCCCCATGGCCCCCCAGGTCCCTGCGTGTGCGGATCGTGGGCAAGGTGGCACGAGCTGTGATCGGAGACGAACGTAGCTCTGTCATATTCCAGCAGTTCCAGTGGCTTTCGAAATGCGTCCCTTGTTCGTGCCCTCACCCGGACTAGCGTCCCGGGGCCATGGGACACCTCGACCATGCGGCGTACGGCTGGCTGACGCCGGCACTGTCATATGTGATGGCATCCGTCGGTGCCGCCCTGGGGCTGCGGTGCACCGTGCGCGCGCTCGCCACGACCGGCTCCTCCCGCCGCAACTGGCTCCTCACCGCGGCCTCGGCCATCGGCACCGGCATCTGGACCATGCACTTCGTCGCGATGCTCGGCTTCCACGTCACCGGAACCGAGATCCGCTACCACGTGCCGCTGACCGTCCTCAGCCTGGTCGTCGCCATCCTGGTCGTCGGGTGCGGCGTCTTCGCCGTCGGCTACGGCAAGCAGAGCAGGCGGTCCCTGCTCCTCGGCGGCCTCACCACCGGGCTGGGCGTCGCCAGCATGCACTACCTGGGCATGGCCGCCCTGCGGCTGCACGGCAGCATCTCGTACGACCCGCCCACCGTCGGCCTGTCGGTCGCGGTCGCCGTCGTCGCCGCCACGGCCGCCCTGTGGGCCGCGCTCAACATCGAGTCGCCCGCGGCCGTCGCCGTCGCCTCGCTCGTCATGGGCGCCGCCGTCAGCAGCATGCACTACACCGGGATGATGGCCGTCGCCGTCCGCGTCACCCCCTCGGACCAGGCCCTGCCGGGCGCCACCGCCCTGCAGTTCGTCCTTCCGCTCGCCGTCGGGCTCGGCTCGTACCTCTTCCTCACCTCGGCGTTCGTCGCGCTCTCGCCGACCACCGGCGATCGGGTCGCCTCCGCTCCTGCCTCCACCGCGGCCGTCCCCGCCCCGGCGCCCGCCCGCCGGGCACCGGGCGGGCCGGGCGCGGCCGCCGCGACCGCCGCGACCGCCCACTGACCCTCCTCCCGCCCGCCCGCCCGCCCGCACCCCCGACGAGGAGCCCATGCGTACACCCCGCAGACAACCGGAACCAGCGGCGCAGCGCCTGCCCGCGCCCCCGGCCCGCGGCCGCCGGGCCCATGCAGGACCGCCCGCCGACGAACCGGAGCCGGAACCAGGGCGGCACGGGCAGGAATCCGCCGACCCTCTCCGTACGGGCCCGCGCACGGGCACGGGCCCCGGCGCCGCCCGCCCGCACCCCGGCCGGCGGCCGCGACCGCGGCTGCTGTTGCGACTGCGGCCCGCGACCGTCCGCGCGAAGATCGTCTCGCTGCTCATGGTTCCGGTGGTCTCGCTGCTCGCCCTCTGGGGCTTCGCCACCGTCGGCACCGCCCAGGACATCGCCCGGATCAGCCACGCCCAGCGGATCGACGACCGGATACGCACCCCCGTCGCGGCCGCGGTCACGGAGCTCCAGGCCGAGCGCCGCGCCGCCGTCCGCTACCTGGCCGACCCCGCCGCCCCCGATCGCGCCGCCGAGCTGGAGAAGCAGCAGCGGCGCACCGACGACGCGGTCCGCCGACTCCGGCTGGGCGACCGGCACACCGTCGCCGAGTCCGGCGGCCACCATACCGAACTCGTCGTCCGCCTCGGCGCCTTCGTCGCCGCCGCCGAGGGCCTCGGATCCGCCCGCAGGGACATCAGCGACCGCCGCACCACCCCCGACGCGGCGTACGAGACGTACACGCGCGCCGTCGACAGCGCCTTCGCCGTCGCCGGCTTCCTCACGGGCGGCGAGCAGGCCGAGCTCGGCCCCGAGGCCCGCGTCCTGCTCGAATTCGCCCGCGCCGGGGAACTCCTGGCCCGCGAGGACGCGTTGATCTCCCTGCCGGGCCAGCGCAGCACCGAATCGCTCCGGCGCCTCACCGGCGCGATAGAGACCCGCCGTACGCTCACCGCGAGCTCCGCCGACGACCTGCCCGCCGCCCAGCGGGACGCCTGGCAGGCGGTCGCCAAGAGCGCGGCCTACGCCGACCTCACCGGCGCCGAGGACCGGGTGCTGACCGCCGGAACGGCCAAGGACCCCCGCGCCGCCGCCACCGGCTGGGAGGCCGCGTACACGAGCGTCAGCGCCTCCATGCGGGAGATCGAAACCGCCGCCCGCGCCGCCGCCGACCGCGGCGGCCCCCTCACCGCAGGCGCCATCGGCCCCGCCGGCGCCGTCGTCGTGCTGGGCCTCGCCGCCGTCGCCGCCTCGCTCGTCATTTCCGTTCGCATCGGCCGCGGCCTCCTCGAGGAACTCGTCTCGCTGCGCGACACCGCCCTGGAGATCGCCCACCGCAAGCTCCCGCACGCCGTGCAGCGGCTCCGGGCCGGCGAGGCCATCGACGTCGAGGCCGAAGCCCCGCCGGGACCCGCCGCCGAGGACGAGATCACCCAGATCGGCGAGGCCCTGGCAACCGTCCACCGGGCCGCCCTGGGCGCCGCCGTCGAACGCGCCGAACTCGCCGGCGGAATCAGCGGGGTCTTCGTCAACCTGGCCCGCCGCAGCCAGGTCCTCGTGCACAAGCAGCTCAGCCTGCTCGACTCGATGGAGCGGAGCGCGGACGACCCCGGCGAGCTCGGCGACCTCTTCCGCCTCGACCACCTCACGACCCGGATGCGCCGGCACGCCGAGAGCCTGATCATCCTGTCGGGCGCCGCCCCGGGGCGGGCGTGGCGGATGCCGGTCCCGCTGACGAACGTGGTCCGGGCCGCCGTCTCCGAGATCGAGGACTACCCGCGCGTCGAGGTGGGCCGGACCGCGGAGGCCTCCGTCATCGGCGCCGCGGTCGCCGACCTCACCCACCTGCTCGCCGAACTCATCGAGAACGCCGCCCAGTTCTCCCCTCCCCACACCAAGGTCCGGGTCAGCGGGGAGCCCGTCGGCGCCGGGTACGTCCTCGAGGTCGAGGACCGCGGACTCGGCATGGGCCGCGAAAGCCTGGCGGAGGCCAACCGGCGCATCGAGGAGTCCGAGGCCCTGGACCTCTTCGACAGCGACCGGCTCGGGCTCTTCGTGGTCAGCCGCCTCGCGGCCCGGCACGGCGTGAAGGTGCACCTGCGTCCGTCGCCGTACGGGGGCACCACCGCCGTGGTCCTCCTGCCGAAGTCCCTGCTCCAGGGGGCGGTCGAGCCGGGCTCCGACCCTGCCCCCGCCCCGGACCCGGAGCCCCGGACCGGGGCCGGGGACGCGGGACCGGCCCTGACCGGGGCGGCCGCCCCGGCCCGGGAGGCGGACCGGAAGCCGCCCGCCGTGGCCGCCGCACGGGAGGACGCGCGCGGTGTCCCGGCCGCCGACCGAGGCCCCGTACGCAAGGAGCCGCACCCGGACCCGGTGTCCGCGCTGCGGCCGCGCGGTGGCACGGGCGGTACGGGCGGGGCGGGCGGGGTGGTCACGCGTAGGAGGGCCCCGGCATGGGCGGCCGCGGCGCCGGAACCCGCACCCCGGCTGACGCCCCCGGCCGCAGGGGAGCCCGAGCCCGTACCCGCTACCGAGCCCGTACCCGCCACCGCGCCCGAGCCCGTACCCGCGCCCGCAGCGCCCCCCTCGACCCCCGGCCCCGCTCCTGCCCCGCTCCCCCTGTCCCGGCTGCCTCGAGCCGTTGCCGCCGACTCCTCGGGAGCCGAGCTGCCGCGCCGCGTACGCCAGGCAAGTCTGGTTCCGCAGCTGCGCGAGGCACCGGCCCCCAAGTCCCCGGCGGCCGGTGCGGGCACACCCCCGCCGGCGGAGGAGCCGGAGCGCAGCCCGGAGCAGGCCCGGGACCGGATGGCGGCCTACCGGGCCGGCTGGGTCCGCGGCGCCCAGGAGAACTCCGCCCAGCCAGGCAGTGAAGGAGAAGCGTGATGATCGAGGACCAGGGATTCGGCGCCGGCGGGATCCGCAGAGCCGGCGAACTGGACTGGCTGCTGGACGAGCTGGTGGTCCGCGTCAGGGAGGTCCGGCATGCCGTGGTCCTGTCCAACGACGGGCTGGCGGTGGGCGCTTCCAGCGCGCTCAGCCGGGAGGACGCGGAACACCTGGCGGCCGTGGCCTCCGGATTCCACAGTCTCGCCAAGGGCGCGGGCCGGCACTTCCGGGTCGGGGGCGTACGCCAGACGCTGGTGGAGCTGGACGAGGGGTTCCTCTTCGTCGCGGCGGCCGGGGACGGGTCCTGCCTGTCCGTGCTCAGCGCGGCCGGCGCCGACATCGGGCTGATCGCGTACGAAATGGCCCGGCTCGTCAAGCGGGTCGGGGAGCACCTGTACACGCCGCCCCGGTTCGCGGCACAGCCGCCGGCCGCGGGCTGAAGGCGGCGGTCCGGCACATGGACGGCCAGTGGTACGACGCCGACGCGGGCCCGCTCGTCCGCCCGTACGCCGTGACGGGCGGGCGGACGAAGCCGGGTCCGCACGGTGTCCGCTTTGATCTGATCGCGCTGGTCGTGGTGGACGCGGGCGGGGCGGACCCGGCCGGCGAGTCCCTGCTCGGCCCCGAGCACCGGGCCCTGCTGGGACTCTGCCGGTCCGAGACCCAGTCGGTGGCGGAGCTCGCGGCGGACGCGGACCTGCCCGTGGGCGTGGTCCGGGTGCTGCTCGGGGACCTGTTGGAGGCCGGGCACGTCCGCGTCAGCCGGCCGGTGCCGCCCGCCACGCTGCCGGACGAGCGGATTCTGCGGGAAGTCATCGAGGGATTGCGAGCGCTGTGATGGGACGACACGACGACCTGCCGGGCGGGCCCGGCGGCGGACACGACCCGGCCCCGGGGCCGGAGGACGGCGGCGAACTGGCGGCGCTCGCGCTGAAGATACTCGTGTCCGGCGGGTTCGGGGCCGGCAAGACCACGCTCGTCGGGGCGGTCAGCGAGATCCGCCCGCTGCGGACGGAGGAACGGCTCAGCGAGGCGGGCGAACTGGTCGACGACACGGGCGGGGTGGCACACAAGACGACCACGACCGTCGCCATGGACTTCGGGCGGATCACCATCCGCGCCGGGCTCTCCCTCTACCTGTTCGGGACGCCGGGGCAGGACCGGTTCTGGTTCGTGTGGGACGAGCTGTCGCAGGGCGCGCTGGGTGCGGTGGTGCTCGCCGACACGCGACGGCTGGAGGACTGCTTCCCGGCGGTGGACTACTTCGAGCACCGGCGCATTCCGTTCGTCGTGGCCGTCAACTGCTTCGCGGACGCACGGCGTTACGGGACGCACGAGGTGGCGCGGGCGCTGGACCTGGAACCGGGGACGCCGGTGGTGCTGTGTGACGCGCGGGACCGGGATTCGGGGAAGGAAGTGCTGATCAGGCTCGTTGAATACGCGGGGAGGGTGCACACCGCGCGGCTGCTGGAGTCGGTGGGGGTGCAGGCCGGGCCGCTGTGAACCCGCCTGCGGGACTCTTGAGTCATCTTCCACGCCATGGGCGCTTCCTCCTTGCCGGAAAGCCCCTGGTGGGGAAGGCTTGCGAAATCCAAGCGGGGTGCGGCGCGGCCACGGCGGCGGCGCAACGGGGAGGGGCTTGAAATGGCACTGGACAAGCAGCTCGACTGGCTGCTCGACGACCTGTCGCGCAGGGTCCAGCAGGTCCGGCACGCGGTGGTGCTG
Source organism: Streptomyces sp. NPDC043854 (assembly GCF_056436005.1). Lineage (NCBI taxonomy): Bacteria > Bacillati > Actinomycetota > Actinomycetes > Kitasatosporales > Streptomycetaceae > Streptomyces > Streptomyces sp. NPDC043854. The sequence goes on from NZ_JBWKDK010000036.1 coordinate 54,680, forward strand.
TCCAACGACGGGCTGGTCACGGGCGCGAGCGCGGGGCTGGCGCGGGAGGACGCGGAGCATCTGGCGGCGGTGGCGGCGGGCTTGCAGAGCCTGGCGAAGGGGTCGGGCCGGCACTTCCGGGCCGGTGAGGTGCGGCAGACGATGGTCGAGTACGACGACGGCGCGCTGTTCGTGATGGCGGCGGGCTCGGGCAGTTCGCTGTGCGTGCTGAGCGGGGCCGAGGCGGACATAGGCCAGGTGGCGTACGAGATGACGCTGTTGGTCAACCGGGTGGGAGAGCACCTGGGCGTGGCGGAGCGGCGGATCACCGGGGGGTGACGGCGGCGGGGAGCGCGGGATGGCCGCGCGGTCCTTCCGGGAGTTATCCACAGGCCTGGCCGGGTGTCGTCGCGCCGAGTTACGGTCTTCACGCAGAGTAATCGTGCTGATGCGTGAGGGGGATCGTCATGAAGCTCGTGGCGCAGGCCGGGACCGGGACGGGGACCGGGGTCGGGTGCGGGGTTGTGGCCGGGGCGCCGGCCGCTGCGGCGGCCGGGGTGCGAAGCGGGGCCGTCGCCGGATCCGGTGCGGAGCCGGGGGGTGCGGTGGGCGGGGCCCGGGCCGCCGGGGAACTGGGGCTGACCCGCAGCGAGTTCGCCCGCGCGGTACAGCTGGGCATCGTGCGGGCGGGGCCGCCGGCTCCCGGCGGAGCGGCCCGGTACACGCAGGCCGAGCTGGACCGCGTCAGGTCCGCCGAGGGGTTCCCGGACGCCCTGCGCGCCCGGGTCGAGACCGTCGCCGGATCGGGTGCCGCGGGGCGGCTGATGGGCATCGGGCCGAGCCGGTTCATCCGGCTCGCCCGCTGCGGGCGCATGGCCCCCGTCGGCTACCGGATCAACCGCTACCGGGCGGTGGTGTGGCTCTACCTGGCCGCGGAATTACGGGAGTTCGCCGCCCGGGAACCGGGGCTGCTGCGCGGCGGCGCATCCGAGGAGGACCGGCAGCTGATGGCGGCCGGGACGGACCTGCGCCCGCGTACCTGGCGCGACCGGCACGTCGGGCTGCTGCTGGGACGGACCGCCGACCCCTGGGAGCGGGCCGCCGTACTGGCCTCCGTCCTCCCGGAGGAGGAGGTCCGGCAGGCCGTGCCCGACCCGGCGGAGCGGATCGTGCTCGCCGCCCTCGCCCCGTCCCCGCCCTACCGGCACCCGCAGATCCCGGCCGCCGCGGCCGTGGCGCAGCGGCTGCTGCGGGCGGAGCAGCCCGACGAGGTCCACTGGTACCGCGCCGGCCTGGACTTCGTCCTGGCCGGGGCGCGCGGTCAGCTGAAGTCGACGGGGGAGAGGGGGCCGACGTAGACCCAGGCCCCGCCCTCCCGGGCGAAGGCGCTGTTCTCGTGCAGGGAACCGGTGTGCCGGCCCTCGCGGTAGTGCGCCCGGAACTCCACCGAGCCCTCCGTCTCGAACATCCCGCCGCGCTCGACGCCGAGGATCTCCAGCCGCACCCAGCGCTGGTCGGGATCCAGGTCGAGCCGGCCGGGTCGGGTGCTCGGATGCCAGGAGCGGATCAGGTAGGCCGTGTCGCCCACCGCGAAGGCGCTGAACCGGGAGCGCATCAGCAGCTCGGCGGTGGGCGCCTGCCGGGCACCGGAGTGGAAGCGGCCGCAGCACTCCGGGTAGGAGGCGGGCAGCCCGCAGGGGCACGGGAGGACCGGGTCGGACATGGGGGTGCTCAGCTCTTCGGGGTCGGTTCGGCCGGCGTGGACGGCCGGGCCTGAGGGGACGGGTACGGGCGGAACAGGCCTTCCTGGACCACGGAGACCAGCAGCCTGCCCTCCAGGTCGTAGATCCGGCCGCGGGCCAGGCCGCGGCCGCCGTGCGCGATGGGCGACTCCTGGTCGTACAGGAACCACTCGTCCGCACGGAACGGCCGGTGGAACCACATGGCGTGGTCCAGCGAGGCCATGTCGAAACCGCGCATGCCCCACAGGGGCTCCACGGGGATGCGCACGGCGTCGAGGAGGGTCATGTCACTGGCGTAGGTGAGGGCGCAGGTGTGCACCAGCGGGTCGTCGCCCAGGGGGCCGACCGCCCGCATCCACACCGCGCTGCGCGGATCGGCTTCCCGCAGCTCCTGCGGGGTCCAGCGGAGCCGGTCCACGTACCGGATGTCGAACGGCTGGCGGCGGGCCATCCGCTCCAGCGCCTCGGGCAGCGCGCCCAAGTGCTCGCGGATCTCGTCCGCAACCTTCGGGAGCGTGTCCGGATGGGGGAAGTCGAGGCGGGGAGGCAGCTGGTGCTCGATGCTGCCCTCCTCCGGATGGTGGAAGGAGGCGGTCAGATTGAAGATCGTCTTGCCTTGCTGGACCGCGGTGACGCGGCGCGTGGTGAAGGACCGCCCGTCGCGCACCCGCTCCACCTGGTACACGATCGGCACTCCGGGAATGCCGGGGCGCAGGAAGTACGCGTGCAGGGAGTGGACCGGCCGGTCGCTCTCGAGGGTCCGGCCCGCGGCCACCAGGGCCTGGCCGGCGACCTGCCCGCCGAAGACCCGCTGGAGGGACTCCTGGGGGCTGGCACCGCGGAAGATGTTGACCTCGATCTGCTCCAGGTCCAGCAGATCGACCAGTCTCTCGGCGGGGTTCGTCATCAGAGGTTCTCCACTGTCGTCTCCGGCGGGCCGGCGTGCGTACGGGCCGGTGTCCCCCCGGACCGGGTCCGGGGGAGGCGGTTCCCCCGGACGGGATCCGGGGGAGTCAGAGCGCGCCGAGCTCGCCGACCGAGGTCAGCCGGATGACGGCCCGGCCCTCCTCGTCGGAGGCGGCCAGGTCCACCTCGGCGCTGATGCCCCAGCCATGGTCCCCGTTCGGGTCCGCGAAGGTCTGGCGGACGCGCCACAGACCGTGCGCCGGGTCCTCCTCGATCTGGAGCAGCTTCGGGCCGCGGGCGTCAGGGCCGGTGCCCAGGTCGTCGTACTCGTCCCAGTACGCATCCATGGCCTCGCCCCAGGCGTCGGCGTCCCAGCCCGACTCGCCGTCCAGCTCGCCCAGCTCGTCGATGCGGTCCAGCGCCGCCAGCTCCACCCGGCGGAACATGGCGTTGCGGACCAGGACGCGGAAGGCGCGGGCGTTCGAGGTGACCGGCTTGACCTGGTCGGCCTTGTCCTGGGCCTCCTCCGCCGTCTCCACCTCCGGGTTCGCCAGCTGCTCCCACTCGTCGAGCAGACTGGAGTCGACCTGGCGGACCAGCTCGCCCAGCCAGGCGATCAGGTCCTCGAGGTCCTCGGACTTCAGGTCGTCGGGGATGGTGTGGTCCAGCGCCTTGTACGCGCTCGCCAGATAGCGCAGCACGATGCCCTCGGTGCGGGCCAGCTCGTAGAAGGCCGTGAACTCGGTGAAGGTCATCGCACGTTCGTACATGTCGCGGATGATCGACTTCGGGGAGACCGGGTGGTCACCGACCCACGGGTGGCTCTTGCGGTACACGTTGTAGGCGTGGTGCAGGAGCTCTTCGAGGGGCTTGGGATACGTGACCTCCTGGAGCCGCTCCATCCGCTCCTCGTACTCGATCCCGTCGGCCTTCATCGCGCTGACCGCGGCGCCACGCTCCTTGTTCTGCTGGGCGGCCAGGATCTGGCGCGGGTCGTCCAGCGTGGACTCGACGACGGAGACCATGTCCAGCGCGTAGGAGGGGGATTCCGGGTCCAGCAGGTCGAAGGCGGCCAGCGCGAAGGTCGACAGCGGCTGGTTCAGCGCGAAGTCCTGCTGGAGGTCGACGGTGAGCCGGATGGTGCGGCCCTCCGCGTCCGGGGTGTCGAGCTGCTCGACCACCCCGCCGTCCAGCAGCGAACGGTAGATGGCGATGGCCCGCCGGATGTGCCTCAGCTGGGCCTTGCGCGGCTCGTGGTTGTCCTCCAGGAGGCTGCGCATCGCCTGGAAGGCATCGCCCGGCCGGGCGATGACCGACAGCAGCATGATGTTGGTGACCTTGAACCGGGAGGTGAGCGGTTCCGGCTCGGCGGCGATGAGCTTCTCGAAGGTGCTGTCGGACCAGGCGACGAAGCCCTCCGGGGCCTTCTTGCGGACCACCTTGCGGCGCTTCTTCGGGTCGTCGCCCGCCTTGGCGAGGGCCCGCTCGTTCTCGATGACGTGCTCGGGCGCCTGGGACACGACGAAGCCTGCCGTGTCAAAGCCGGCCCGGCCGGCCCGGCCGGCGATCTGGTGGAACTCGCGGGCGCGCAGCGTGCGGACCCGGTTGCCGTCGTACTTCGTGAGCGCGGTGAACAGCACGGTGCGGATCGGGACGTTGACGCCCACGCCGAGGGTGTCGGTACCGCAGATCACCTTCAGCAGGCCGGCCTGGGCCAGCTTCTCCACCAGGCGCCGGTACTTGGGCAGCATGCCGGCGTGGTGCACGCCGATGCCGTGCCGCACGTAGCGGGACAGGTTCTGTCCGAACTTCGTGGTGAAGCGGAAGTTGCCGATCAGCTCGGCGATCTTGTCCTTCTCCTCGCGGGAGCACATGTTGATGCTCATCAGCGACTGCGCCCGCTCGACCGCCTGGGCCTGCGTGAAGTGCACGATGTACACCGGAGACTGCCGGGTCTCCAGCAGCTCGGTGATCGTGTCGGTGATCGGCGTCGTCACGTACTCGTACGACAGCGGGACGGGCCGGGTCGCGGACCGCACCACCGACGTCGGGCGGCCGGTGCGCCGGGTGAGGTCCTTCTCGAACTTCGACACGTCACCGAGGGTCGCCGACATGAGGATGAACTGGGCCTGCGGGAGCTCCAGCAGCGGGATCTGCCAGGCCCAGCCGCGGTCCTGCTCGGCATAGAAGTGGAACTCGTCCATCACGACCTGGCCGATGTCGGCGTACTTGCCGTCGCGCAGGGCGATGGAGGCCAGCACCTCGGCGGTGCAGCAGATCACGGGGGCGTCGGCGTTCACCGAGGCGTCGCCGGTCAGCATGCCGACGTTCTCCGTGCCGAACAGCTTGCACAGGTCGAAGAACTTCTCCGACACCAGCGCCTTGATGGGGGCGGTGTAGAAGGTGACCTTGTCCTGGGCCAGGGCGGTGAAGTGCGCGCCGGCCGCGACGAGGCTCTTCCCGGAGCCCGTGGGCGTGGACAGGATCACGTTCGCCCCGGAGACGACCTCGATCAGCGCCTCCTCCTGGGCCGGGTACAGGGTGATGCCCTGGTCCTCCGCCCACGAGGAGAAGGCCTCGAAGAGCGCGTCGGGGTCGGCGTTCGGCGGGAGCTGATCAATGAGGGTCACACCCCCCATCTTGCCTGGCTTCCGCCCGGATGAGGGAACCGGCCGACCGAATGAAGATCACCACCGGTACGCTGTGCCGTTGACCGGGGCCGGACGACACCGTCGCCAGGGCCCGACCAGACACACACCGGGGCGGGAAGACGAGCATGATGGGTCCGGCGCACTCACTGTCCGGGGCGGCGGCCTGGCTGGGGGTGGGCGCGGCTGCGGCCGCCGCCGGACACCCCATGCCCTGGCCGGTCCTCGTCGTCGGCTCCCTCATCTGCGCGGGTGCCGCCCTGGCCCCCGACCTCGACCACAAGTCGGCGACGATCTCCCGCGCCTTCGGCCCGCTGTCCCGGGGCCTGTGCGAGGTGGTCGACAAGCTCTCCTACGCCGTCTACAAGGCCACCCGCGCCCCGAAGGACGCCCGGCGCTCCGGCGGCCACCGCACCCTGACCCACACCTGGCTGTGGGCCGTCCTGATCGGCGCCGGCTCCTCCACGCTGGCGGTCACCACCGACCGCTGGGGCGTGCTGGCGCTGCTCTTCGTCCACCTCGTGCTGGCCGTGGAGGGCCTGCTGTGGCGGGCGGCCCGGATGTCCAGCGACGTCCTCGTCTGGCTGCTCGGCGCCACCAGCGCCTGGATCCTGGCCGGCGTCCTCGACCAGCCCGACAGCGGCGCCGACTGGCTCTTCGGCCCCGGCCAGGAGTACCTCTGGCTGGGCCTGCCCATCCTGCTCGGCGCCCTGGTCCACGACATCGGCGACGCCCTCACGGTCTCCGGCTGCCCGATCCTGTGGCCGCTCCCGATCGCCGGGAAGCGCTGGTACCCCGTCGGCCCGCCGAAGGGCATGCGCTTCCGGGCGGGCAGCTGGGTGGAGCTCAAGGTCCTCATGCCCGCGTTCATGCTGCTCGGCGGCGTCGGCGGGGCCTCGGCCCTCGGCTTCCTCTGAGCGGCCTCCGGCCGACCGCGTGCGCAGGCGGTCCCGCCGTCACCCGACCCGGGCCGCGATGGCCCGCGCACACTCCAGGGACTCGGTGTGCGTGGTGTCCACCTCCAGGTCGTAGACCACGCCCCGGTGGACCACGTCCGCCTGGGACGCGGCCATCCCCGGGGCCCGGTCCCCGCGGGCGACCTCGCGGCCCGCGGCGACCTCGCTCGCGCACCGGACGCCGACCCAGAGCACGTCCAGCCCGACCAGGGCCCGCTGCCACCGCTGTTGGGACTCGGCTCCCCCGAGGAAGACGTCGTCGACGACGACCCGGGCGCCCGCCCGCGCCATCGCCGCGACGCCCTCCCTCCACGCCGCTTCCAGCGTCCGGAATTCCGCCCCGATGCCCACCGTGCCGTCCGCGGCCACGTCGAACCCCGAGGCCGACGCCCGGAGGGACGCCGGCATCGCCTCGATCAGCGAGTCGATCGCGGCGGAGAGCCACGGATCCGGCAGCACCGCCTGAAGGCACCGCACGATTCCGGACTTGCCGGAGCTGGATCCGCCGTTCAACACGATCACCCGAGTAGTCACCGCGCCACCGTAGGGGCGGCCCCCACCGCGGCCGAAACGATTTTCGGCCGGTGCCGGTGCCGGCACCGGTGTCCGGCTCAGCCGTGCCAGGACCGCCACAGGGCCGCGTACGCCCCGTCGGCGGCGACCAGCTCGTCGTGCGAGCCCAGCTCGCTGATCCGGCCGTCCTCGACCACCGCGATCACGTCGGCGTCGTGCGCCGTGTGCAGCCGGTGCGCGATCGCGATGACCGTACGTCCGTCCAGCACGCGGGCCAGTGAGCGCTCCAGGTGCCGTGCGGCGCGCGGGTCCAGCAGCGAGGTGGCCTCGTCCAGCACCAGCGTGTGCGGATCCGCCAGCACCAGCCGGGCCAGCGCGATCTGCTGCGCCTGCGCCGGGGTCAGCGCCGTTCCGCCCGATCCCACCTCCGTGTCCAGGCCGGACTCCAGGGCCCGGGCCCAGCCGTCGGCGTCCACCGCGCCCAGCGCCGCCCACAGCTCGGCGTCCTGCGCCCCCGTCCGCGCGAGCCGCAGGTTGTCCCGCAGGGAGCCCACGAACACGTGGTGCTCCTGGTTGACCAGGGCCACCTGCTCGCGCACCCGCTCCGCCGGCATCCGCGACAGCTGCGCCCCGCCGAGGGTCACCTCACCCGCGCGCGGCGCGTAGATGCCCGCCAGCAGCCGGCCCAGCGTGGACTTGCCCGCGCCCGAGGGGCCGACGAGCGCCATCCGGGTGCCCGGCGGGACGGACATCGACACCTCGTGCAGGACGTCCACACCCTCCCGGTAGCCGAAGCGGACCTCGTCGGCGCGCACGTCGCGGCCCGCCGGGGCGACGCCCGCATCGCCCGCGTCCGGCTCGATCTCCCGCACGCCCACGAGGCGGGCCAGCGACACCTGCGCGATCTGGAGCTCGTCGTACCAGCGCAGGATCAGGCCGATCGGGTCGACCATCATCTGCGCCAGCAGCGCGCCCGTGGTCAGCTGTCCCACCGACAGCCAGCCCTGGAGCACGCAGAAGCCGCCGATCAACAGCACGGAGCCGAGGATCGTCACGAAGGTGGCGTTGATGACGGGGAACAGGACCGTGCGCAGGAACAGGGTGTACCGCTCCCAGGCCGTCCACTCCTTGATCCGGCGCTCCGACAGCTTGATCCGGGCCGGGCCGAGGCGGTGCGCCTCGACCGTCCGGCCCGCGTCCACCGTCTCGGTGAGCGCGGCCGCGACCGCCGCGTAGCCGGCCGCCTCCGAGCGGTACGCCGAAGGGGCCCGCCGGAAGTACCAGCGGCAGCCGATCACCAGCACCGGCAGCGCCACCAGCGCGGCGAGCGCCAGCGGCGGCGCGGTCACGGCGAGCGCCCCGAAGAGCAGCCCCACCCACACGACGCCGATGGCCAGTTGCGGCACGGCCTCGCGCATCGCGTTGGCCAGCCGGTCGATGTCGGTGGTGATCCGCGACAGCAGGTCGCCGGTACCGGCCCGTTCCAGCACGCCCGGCGGCAGGCCCACCGACCGCACCAGGAAGTCCTCGCGCAGGTCGGCCAGCATCTGCTCGCCGAGCATCGCCCCGCGCAGCCGGACCAGCCGGACGAACAGGGTCTGGACGGTGAGCGCCAGCGCGAACAGCACGGCCACGCGCTCCAGATGGAGCTCGCGCGCCCCGGCCGCGAGCTGGTCCACCACCTGGCCGAGCAGGTACGGGCCGACCATGGACGCGGTCACCGCGACCGCGTTGACCGCGACCAGGACGGCGAAGGCCCGCCGGTGCCGCCGCAGCAGGCCGCGCACGTAACCCCGCACGGTCGCCGAGGTGCCCACGGGCAGGGTGGCGGCCGATTCCGGGGCCGCCGGGTCGTACTCCGGCGGCGCCACGCCGATCATGCGGTTTCCTCGATCTCTGTGAGTTCTTCTGCCAGCTGTGCCAGTTCCAGGCGGGCGAGCCGCTGCTCCTCGTCGGTCTCCCGGGTGACGACCGCCCGGTAGCGCGGCTCGCCGTGGAGCAGTTCGCGGTGTGTACCGGAGGCGGCGACCGCCCCCTCGTGGACCAGCACCACGTGGTCGGCGCGGTCCAGCAGCAGCGGCGACGAGGCCAGGACCACGGTGGTCCGGCCGGACCGCAGCGCGCTGATGCCGTCCGCGATCCGTGCCTCGGTGTGCGAGTCGACCGCCGAGGTCGGCTCGTCCAGCACCAGGACCTCCGGGTCGGTGGCCAGGGACCTCGCCAGCGCCAGGCGCTGGCGCTGGCCGCCGGACAGCGACCGGCCGCGCTCCGTGATCCGGGCGTCCATCGGGTCCACGACCCCGTCCGGCGCGGACTGGAGCAGCGCGTCCAGGACGTCGCCGCACCGGGCGGCGTCCAGCGCGGCGGCCGGTGCGACCGCCCCCGACGACGGTACGGCGAACAGCTCGCGCAGTGTCCCGGACAGCAGCACCGGGTCCTTGTCCTGTACGAGGACCAGGGTGCGCGCGGTGTCCAGCGGGAGCTCGTCCAGCGGGATCCCGCCCAGTAGCACCGAGGCCGGGCCGGCGGCCCCGGCCCCCGCGGCGGGGCCGCTGCCGTTCTCGCCGCCGCCGCCGGCGTCGCCCGCCCCGCCGTTCCCGCCCTCCGCGGGGTGGCCGCCGAGGCGTTCGGCGAGCCGTCCCGCCAGATCCGGGTCCCCGCACACCACCGCCGTGAGCCGGCCCGCCGGGGCCAGCAGCCCGGTCACCGGGTCGTACAGGTCCCCGCCCGGCTCCGGCGCCCGAAGGGGGGCCTGGGACTCCGGCCGCGTCGCGGGGGTTTCCGTACGCGCCAGCGACAGCACGCGGACGGCCCGCTGGGCGGAGGGGCGCGAGAAGGAGTACGCCATGGCGATCTCCTCGAAGTGCCGCAGCGGGTAGAGCATCGTGGCCACCGCGCTGAAGGCCGCGACGAGTTCGCCGACCGCCAGCCGGCCGTCCAGGACGAGCGCCGAGCCGTACCAGACGACCGTGATCAGCAGCACACCCGGCAGCAGCACCTGGATCGCCGAGATCAGCGCCCACATCCGGGCGCTGCGCACGGCTGCCTCGCGGACCTGCTGCGAGGCCTCCCGGTAGCGGCCGAGGAACAGCTCCTCGCCGCCGATGCCGCGCAGCACCCGCAGGCCCGCCACGGTGTCGGAGGCCAGCTCGGTGGCCTTGCCGGCCTTCTCCCGCTGGATGTCGGCCTGTCGGGTGGCGCGCGGCAGCAGCGGCAGCACGGACAGGGCGAGCACCGGGACGCCGACGGCGACGACGATCCCGATCGACGGCGCGTAGAACAGCAGGCCCACGCAGATCGCGACGACGGCGAAGGCGGCGGCGAGGAAGCGGGACACCGCCTCCACGAACCAGCCGATCTTCTCCACGTCGCCCGTGGAGACGGCGACGACCTCGCCCGCCGCGACCCGCCGGGTCAGGGCGGAGCCGAGTTCGGCGGTCTTGCGGGCGAGGAGCTGCTGCACGCGTGCCGCGGCGGTGATCCAGTTGGTGACGGCCGTGCGGTGGAGCATCGTGTCGCCGACCGAGATGGCGATGCCGATCAGCAGCAGCAGCCCGCCGACCAGCAGCAGCCGGGTGCCGTCGCGTTCGACGACCGCTTCGACGCCCGCGCCGACCGCGTACGGAACCCCGGCGATGCCGCAGAAGTGCACCAGGCCCCAGCACAGGCTCCTGGCCTGGCCGCCGAGTTGCCTCCGCCCGAGCCACAGCAGGAAGCGCGGGCCGGAGCGAGTGTCGGGTACCCCGGGGTCCGGATGCGGAAGGTCGCTGATCTGCATGACGCCCCATGACTGGTCGAGATGTCCGAACCGTGCAAGGTTCGCCCGCCGGATCGGCCCCGGGCAATCGATTTTGCGTTGGCCACGGCGTCACGCTGCGGGGTGTGCCGACGTCCCGCTGCCGAAGCGCACCGGCTCAGGGGCGCGTGGCGCGCTCCAGTTCGACCAGGGCCGAGTGGTAGGGGCGGCCGGTGGCCCGCTCCATCCCCACCTCGCACATCCGGTTCGCCGACAGGTACGCGTCGAACTCGCGCGCGGTCACCTCCGCCGCCTCGCGCGCCGTCGCCGAGGCCGCAAGCTCCGGGTGCAGCATGCCCCGGTCGCCCGCGAAGGCGCAGCAGCCCGCGTCGTCCGGCACCACCACCTCCCGCGCGCAGGCCTCGGCCACCGCCCGTAGCGCCCCCTCCGTGCCCAAGTGCCGCATCGAGCAGGTGGGGTGGAGGACCGCCGAGCCGGCCGTGCGCCGGACCGCCAGGCGCGGCAGCAGCTCCCGCGCCGCCCAGACGACGGAGTCGACGACCGTCAGGTCCGCGTGCAGCGCGCGGTTGTCGTCGGTCAGGAACGGGACCACCTCGCGCGCGATGCCCAGCGCGCAGGACGAGGCGTCGACCACCAGCGGCAGCCGTCCGCCGGCCGTCCAGCCCCAGGCCGCCTCCACGATCCGGTTGGCCATCACCCGGTTCCCGGCCTCGTAGCCCTTGGAATGCCAGATCGTCGCGCAGCAGGTGCCGACGGCGTCCGGCGGGATCCACACCGGCTTGCCGGCCCGCTCGGACACGGCCGCCATGGCCTCGGGCAGGCTCGGCCCGGGCTCGCCCTGCGGCCCGCCGAAGATCCGGTTGATGCACGCCGGGTAGTAGACGGCCGCCGCGCCGACCCGCCGGGTCGCGGGGAGCCTGCGGGCGGCACCGGGGACCTGCGGCAGCCACTGCGGCACCAGGTCGGGGCGTACGGCCTGGCGCGCGGCCCCCGTGACCGCCGCGAGCAGCCGGTCCCCGACGACTCCGGCGGCGGTGCCGGCGGCCGCCGCAGCCAGCCGCGCGGCGCCCTCGACGGCCGTGAACCGCCGGGCGGCGAGTTCGGCCGCCCACTCCTCGCGCGGGCTGTGCCGGCGGTGGCGGAAGTCCTTCATCAGCGCGCCCGTGTCGATGCCGACGGGGCAGGCGAGCATGCAGGTGGAGTCGCCGGCGCAGGTGTCCACGGCGTCGTACCCGTAGGAGTCGAGCAGCTCGTCCAGCACCCGGGAGCCCGGCTGCTGCCGCACCATCTCCCGGCGCAGCACGATGCGCTGACGGGGCGTGGTCGTCAGGTCCTTGCTGGGGCAGGTCGGTTCGCAGAACCCGCACTCGATGCACGGGTCGGCCACCGCCTCGACCCGGGGGATCGTCTTCAGGCCGCGCAGGTGGGCCTGCGGGTCGCGGTCGAGGAGGATCCGCGGGGCGAGCAGCCCCTCCGGGTCGACGACCCGCTTGGTGCGCCACATCAGTTCGGTGGCCTTGTGCCCCCACTCCAGTTCGAGGAAGGGGGCCATGTTGCGGCCCGTGGAGTGCTCGGCCTTCAGAGAGCCGTCGAACCGGTCCACGGTGAGCCGGCAGAACGCGTCCATGAAGGCCGCGTAGCGCGCCACGTCGGCCGGCCGGGCGGCGTCGAAGGCGAGCAGGAAGTGCAGGTTGCCGTGGGCGGCGTGGCCGGCGACGGCCGCGTCGAAGCCGTGCTCGGCCTGGAGCGCCAGCAGCGCCTCGCAGGCCTCGGCCAGGCGTGCCGGCGGCACGGCGAAGTCCTCGGTGATCAGGGTGGTGCCCGGGGCGCGGGCCCCGCCGACGGCGGTGACGAAGGCCTTGCGCGCCGTCCAGTAGCCGTGGAGGGTCCCCGGATCCCGGGTGAAGGCGTTGGCGGCGGAGGGGACGGGTGCGACCAGGTCGAGCCGGGCCAGCACCCCGGCGGCACGCCGTTCGTACTCCGCCAGGCCCGTCTCGTCGGGGGCGCGGAACTCCACCAGCAGGGCGGTGGTGTCCTTCGGCAGGCGGGCCCAGTCGCCGGGGACGCCCGCGACGCTGACGGAGGCGCGCAGGGTGTTGCCGTCCATCATCTCGACGGCGAGGGCGCCCGCCTCGTTGAACAGGGGCACGGCGGCGGCCGCGGCGGGCAGCGAGGGGAAGAAGAGCAGCGCGCCGGAGGCCTTGCGGTCCAGGGGGAGGGTGTCGAAGACCAGCTCGGCGAGGAAGCCGAGGGTGCCCTCGGAGCCGACCATCAGCCCGCGCAGGATCTCGACGGGGGTGTTGCCGTCCAGGTAGGCGTCGAGGCGGTAGCCGGTGGTGTTCTTGATCTCGTACTTGGCCCGGATCCGGGCGACGAGCTCCGGGTCGGCCTCGATCTCCCGTTTGATCTCCATCAGGCCGCGGCAGAGGGCGGGCTCGGCGCGGGACAGCTCCTCGTCGGCCAGCGGGTTGGCGGTGTCCACGACGGTCCCGCCCGGCAGTACGAAGGCCAGGGAGGACAGGGTCCGGTACGCGTTCCTGGTGGTTCCGGCCGTCATGCCGGAGGAGTTGTTGGCCACGACCCCGCCGAGGGTGCAGGCGATCGCGCTGGCCGGGTCGGGGCCGAGGACGCGGCCGTACCGGGCGAGGGCGGCATTGGCCCGCGCCACGGTGGTGCCCGGCCGGATCCGGGCCCGGCGCCCGCCCTCCAGGACCTCGATGCCGGCCCAGTGGCGGCGTACGTCGACGAGGATGTCCTCGCCCTGGGCCTGGCCGTTGAGCGAGGTTCCGGCGGCCCGGAAGACGACCTCGCGGCCGTTCCCGTGGGCGTACGAGAGGACCGCGGAGACGTCGTCGATGTCCTGCGCGACCACCACCACCTGCGGCACGAACCGGTAGGGCGAGGCGTCGGAGGCGTAGCGGACCAGGTCGGAGGCCTTCCACAGCACCTTCTCGGCGCCGAGCAGCTCCGTCAGCTCGCCGCGCAGCGGCTCGGGGGTGCCGCCGGCACGCCACTCGGGCATGCGGTCGGGGGAGGGGCCGCCGATGCCGTGCGGGCGCAGGGCCCCGGGTTTCGGTTCCAGCAGCGGCATGCGCGACCCCTCGCTCCTCGGCCCGTCAGCAGCGGCGCCCCTCGGGGGCGTCCGTCAGGGCGGCCAGCAGGCCGCCGAGCAGGTCCCGCTGATCGGCGGTCAACGGAGCCAGGATCTCCTCTGCGGCGTCGGTTCGCGCGCTGCGCAGCCGGCGCAGCGTTTCGCGTCCCGTGTCGGTGAGCTCGATCCGTATGACGCGCCGGTTGGCCGGGTCGGGGGCGCGGCGCACGCACCCGGCGGCCTCCAGACCGTCCACCAGGGTCGTCACGGCGCGGGGCACGACTTCCAGGCGGGCGGCGAGATCCGCCATCCGGGGTGGCTGTTCACCATCGGAGTACGAGACCAGGCGCAGCAGCCTGCTCTGGGCGGGAGTGATGCCCAGCGGCTCCAGGTGGCGCTTCTGGATCCGGTGGAGCCGGCGGGTCAGCCGCAGCAGCTGCTCGGCGAGCACGCCGTCTGTGCTGTCGGTCTCGGAAGCGGTGCTCATACTGGGAACAGTAGCAGGACCGGACTCATTGTGAGTATAGGTAACAGTGAGCTATGCTCGTCTTGGTCGTCGGCAGTCCGAGTCCCGTCATAAGGAGGCCCATGCGCTCCGAAGAACCGAATTGGACGCCATCGAAGGAATCCCTCGACCCCCGCCGCCCCGGCCCCGGGGAGCGGCCGCGCGAGCTGCGCCGGATCATGGGCCTCTTCCGCCCCTATCGCGGCCGGCTGGCCCTCGTGGGGCTCCTCGTCTGTGCGTCCTCGCTGGTCGGCGTCGCCTCGCCGTTCCTGCTCAAGGAGATCCTGGACGTCGCCATCCCCGAGGGCCGCACCGGGCTGCTCAGCCTGCTCGCGCTCGGCATGATCCTCATCGCCGTCGTCACCAGCGTCTTCGGCGTCCTGCAGACCCTGATCTCCACCACGGTCGGCCAGCGCGTCATGCACGACCTGCGCACCGCCGTCTACGCCCAGCTCCAGCGGATGCCCCTGGCCTTCTTCACCCGCACCCGCACCGGCGAGGTGCAGTCCCGAATAGCGAACGACATCGGCGGCATGCAGGCCACCGTGACCTCCACCGCGACCTCGCTCGTCTCCAACCTCACGGCCGTGGTCGCCACCGTCGTGGCCATGCTCGCGCTCGACTGGCGGCTCACCCTGGTCTCACTGCTCCTGCTGCCCCTCTTCGTATGGATCAGCCGGAGGGTCGGCCGCGAGCGGAAGAGGATCACCTTCCAGAGGCAGAAGCAGATGGCCGCCATGGCCGCGACGGTCACCGAGTCGCTGTCGGTGAGCGGCATCCTGCTCGGCCGGACCATGGGCCGCGCCGACTCGCTCACCCGCTCCTTCTCCGAGGAGTCCGAGCAGCTCGTCGCCCTCGAAGTGCGCTCCAGCATGGCCGGGCGCTGGCGGATGTCCACCATCGGCATCGTCATGGCCGCCATGCCGGCGCTCATCTACTGGGCCGCCGGCATAGCCCTGCAGACCGGTGCCCCCTCCCTCTCCGTCGGTACGCTCGTCGCCTTCGTCACGCTCCAGCAGGGCCTGTTCCGGCCCGCCGTGAGCCTGCTGTCGACCGGCGTGCAGATCCAGACCTCCCTCGCCCTGTTCGCGCGCATCTTCGAGTACCTCGACCTGCCAGTGGACATCACCGAGCGCGAGGACCCCGTGCGCCTGGAGCGGGCCAAGGGCGAGATCCGCCTGGAGGACGTGCACTTCGCGTACGAAGCCGAGAACGGGCCCACCCTGACGGGGATCGACATCACCGTCCCGGCCGGCGGCTCCCTCGCCGTGGTCGGCCCCACCGGCTCCGGCAAGAGCACCCTGAGCTACCTGGTGCCCCGGCTGTACGACGTCACCGGCGGAGGGGTCTTTCTCGACGGGGTGGACGTGCGCGACCTCGACTTCGACTCGCTGGCCCGGTCCATCGGCGTGGTCTCCCAGGAGACCTACCTCTTCCATGCCTCGGTCGCCGACAACCTGCGTTTCGCCAAACCCGACGCCACCGACGAGGAGATCGCCGAAGCGGCCCGCGCCGCCCAGATCCACGACCACATCGCATCCCTGCCCGACGGATACGACACCCTCGTCGGCGAGCGGGGCTACCGCTTCTCCGGCGGCGAGAAACAGCGCCTGGCCATCGCCCGCACCATCCTGCGCGACCCGCCGGTGCTGATCCTCGACGAGGCCACCAGCGCGCTCGACACCCGGACCGAGCACGCCGTGCAGCAGGCCATCGACACGCTCTCCGCGGGGCGCACCACGATCACCATCGCGCACCGGCTCTCGACCATCCGCGACGCCGACCAGATCGTCGTCCTCGACGAGGGCCGCATCGCCGAACGCGGCACGCACGAGGAGCTGCTGGCGACCGGCGGCCGGTACGCCGCCCTGGTCCAGCGGGACAGGGAGGCCGCCCACGCCCCCACGGCGGAACGTGTGATCGTATGACGGATGCGGGGGTGTGATGCCGGGAATGCGGCGGTTCGCGGGTTAGCGTGCCCGCATGCGTCATGAGTACCGGCCGCCACGGCGTCCCTACCGGCTCACCCGCCGGGGCCGTCTGGCGCTCTTCCTCGGCATGCTGCTCGTCATCGGAACGGCCGTCACCCTCGGACCGCTGCTGCGGGAAGAGGAAGCGGAGGCCCCCGAGAAGCCGCGCGTGCTGGTCATCCCCGAAGGCTGGCGCGCCCCCCAGGTCTACGCGGCCATCGACCGCGAGCTCAAGCTCCCGGCCGGCGCCGCGAAAGCGGCCGCCGCCACGGCCGAACTCGCCCTGCCCGCGGAGGCGAGGGGCAACCCGGAGGGCTTCCTGTTCCCGGCCTCGTACCCGGTGACCTCCAGTACCACGGCCGCGGAGCTGCTCGCCTACATGGTGCGGACGGCCAACCAGAAGCTCGCCACGCGAGCCGTCGCCGACGGCGCCAAGGCGCACGGGATGACCCCGTACCAGACGGCCACCCTCGCCAGCATCATCGAGGCCGAGGCCGATACCCGCACCGACATGGGCAAGGTCGCCCGCGTCGTGCACAACCGGCTGGCGCGGTCGATGCCGCTCCAGATGGACTCCACCATCAACTACGCGCTGAACCGCCGCACGGTGGACACCAAGATCAGCGACACGCGCATCGACCACCCCTTCAACACCTACCGCCGCCAGGGACTGCCGCCGACGCCGATCGACAGCCCCGGGCTCCAGGCCATGGCGGCCGCCGTGGCGCCCACGCCCGGCGACTGGCTGTTCTTCGTGACCGTCAAGCCGGGGGACACCCGCTTCTCGGCGACGTACGAGGAGCACAAGAGGCACGTGGCGGACTTCAACCGCGCCCGCGCCGCAGCTGCGGCCGCAGCCGCGGCCCCCGCCGGCGCGGGGGCCGGCGCCGGGCGGGCACAGGCGGGCTCTCCGCCCGGTTAGCCCCAATGCCGTTGATTTACGGCGGCAGGATCGCGATGGCGTCGTGTGGAGGTCGGGTGGGCTGGGGCCAGTCGCGGTGGCGGCTGGCCTTGGCCTTG
>NZ_JBWKDK010000037.1:0-69173 GCF_056436005.1 Streptomyces sp. NPDC043854
GAAAGAAGAGAAAAACAGCGGAGAGTCAAGCGCAGCCCGCGGCGCCCAGCCCCCGAGCCCCACCCCCGCGGCGGCGCCCGCGGCCAACCCCCCGCGCCCCCCCCCCCCCTCCGGCGTCATGGTGAGGGCTGCCTCAGGCGGCCTTGGTCTCCCAGAAGATGCGGTCGATCTCGGCGATGAGGTCGAGGGCCTTCTGGCCGGTCGCCGGGTCGTGGGACGCCTTGGCGGCCGAGAGGGCCTTCAGGGTGTCGTTGACCAGGGTGTGCAGCTGCGGGTACTTCTCGAAGTGCGGCGGCTTGAAGTAGTCGCTCCACAGCACGGAGACGTGGTGCTTGGCGAGCTCGGCGCGCTGCTCCTTGATGGTGATGGCGCGGGCGCGGAAGTCGGGGTCCTCGTTTGCCTGGTACTTCTCCTGGACGGCCTTGACCGACTCGGCCTCGATGCGGGCCTGGGCAGGGTCGTACACGCCGCACGGCAGGTCGCAGTGGGCGGAGACCTTCGCCTTGGGGGCGAAGAGGCGGGAAAGCATGGAGATTCTCCTCCTCGTGATCGTCTTCTCAGGAGGGGAGCGTACTCCGTGGGAATGCGGATTTCGCGAGCGGCCCCGTGGGCTTGGGACAAAAGTCCGGGGCGGGTCGCGCCGTGGTGGGTGAATGTACGGCGGGGTGCGGCAGCATGCCCGGTGAGGGATGAGCGGGCGAGGAGGTCGCGGATGGCGGGCAGGACGGCGGGCAGGGGCCGCTCCCGGTTCGAGGTGCTGGAGGTGTCGGGGCCGTCGATGGCGCCGACCCTGCTGCACGGCGACCGGCTGGTGGTGCGGTACGGGGCTGCCGTCCGGCCGGGTGACGTGGTGGTGCTGCGCCACCCGTTCCAGCAGGACCTGCTGGTGGTCAAGCGGGCGGTGGAGCGGCGGCCGGGCGGCTGGTGGGTGCTCGGGGACAACCCGTTCAACGAGACCGGCGACAGCACCGACTACGGGGCGGTGCCCGAGGACCTGGTGCTGGCGACGGCGGTACTGCGGTTCCGGCCGCGCCCGGAGGATCAGAGTTCGCTGAGGGCGCGGCTGTCCTGGGCGGTCTCGGCGCTGCGGCCGCTGTGGGCGGACGCATCGGCCTCCAGCCGCTTGCGGGCGCGGTAGGCGGCGACGTTCGCCCGGGTGGCGCAGCGGTCGGAGCAGTAGCGCCGGGAGCGGTTGGTGGAGGTGTCCAGGTAGGCGTTGCGGCAGGGCGGTGCCTGGCACAGGCCGAGGCGGTCGGGGCCGTGCTGGGTGAGGTGGAACGCCAGGCCGAAGGACGCGATGGCCGCGTAGCCGGCGGAGGCGTTGGAGGGGTGGTCGGCGAGGTGGATGTGCCACTTGGGGGTGCCGTCCTCGTCCAGGGTCTCGTGGCCGGAGACCTGGGGGCTGACCGGGAACTCCATGAGCAGGGAGTTGAGCAGGTCGACGGCGAGGACGTGGTCGCCGCTGTCGGCGGCCTCGAAGACGGCGCGCAGCCTGCCGCGGACGTTGCGGAAGCGGGTCACGTCGGTGTCGGTGACCCGGCGGGCCATCTGCGTGCTGGCGCCGAAGAGGGCGCGCACGGCCTCGACCGAGGTGAGCGCGTCCTTGTTGCGGGCCGGCTCCTCGGTGTTGACCAGGCGCACGGCAAAGTCCGAGTAATGGGCCAGTTCCACTTGTAGTCCTTACGGATGCGGATGAGGTCTCGGGTAACGGCTGCTACGCATTCGAGGGTATTACGAGTGGAGGGGTCCGCGGTGCCGCGCACGACGACCGACCGGCAGGCCCGGCAGGAGGGCCGGGACCGTCGGCAGGAGGCGCAGCCGACCACATGCCCGGCGCCTCGGCCCCGCGGATCGACGAGGCCGACCGCGCCACGACATGCGGGAGGGGCGGTACGGGAATCCGTACCGCCCCTCCCGGCGTGTCGGGCAGCGGCCCGGCCGGCTCAGAGCACCTTGGACAGGAACGCCTTCGTCCGGTCGTGCTGCGGGTTGCCCAGGACGTCGCGCGGGTGGCCGGACTCGACCACGACACCGCCGTCCATGAAGACGAGGTTGTCGCCGACCTCGCGGGCGAAGCCCATCTCGTGCGTGACCACGACCATGGTCATGCCCGACTCGGCCAGGTCCCGCATGACGTCGAGGACGTCACCGACGAGCTCGGGGTCGAGCGCCGAGGTGGGCTCGTCGAAGAGCATCAGCTTCGGCTCCATGGCCAGCGCGCGGGCGATCGCCACACGCTGCTGCTGGCCGCCGGAGAGCTGGGAGGGGTAGTTCCCGCCCTTGTCGCCGAGGCCGACCCGGTCGAGCAGCTTGATGGCGCGCTCGCGGGCCACCGCCTTGGACTCGCGCTTGACCATCACCGGCGCTTCCATGACGTTCTCGATGGCCGTCATGTGCGGGAAGAGGTTGAAGCGCTGGAAGACCATGCCGATGTCCCGGCGCTGGGCCGCGACCTCGCTGTCCTTCAGCTCGTAGAGCTTGTCGCCCTTCTGGCGGTAGCCGACGAGCTGGCCGTCGACGTACAGCTTGCCGCCGTTGACCTTCTCCAGGTGGTTGATGCACCGGAGGAAGGTCGACTTGCCGGAGCCCGAGGGGCCGATCAGGCAGAACACCTCACGCGGGGCGACCTCCAGGTCGATGCCCTTGAGGATGTGCGCAGCGCCGTAGGACTTGTGGACGCCCTCGGCCTTCACCATGGCAGTCGTCATCAGGCCACCGCCTTGCGGTTCGAGAAGCGGGAGAGGTTCGCCTTGAGCTTCTGCCACGGCGTGGGCGGCAGGGCGCGCAGCGCACCGCGGGCGTAGTGCCGCTCCAGGTAGTACTGGCCGATCGAGAAGACGCTGGTCAGTGCCAGGTACCAGATCGAGGCGACGAAGAACATCTCCATGACCGCGAACGAGGTGGACGCGATGTCCTGGGCGGCCCGCAGCAGGTCGAAGTACTGCACCGCCACGACCAGCGACGAGGTCTTGAGCATGTTGATGAACTCGTTGCCCGTCGGCGGGACGATCACGCGCATGGCCTGCGGGAGGACCACACGGCGCATGGTCTGCGTCTGGGTCATGCCCAGGGCGTGCGAGGCCTCGGTCTGGCCCTCGTCGACGGACTGGATGCCGGCCCGGACGATCTCCGCCATGTACGCGCCCTCGTTCAGGCCGAGGCCCAGCAGGGCGGCCAGGAACGGCGTCATGACCTGGGTCATCTCGTCCTTGTAGAACCCGAGGTTCAGGATCGGGAAGATCAGGGCGAGGTTGAACCAGATGAGGAGCTGGACGTAGACCGGGGTACCGCGGAAGAACCAGATGTAGAACCAGGCGATCGTGCTGGTCACGGGGTTCTTCGAGAGCCGCATCACGGCGAAGACGACACCGAGGACCAGGCCCAGCGCCATCGAGGCGATGCTGATCCAGATGGTGTTGCCCAGACCCTTGAGGATCGTGGGGTCGAACATCTTCTCGGGCACGGTGGCCCAGCGCACGTTGCCCTCGGAGAAGGCGTAGACGAGCGCCGCGGCGAGGGCGAGGACGACCACGGCGCTGATCCACCGGCCGTAGTGGCGCACCGGGATGGCGCGGATCGCCTCATGGGGGACGGCCCCGGCCGGCGGGTTGTCCGCCGGGCCGGAGGCCTTGTCGAGCTTGTCAGTCACAGTGACTGCCCTTCGATGGTGCAAGGAAGACGAAGTACGAGGGGAGTACTCCGCAGGGTCACTGGCCGGCGTTGACCTTGGCCTCGGTCACGGCACCGGAGCCCGCGTTCCACTTGTCCAGGGCGGCCTTGTAGGTGCCGTCCTTGATGATCGCGTCCAGCGCTTCCTTCAGCGCGTCGCGCAGCTGGGTGTTCTTCTTGTCCACGGCGATGCCGAAGAGGCCGGCGTCGGTCGGGTCGGCGATCGCCTCGAAGTCGTTGCCGCCGCCCGCGGTCTTCGCGATGTACGCGGCGACCGGGGAGTCGTTCAGGTCGGCGGCGGCGCCGCCGGCCTTCACGCGGGTCTGGGCCTCGGCGTCGGTCGGGAAGGACTCGATGGAGAGCTCGCCCTTGCCGTCCGTCTTGCACTTCTCGGCCAGGTCCTTGGCGGCCTGCTCGTAGGTGGTGCCGCGCTGGACGGCGACCTTCTTGCCGCACAGGTCGGCGAGGGTCTTGAGGCCCTCCGGGTTGCCCTTCTTGACCAGCAGGGCGGTGGAGGAGGAGAAGTAGTCGACGAAGTCGACGCCCGCACCGGTCTTGTTGCCCTTGTCGTCCAGGCCCTCCTGGCGGGCCTTGGTGTCGGTCAGCGAGGACATGACCACGTCGCTGCGGCCGGTCTGCATGCTGCCGATCAGGGTGTCGAAGGTGCCGGACTCGAACTTGAACTGCACGCCGAGCTGCTTGCTCAGGGCCGCCGCCACGTCGGGGTCCACGCCGACGATCTTGCCGCCCTCGGTGAACTCCATCGGGGCGTACGTCGCGTCCGTACCGACCTTGATCACGCCCGCGTCCTGGATCTTCTTCGGCAGCTTGGCGAAGAGCGGGGCGGAGCTGTTCGCGGCCTGGCCCGACGGGGCCGTGGAGGCCTTGTCGGTCTGGTCGCCGCAACCGGTCAGGATCAGGGCGCCGGCGACCGCGATCGCGCCGACCGCGGCAATCCGGGACCGGGCGGCGGTCGTACGACGGGTGGTGCTTGCGGTCATGAGCTGGTTCCTCCGGCTGACTGGGCAAAAGCAAGCGAGAGCGGTCGGGCACGCACCTTCGAGTGTCGCGACCTCGTGTGATTCCGCATCTTGCCATTCGGACTGACGCATTCAGGCAGTTCGTCAGGTCAAAATCGGATAACGGGTGTCCCGGAGTGTCCAACAGCCCTGCGGAGAGCAGGGCCGCGAACCGAAGAAACCGCCGTGACCTGGCCTTTTTGATGGATTATTTGCGGCGCGTCTCGCCAAATGGACAGACCCGTTTGGACCTTTCGCCGAAATCGGGACAAGAGACCTCCAGACCCGCCGGAAGTGACTCGTCTGGGTGAGTGTTCTTCGGGTACAACGGATCCTTACACCCCTCATCCGGGGCTCAGGGCGCGCGTGCGGCGCGCCCCGCGCGTACGAGCCTCCCCTTCGCGGAGACGGGCCAACCGTCGATGCGGAGTACGTACGCGGTGCCCGCCCACCCCTTAACCAGGAGTGGCCACCCTCAACGACAGAAGACTTAAGGGGTCTAGAACAGTGGCAGCGGAGATCGTCAATCCTCGCAGCGACAGCGATACGGACAACAACCCGGACGCGGTGTTCGCACTGCACCGGGGCGGCAAGATGGCCATCCAGGCCACGGTGCCGGTCCAGAACAAGGACGACCTGTCCCTCGCCTACACGCCCGGCGTGGCAAAGGTCTGCACCGCGATCGCGGAGCGGCCCGAGCTGGTCGACGAATACACCTGGAAGTCCAACGTGGTCGCCGTCGTCACCGACGGCACGGCCGTGCTCGGACTCGGCGACATCGGGCCCGAGGCCTCCCTTCCGGTGATGGAAGGCAAGGCCATCCTCTTCAAGCAGTTCGGTGGTGTGGACGCGGTTCCGATCGCACTCGCCACCAAGGACACGGACGAGATCGTCGACACCGTCGTCCGCCTCGCGCCCTCCTTCGGGGGGGTGAACCTGGAGGACATCTCGGCGCCGCGCTGCTTCGAGATCGAGCGCCGCCTCCAGGAGGCGCTCGACATCCCGATCTTCCACGACGACCAGCACGGCACGGCCATCGTGACGCTGGCCGCCCTGCGCAACGCCGCCAAGCTCACCGGGCGCACGCTCGGCGACCTGCGCGCCGTGATCTCGGGCTCGGGCGCGGCGGGCATCGCCATCGCCAAGATCCTCGTGGACGCGGGCATCGGCGACGTGTGCGTCACCGACCGCAAGGGCGTCGTGTCCGCCGGCCGCGGCGACCTGACGGACGTCAAGGCCGAGATCGCGGGCCTGACCAACAAGTCCGGGCTCACCGGTTCGCTGGAGCAGGCGCTGGCCGGCGCGGACGTGTTCATCGGCGTCTCGGGCGGCACCGTGCCCGAGGAGGCCGTGGCCTCCATGGCGAAGGACTCCTTCGTCTTCGCCATGGCCAACCCGAACCCGGAGGTCCACCCGGACGTCGCGCACAAGTACGCGGCGGTCGTGGCCACGGGCCGCTCGGACTTCCCGAACCAGATCAACAACGTGCTGGCCTTCCCGGGCATCTTCGCGGGCGCCCTGAAGGTCCGCGCCAGCCGGATCACCGAGGGCATGAAGATCGCCGCCGCCGACGCCATCGCCGGTGTCGTGGGTGACGAGCTCGCCGCCGACCACGTGATCCCGTCGCCGTTCGACGAGCGAGTCGCCGACGCGGTGGCGGCCGCGGTGGCGGCTGCCGCCAGGGCCGACGGCGTGGCCCGCCTGGGCTGACCGTACCGCTGTGCGTGAAGGGGCCCGGCCGGAGTGATCCGGCCGGGCCCCTTCACGTGCGGGCCCACCCGCGGGCGCACCCTCCCGGCCCCCGAACCGGGAGGGGTCGCGCCGCGTCGGCGAGTCGTGCGAGGCAAGCCTCGGAAGAGGAGAACAACGGATGTCAGGCTCATGACCAGCCGCTGCCCGGCCTGAATACTACCCCTCCCCCAGGCCTGATCTTGCCGTTCCGCTTATCGCTTCCCGTGACCCAAGACCGCAGGTACAGCCCGTAGTTGAATGCATGACGGACAGTTCCGTTACTGATCCGGGTGCCGGCTGTTCACCACCTTCCCGGACGCAGCGGGATACCGCCTCGGTTCCCGGCTGCGCCCCGCGGCCGAACCCGCCCCCGGGGCCGGCCGGTGCGACGAAGACCTCACCGACCGGACGCACGTCAAGGCTGGCCCCTCGGCCTACCGGGCGGTAGCGTCGCGGCATGTTCGCTGCCTACGCCGCCCGAATCGACCGTGACCAGCCGCTGAGCGGCCTTGAGCTGGGCGAGCGCCCGGCCCCCGAGGCCCGCCCCGGCTGGGTGACCGTGAACGTCAAGGCCGCCTCCCTCAACCACCACGACCTCTGGTCGCTGCGCGGAGTCGGCCTCGGCGAGGACAAACTCCCGATGATCCTCGGCTGCGACGCCGCCGGCGTCGACCAGGACGGCAACGAGGTCGTCCTGCACTCCGTGATCGGCCAGAGCGGGCACGGCGTCGGACCGGACGAGCCCCGGTCGATCCTGACGGAGCGCTACCAGGGCACGTTCGCCGAGCAGGTGACCGTCCCCGCGTGGAACGTGCTGCGCAAGCCCGCCGAGCTGTCCTTCGAGGAGGCCGCCTGCCTGCCGACGGCCTGGCTGACGGCGTACCGGATGCTCTTCACCAACGCGGGCGTGCGGCCCGGCGACTCGGTCCTGGTCCAGGGCGCGGGCGGCGGGGTCGCCACCGCGGCCATCGCCCTGGGCAAGGCGGCCGGCCTGCGGGTGTTCGCCACCAGCCGCGACGAGGCCAAGCGCAGGCGGGCCGTGGAACTGGGCGCCGTGGAGGCCTTCGAGCCGGGTGCACGGCTGCCGCACCGGGTGGACGCGGTGATCGAGACGGTCGGGGCGGCCACCTGGTCGCACTCGGTGAAGTCCCTGCGCCCGGGCGGCACCCTGGTCATCTCGGGTGCCACGAGCGGCGACCGCCCGGCGCACGCCGAGCTGACCCGGATCTTCTTCCTGGAGCTCAAGGTGGTCGGCTCCACGATGGGCTCCAAGGACGAGCTGGAGGACCTGCTGTCGTTCTGCGCGGCGACCGGGCTGCGGCCGGTGATCGACGAGGTGCTGCCGCTGGACCGGGCCCGGGAGGGCTTCGAGCGGCTCGCGTCGGGGGACCTCTTCGGCAAGGTCGTCCTGACCGTGTAGCCGGCTCCGGGCGCGGCCGCGGGAACCGGCGCCGCTTGTCAATCACGGTTGACGCCCCTTCGGGTGTCAACCTACATTGACATGCATGACGGAAGCGACCGATCTCGCCGAGCGGGCCGGCGACCGCGACCCCCGGGTGGGGCTGCGCGCCGTGGCCGCGCTCCGGCGGCTGCTGGAGCAGCTGGAAGCCGTACAGGTACGCAGTGCCCGCGCACAGGGGTGGTCCTGGCAGGAGATCGCGGCCGAGCTGGGCGTCAGCCGGCAGGCCGTGCACAAGAAGCACGGGAGGGCCTGATGTTCGAACGCTTCACGCGGGACGCCCGGGACATCGTGATCGGCGCCGTGGCCGAGGCCCGGCGGTCCGGGGAGGCCACGGTCACCGAGGAGCACCTGCTGCGGGCGCTCCTGGAGCAGGGCGCACTGGACCCGCTCGGCGTGGACCGGACCGCCGTGGCCGCGGACCTGGCCGCGGCCCGCCGCCGGGGCGGCCTGACCCGCGCCGACCAGGAGGCCCTCGCCGGCCTCGGGATCGACCTCGCCGAGATCGTCTCCCGCGTCGAGGAGGTCCACGGGGCGGGCGCGCTCGCCTCGGCCGCACCGCGGCGGCGGACCCTGGGGTCCGCGCTGCGCTCGGCCCTCGGCCGCCCCGGGCCGGCGAAACGCCACGTCCCCTTCGGCGAGGGCGCCAAGAAGACCCTCGAAGAGGCCCTGCGCATTGCGCTCGGCCGCCGCGAGAACCACCTCACCGCCCTGCACCTGCTGCTCGCCCTGCTCTCCCGGCCGGGCACGGCCGCCGAGGTGCTGGCCGACCACGGCATCACCTACGCGGCGGCCGAGGCGGCTTCGGCCGCCTGAGCGGCGCCCCGCAGGGGCGCGGGGAACCGCGCGACCAGCCCCCACCCGCCAGCCGCGTCCCCAACCTCACTGGGCAATACAGCTAGCGGACCGGCTTCAGGACGGCCGCGATGTGGGCGGCCGCGGCCGCCAGGCGGGCCCGGGCCTCGGCCAGCTGGTCCCGGGTGACGCCGTGGTCGCGGGCCGCGTCGCGGATGTCGTCGCGGAAGCGGTCCAGCAGCCGGTCCAAGTCGCGGGCCGGGTCGCCGGTGGGCGCGAGGTCCTCGGCCCAGCGCGGGTGCGGGCCGGCGGCCGGGGCGGCGGTGGCGTCGGCGTCCGCGGTGGTGGTGGCGGTGGCCGCCCCGGACATGCCGGACGCGCCGGATGCGCCGCTCGTGGTGCCGCCCAGCCAGCTCCCGGCCAGGCTGCCGAGGACGCCGCCGGACCTCGCGAACTGCTCCTGGAGCTGGCTCGCGATCCGCATGACCTCCTCTCGGGCCCGCTCCTGCGCCTCCTTGGCCTGGCGGCGGGCCTGCTGGGCCTCTTCGCGGGCCCGGCGGCTCTCGTCCTTCGCCCGGCGCGCCTGCTCCTTCCACTCCTGTCTGGCCCGGCGCAGCTCCTCCTTGGCCGCCGCCCAGGACTCGTCCTCCACGCGGGTCGCCGAGGCGGACGCCGCCGCCTGCATCTCGCGCCGCAGGGCGCCGGCCGCACCGCGTACGTCGTCGCGGATCTCGGCGGCCAGTTCGGAGACCGAGTCGCGGATCTCCAGTTCCAGGTCGGCGAGCTCACCGCCGCGGTCGGCCAGTTCGGCGCGGCCGGCGTCGGTGATGGAGTACACCTTCCGCCCGCCCTCGGTGGCGTGCGTGACCAGCCCCTCGGCCTCCAGCTTGGCCAGCCGCGGGTACACCGTGCCCGCGGAGGGCGCGTACAGGCCCTGGAAGCGCTCCTCCAGCAGGCGGATCACCTCGTAGCCGTGGCGCGGGGCCTCGTCCAGGAGCTTGAGGAGGTAGAGGCGGAGACGTCCGTGGGCGAAGACGGGCGGCATGTCAGAGCACCTTCTTGTCGAGCACGAGGGGGGTGGCCGGGGCGTCGGCGGCCGGGCGGCGCAGCAGGGCGATGGAGCCCGAGACGGTGGTGGCCCGCAGGCTGCCGGTGCCCGCGCCCAGGGTTCCGGTGATCCGCTTGGCGCTCATCTGGCCGGAGACCCGCAGGTCCTCGAAGGCGTTGGAGACGCCTCCGGTGGCGGTGTTGGCCTCCACCCGCGCGTCGGCGGGGTGCGGCAGGCGGATCGCGAGCTGGCCGGAGACGGAGTTCAGGGTGATGTCCACGCCGGGGGGCGACGCCGGGTCGGCGTCCAGGTCGATCAGCATGTCGCCGCTGACCGAGTCGGCCCGTACGGTCAGGCCCGCGCCCTCGACCACGGTCAGCCCGCCGGAGACCGAGCGGAAGCCGAGCTCGCCGGTGACGGACTGGGCCTCGACGCCGCCGGAGACGGTGTGCGCGGAGACCCGGCCGGACAGTCCGACCAGGGTGGAGTCCCCAGAGAGGCTGTGGACGTCGGTGCCGCCGCGGATGCCGGAGACCACGGAGGCGGCTCCGGCTGTGGTCAGGTGCACGCGGGTGGCGGCGGGGACGGCGAGGGTGACGGTGGCGCTGCGCTCCCAGGCCTTGCGTCCGCCCTCGTGGGAGCCGGTCCAGGCCTTCCAGGGCTTGGACTCGAGCCACTCCTTGAAGCCCTGCGAGCCGTTCCAGGGGACGTCCTCGTAGGAGACGGTGAGCGTGCCGCCCTCCTGGACCACGTACAGGGGCGGCCCGTCGACCGCGGTCGCCTCCAGGCGGGCGGGGCCCTCGTCGGCGACGACGTTGACCGTGCCGCCGACGAGGCGGACGCGCAGCTCGGTCACCGGCTCGTCGAAGGCGAGCTTCTGCGGTTCACCCACCGACCACGTCTTCTGCTCTGCCATGGCGTCGCTCCTCCTCCGGTACGGACACAGCACGCAACATATCGCGTCTTCTGGATAACACGATATATCGCGGTCGGGGGAAGTCAAGACCGCGGCGCCGCTCGCGATCCGCGGCGGCGGCTCACGACGCACGGCATGCCGAAGCGCCCGGCGCCGGTCCGCGGCGGCGGGCGTGTGCCAGGGGGTGATCGAGAAGCGCCGGGGTGCCCGAAGCGGGGGCGGGTTACGAGGCGGCCAGGAGGGGGCTCGCGTGGTGGCGCAGCCAGGCCCGGTAGGGCGGGGCGCTCAGGGCGGCCTCGCGGTAGGCGGCGCGGAGGTCCTCGTAGGCCTCGGCGTGCTCGCCGGGCCGGGTCGCCAGCAGCAGCCGCACGGCCAGGGGGTCGCCGGCCAGCGGCCGGATCGCCATGTCGGTGCGCGGCCCGGAGGTGGGCTGGCAGGGGGCCACGGCCTCGCCGGAGACGATCAGCGAGGACGCGGTGTGGTAGTCGGCGTGCAGGACGGGCGGGTCGACCCCGGCCTCGGCGAACGCCCGCCGCAGGCCGTCCCATTCGCCGTCCACGGAGGGGTCGACGGTCCACCGGTCCTCGGCGAGGTCGCGCAGGTCGACCACCGGCCGGGCGGCCGCCGGGTGGTCCGGGGACATCGACACGAACTGCGGCTCCCGCTCCATCAGGACCCGGACCTGAAGGCCGGCCGGCACCCGCAGCGGGCTGCCCTCCACCTCGTGCACGAACGCCACGTCCAGCTGACCCGAGGCCGTCATCCGCAGCAGGGCGTTCGGGGACACGTCCACGACCAGCGAGGTCTCGGTGTCGGGCCAGCGCCGGTGCAGCCGGCGCAGCCAGCCGGGCAGGGCGCGGCTGGCCGTCGAGCCGATGCGCAGCCGCGGCCCGCGGGCCGTCGCCCGGGCCTCGGCGACGAGGGCGGCCATGCCGTCGACGAGCGGGCGGGCCCGGCCGAGGACGGTGCGGCCGAAAGGGGTGGGTCGGCATCCGGTCCGTTCCCGCAGGAACAGCTCGCCGTCCAGGGCGCGTTCGATACGGCGCAGCTGGGTCGTCAGGGAGGGCTGGCTCACGCCGAGCTGCCGCGCCGCCTTGTGCAGACTGCCGGCGTCGGCGATGGCGCACAGCGCGCGCAGGTGCCTCACCTCGAGCTCCATGTCCCGAGGGTAGGGCGGGCCCTGCGCACTTCACCAGCCACTGACACCCCATCGAATCACGCCATTCTCAAGGGAGTTGGCCTGTCGACAGGCTCGCGATAGGGCGGTGCTATCGCTGGCTGACATCATCCGCCGGCCCCTCCGGCTCCCTCAGACTCCGGTACCGAACGACCCACCCCCCACACCGGATTGAGTAGGAGCCCCCCACATGCGCCACTCCCGCATGCCCCGGAAGAGCCTGTCGGCCGCCGTCGTCGGCCTGGCCCTCGCCGCCGCCCTCGGCGGTGTCGTCCCCACCGCCGGCGCCGCCTCCGCCCCGGCCGCCGGCAGCGCCGAGACCTACGCCGCGTACGAGCGTTCGCAGGAGAACCAGGCCGCCAACAAGGCGTTCTTCGACGCCGTGCAGCGCTCGGTGGCCGAGCAGCGCGCCGCGAACCCGGGCGCCCTGGTCGTGACCGTCACGTACAACACCCGCAACGCACCGAGCTTCCGAACGCAGATCGCCCGCTCCACGCAGATATGGAACAGCTCGGTGACGAACGTGAAGCTGCAGGAGGTCTCCTCCGGCGGGAGCTTCTCGTACCGCGAGGGCAACGACCCGCGCGGCTCGTACGCCAGCACGGACGGCCACGGCCGCGGCTACATCTTCCTCGACTACCGGCAGAACCAGATCTACAACTCCACCCGCGTGACCTCGCACGAGACCGGCCACGTGCTGGGCCTGCCGGACCACTACTCGGGCCCCTGCTCCGAGCTGATGTCGGGCGGCGGGCCGGGCACCTCGTGCACGAACGCCTACCCGAACAGCACCGAGCGGGCCCGGGTGAACCAGCTGTGGGCCAACGGGTTCGCCGCCTCGGGCCTGGGCACGAAGGGCTGACACCCGGCAGCACGAAGCGGGGGCCGCCACCCGGGTCCTTCCGGGGCCTTCCGGGATTTCCGGGACGGCGGCACCCTGCACCGGCCCGGGGCTAGGTCAGACTGCCGGCCTCGGGCGCGTACTCCGGGCAGTCCGGGTTCCGGCAAGGGCCCGGCACCCATTCCGGGATGAAGATCCCGAGCGCTTTGCGCCGCCGGACGAGCGTCTCGACGGGGCGCCCGCAGGCCGGGCACGTGCGCTGCTCGTGCCCGGCGTGCGGGGCGACCACCGCGGGCGTGTGCGGCGGCGGGTGGCGCTCGGAGTGTCGCTGTTCACCGGCCATACCTCCACGGTAGGCCGGTTCCGTGCGTTCGGCGGGCTCGCGGGCCCGCCGGTCCGCGGGTTCAGCGCTTGCGCGCGTACGTGGCGATCGTCTGGCCGCCGCCGTAGGCCGTGAAGCCGGTCAGCTCCAGCGCCCGCAGCCCGAAGCCGGCGCGGGACATCGGCATGCCGGAACCGAGGAACACGGGGTAGGTCTTGACGACGAACTCGTCGATCTCCTCGACCAG
Source organism: Streptomyces sp. NPDC043854 (assembly GCF_056436005.1). Taxonomy (NCBI): domain Bacteria; kingdom Bacillati; phylum Actinomycetota; class Actinomycetes; order Kitasatosporales; family Streptomycetaceae; genus Streptomyces; species Streptomyces sp. NPDC043854. The sequence goes on from NZ_JBWKDK010000037.1 coordinate 13,225, forward strand.
CTGCCCTGCCAGGTCGGCGCCGCCGCAGAGCCAGATGCCGAGGCCCGGCTCCTCCTTCAGCTCGCGCACCCGCGCCACGATGTCGCCGCTGATCACCTTCACCGCCGGGTCGGGCGCGGTGGTGAGCGACCGGGAGACCACGTACTGGTCGAGGTGCGCGTACGGGCTGGTGAACCCGACTTTGAGCCCCGGTTCGTAGGTGCCGCGGCCCATCACGACGGTGTCGAAGTGGCGGGCCCGGAAGTCCTCGGGGATGCCGAACATCGCGTGGGCGGGCGTGGGCAGGGTCTCGGGGTACTCCGCCGCGAGGGCGGCCGTGTACTCGGGGTCCAGCCACTGGTTGAGGAAGTCGGCATCGCCGTCCGCGGCTCCGATGAAGCCGTCGACGGACGTGGCGATGAAGTACGTGAGCTTGCGCAAGCGGGTCTCTTTCGTCGGCGGGTGCCACCGCTCCGGGGCACGTCAAACAAAGTACTCCACTTGAAGTGATTCAGGCAAGCGGCTGCGGCTTGCGCCACATCGGCCACATCGGCGGCCCGTCCGGCAGCCGCACCGCCTCGCCCGTGAACTCCCAGCCCAGCCGCTCGTACAGCCGCATGCTGCGCTCGCTGCTCGCCTCCAGGTACGCCGGGACGCCCTCCCGGTCGCAGCGGTCCAGGACCGGCCGCATCAGCCCGGTCCCCAGCCCCCGGCCCTGCCGCCCCGGGGCGACCGCGATCATCAGCAGGTACTCGTGCTCCTCGGCCGTCGGGTGCACCGCCCCCGTGAGCCGGCCGACCAGCTCGCACCGCTCGTTGTCCGGGTCGGCCGCCGCGCGCATGCGGGCCGGGACCTCGTCCTCGGCGGCCCCGCCTTCCGGCTCGCCCGCCGGGACCCGCAGCCACAGGGCCGCCGCCGAGCCGTCCGCGGCGTAGTCGATCCGGCCCTCCTCCAGCGCCACGTCGACGAAGACCCCGAGGAAGGCGCCGTGCACGGCGGCCCGGTGCTCCGGATCCGGGAAGACCCAGCTGCTCACCGGGTCCTCGCGGAACGCCTCGTCGAGCAGCCGCGCCACCGCGTCCCGGTCCGACTGGTCCGCCCGGCGTATCTCCAGCACCACTGGTCACACCCTTCGCTCACGCGTCAACAACCGCAAGCGATCCTAGAGTTGGGCCGACGACGGCAGAAAGCCCTGTTCCGGCACCATGCGGTGCCGGAACAGGGCTTGCGTACCGCTCGTTCCGCGCTACGCGCTACGGGCTACGGGTTACGCGCCCGGCGGGTTCACCGGGTGCGGCGGGTTTACCGGGTGCGGCGCGTGACGAACTCCGCCAGCGCCAGCAGCCCGCCCGCGGCCCCGAGGTCCGGGACCGCCCGCGACAGCTGCTGGACGGCCCGGCCCATCCGGTCCGCGGCGTGGGCCTGCGCCCAGTCCCGCCCGCCGGCCCGCTCCACGGCGTCCGCGGCACGGCGGACGTCGTCCCCGGCCATGGGGCCCGCGTACAGGGCGGCCAGTTCCTCGCCCGCTGCGGTGCCCGAGCCGAGGGCGGCCACGACCGGGAGGGACTTCTTGCGGGCGATCAGGTCGGCCCCGGCGGGCTTGCCCGTGTGGCCGGGGTCCCCCCAGATGCCGAGCAGGTCGTCGATCAGCTGGAAGGCCAGGCCGGCCTCCCGGCCGAAGGCGTCCAGCGCGTCGACCTCGTCCGGCCCGGCGCCGGCGTACAGCGCGCCGAGCGCGCAGGCGCAGCCCAGCAGTGCCCCCGTCTTGGCCGTGGCCATGGCCAGGCACTCGTCGAGGGAGACCTGCGGCCGCTGCTCGAAGGCGCAGTCGGCCTGCTGGCCCGCGCACAGCTCGATCAGGCAGGACGTGAGCCGCGCGGAGGCGGTCGCCGAGGCGGGGTGCGGGTCCTGCGCCAGCAGCCGCAGTGCGAGCGCGGCCATCGCGTCGCCGGTGATGACCGCGTCCGGCAGTCCGAACACGGTCCAGGCCGTGGCCCGCCCGCGCCGCGTCACGTCCTCGTCGATGACGTCGTCGTGCAGCAGCGTGAAGTTGTGCGCCAGTTCCACGGCCGCCGCCGCCCGCACCGCACCGGCGGGCACGCCGCCGGCCGGGCCGTCCCCCTCGCCCCCCAGGGCCCGGGCGGCGGCGAGCACCAGGGCGGGCCGGATGGCCTTGCCCGCGCTGCCCGCGGCCGGGGTGCCGTCCGCGTGCTCCCAGCCGAAGTGGTACATGGCCACGCGGCGCATGGGGCCGGGCAGGCCCTCCAGCGCCCGGCGCAGTTCCGGATCGACCGCCTCTCGTGCCCGTTCCAGCAGGGCTGCGGCCTCCTGCCCCTCGCTGGTCGTGATCGCCTCAGTGGTGCCCATGGCTGCCCCCGATCCCCTGGTGCTCTCCGGCCCCGGCCGCTCAGTGCCGGCGGGCGATCTCGACGTTCTCCAGGATGCCGAGCGCGTCGGGCACCAGTACCGCTGCGGAGAAGTACGCCGTGACGAGGTAGGAGGTGATCGCCTGCTCGCTGATGCCCATGAACCGCACCGACATGCTCGGCTCGATCTCGTCCGGGATGCCGGGCTGGTGCAGGCCGATCACACCGGACTCGTCCTCGCCGGTGCGCATGCAGAGGATGGACGTCGTCCGGGCGCCGCTGATCGGGATCTTGTCGCACGGGAAGACCGGCACGCCGCGCCAGGTGGTGATCCGGGTCCCCTCGACGTCGACCGTATCCGGGTAGAGGCCGCGCTTGTTGCACTCGCGGCCGAAGGCGGCGATGGCCTCGGGGTGGGCGAGGAAGAGCTTGGAGCCGCGCCGCATGCCGAGCAGCCGGTCCATGTCGTCCGGGGTGGGCGCGCCGTCGTGCGGTTGGATGCGCTGGTCGTAGTCGGCGTTGTGGAGGAGGCCGAACTCCGGGTTGTTGACCATCTCGTGCTCTTGGCGCTCGCGCAGCGCCTCGACGGTGAGCCGCAGCTGCTGCTCGGTCTGGTTCATCGGCTGGCTGTAGAGGTCGGCGACGCGGGTGTGCACGCGCAGGACCGTCTGCGCGATGGAGAGTTCGTACTCGCGGGGCCGGGCCTCGTAGTCGACGAAGGTGCCGGGGAGGGCGGGCTCGCCGCGGTGGCCGGCGGAGAGGTCGATGGCGGCCTCGCCGTACGCGTTGGTGCGCCGCTCGGGCTCGGCCCGTACGGACTCCACGTGCCGGCGCAGCGAGTCGGCGCGGTCCGCGAGCAGCCGGAAGTCCCGGCGGGACAGGACGAGGGCGGTGCCGGGGGTCGCGGCGCGCGCGGTGTACTCCCAGACGGCGTCGTCGTCGACGAGGGAGTCCTCGCCGAAGTAGGCGCCGCCGGCGACGGTCCGCAGGACGGCGTCCTCGCCGTAGGGGCCGGGGCCGATCTGGTCGATGCGGCCGTGCGCGAGGAGGAACACCCGGTCGGAGGGGCTGCCGAAGGAGGTCAGCTCCTGGCCGGCCTCGAAGTCGATCTGGCGGCACCGCCGGGCGAGCTCGGCGAGCACGTCCGGGTCCTCGTAGGTGCGCAGCAGCGGGAGCTCGCCGAGCTCGGCGGGGATGACCCGGACCTGCGCCCCGGTCTTGGCGAACTCCACGCGGCCGTCGCCGACGGAGTAGCCGAGCCGGCGGTTCACCCGGTACGTACCGCCCTGGACGGGCACCCACGGGAGCGTCTTCAGGAGCCAGCGGGAGGTGATCTCCTGCATCTGCGGTGCGGACTTGGCCGTGGTTGCCAAGTTCCGTGCGGCCGAGGTCGCGAGACTCTGCCGGGGAGTCCGGGCCTCGGATTCGGAACCTGCCTGGACCGACATGTACATCCCTTTCGATCACTCCACGGATCTGCAGGAGAAGCCTTTCAGCGCGGTGCGCGATGGGACCATTACACAAACGGGTGGACTACGCCGTCGGAGCGCTGGGCACCCTCTGGAGTTGCCCCTCTTCCCACGGACCCCTCCCGGCGCAGCCGCTTTCCGGCCACCGGTCCCGCCCCCGGTCCGCGCCGACCTTAACTTGAATCCAATATGCAAGTTTTCTAGGGTGGCGCCATGCGGCTGACCCGATTCACCGACCTGGCCCTGCGCACCCTGATGCGCCTGGCCGTCGCGGAGGAGGACCTCCCCACCACGCGCGACGTGGCGGCGTCGATGGAGGTCCCGTACACGCACACGGCCAAGGTCGTCGCCCGGCTCCAGCACCTCGGCCTGGTCGAGGCGCGGCGCGGCCGCGGCGGCGGGCTCGCGCTGACCGCGGCCGGACGGGCTGCCTCGGTGGGCGGGGTGGTCCGCGAACTGGAGGGCGCCGGCGACGTCGTGGAGTGCGAGGGCGCCACGCCCTGCCCGCTGCGCGGCGCCTGCATCCTGCGCGGCGCACTGCGCCGGGCGCAGGAGGCGTTCTTCGCGACACTGGACCCGCTGACGGTGAACGACCTGGTCGCGGCACCCACCGGACCCCTCCTGCTGGGCATTTCGGGCAGCGGGGCGGCGGGGCGGGCCGAAAGTCCCTGAGCGCGGGGCCGGATGGCCGGTTCGGACCGGCCGGGCGGGGGCCTACGGTGATGCCGGGCGACGGCCCGAACGGATGTACCCCACACCCGTACACAAAAACTTGCATCTCATATACCAATTAAACCGACCACCCGCACCGAGGCGAGGACCATCTGATGCTTACCGCGAAGTCGGCGGAGACCGTACGCGCCACCCTGCCCGCCGTGGGCGCCGCCATCGGCGACATCACGGAGCTCTTCTACACGAAGCTCTTCGCGGCCCACCCCGAGCTGCTCCGGGACCTGTTCAACCGCGGCAACCAGCACGCCGGCCTCCAGAAGCAGGCCCTCGCCGGCTCCATCGCCGCCTTCGCGACCCACCTCGTCGCCCGGCCCGAGACCCGCCCCGACGTCATGCTGAACCGCATCGCGCACAAGCACGCCTCCCTGGGCGTCACCCGCGAGCAGTACCCGATCGTCCACCGGTACCTCTTCGAGGCGATCGTCGACGTCCTCGGCGAGGCCGTCACCCCCGAGGTCGCCGAGGCCTGGGACGAGGTCTACTGGCTCATGGCCAACGCGCTCATCGCCATCGAGGAGCGGCTCTACGCCGAGCAGCAGGTACTCGCCGGCGGGGTCTGGCGCCCGTGGACGGTCACCGACCGCGTCGCGGAGACAGCCGACTGCACCACCTTCCACCTGGCGCCCGCGGACGGCGGCCCGGCACCCGGCTTCAAGCCCGGCCAGTACGTCTCGGTCCGGGTCGAACTCCCCGACGGCGCCCGCCAGATCCGCCAGTACAGCCTGACCGGCGCGCCCGCCTCGCCGGTGCACACGATCACCGTCAAGCGGATCCACGGCCCCTCCGCCCTCGGCCCCGACGGCGAGGTCTCGAACCACCTGCACGCCCGGGTGGAGGTCGGCGACACCCTCGGCGTGTCGGCCCCGTACGGCGACCTGGTCCTGCGGGACGCCGGGGCCCCGGTGCTGCTCGCCTCCGCCGGCATCGGCTGCACCCCGATGCTGTCGATGCTGGAGCACCTGGCGGAATCCGGGCACACCGCACCGGTCACCGTCCTGCACGCCGACCGCTCCCCCGCCGACCACGCGCTGGGCGCCGACCACCGGGCGCTGGCGCTCAAGCTGTCCGACGGCACCGCCCGGTTCTGGTACGAGGCCGACGCCGGACCCGGCGACGGCGAGGGCCGCATGGACCTGGCCGGCGTACCGGTCGCCCCGGGCACCCAGGCCTACCTGTGCGGGCCGCTGCCCTTCATGCGGGTGGTGCGCGCGCAGCTGCTCGCCAAGGGCGTGCCGGCCTCGGACATCCACTACGAGGTGTTCGGCCCGGACCTGTGGCTGGCCTCGGAGTAACGGCCGTGGCGGGCGGGCCGGTCGGGACGAGTGTCCGGATCGGCTCGCTCGCTGTGCGAAGGCCCTAGCCGCGGAAGGAGCTCCTCCATTACACCGGGTGCAACGAGGAGGCCACGCAAGGTGACCGCCACGCACCCGCAAAGGAGGCGGCCATGGCCGCACCCATGTCAGCGGACCAGTTCATCAACGCACTGCGCAACGAGGGCCTGACCGTCGTCGAGGTCGGCGCCTGGCGCACCCACAACCGCAACCACAAGGGCCCCTGGGGCCCGGTGCACGGGGTGATGATCCACCACACCGTCACCCGCGGCACGGCGAACACCGTCGAGCTCTGCCGGACCGGCGACGAGGACCTGCCCGGTCCCCTCTGCCAGGGCGTCATCACCAAGGACGGCCGGGTCCACCTCGTCGGCTACGGCCGGGCCAACCACGCGGGCGCGGGCGACGCCGACGTCCTGGCGGCCGTCATCGCCGAGAACCGGCTGCCGCCCGACAACCAGGCCAACACCGACGGCAACCGCCACTTCTACGGCTTCGAGTGCGAGAACCTCGGCGACGGCGAGGACCCCTGGCCGGCGGTCCAGCTCGACGCGATGGCCCGCGCGGCGGCCGCGGTGTGCCGGGTGCACGACTGGACCGAGCGCTCGGTCATCGGCCACCTGGAGTGGCGCCCCGGCAAGATCGACCCGAAGGGCTTCACGATGGACTCGTTCCGCGACCGCGTGGCGGAACGCCTGGAGTAGACCCCGCCGGGCGGCCCCCCGGGGCCGCCCACCCCGCCGCCGCCGAGCCCCGCCGCCCGCCCCCGCGAGGGTGCGCCGGCTCGGACGGGCCACCGCACAATGGACGGGTGAACCGGACCGCGAACCCCGACGCCCTCCTGCGGCCCCGCCCGCCGTCCCCGTTGCAGGAGGTCCGTGACGAGCGGTTCGAGCGGCACGGCGTGCGGCTGCTGCTCAAGCGGGACGACCTCGTCCATCCGGAGCTGCCCGGCAACAAGTGGCGCAAGCTCGCGCCCAACCTCCGGGCCGCCCTCGCCGGCGGGTGCCGGGGGCTGGTGACCTTCGGCGGGGCCTACTCCAACCACCTGCGGGCTACCGCCGCGGCCGGGCGGCTGCTCGGGCTCGCGACCACCGGCATCGTGCGCGGCGACGAGCTGGCCGGGCGGCCGCTCAACGAGTCCCTCGCCCGGTGTGCCGCCGACGGGATGCGGCTGCACTTCGTGACCCGGTCCGCGTACCGGCGCAAGGGCGAGGCCGAGGTGGCGCGGCAGCTGATCGCCGGGGCCGGGGCGGCCGGGGCGTACCCCGTCCCCGAGGGCGGCAGCAATGCGCTCGCCCTGCACGGGTGCGCCGAGCTGGGCCGCGAACTGCACGGCGTGTCCGACGTGGTCGCGGTGGCCTGCGGCACCGGCGGGACCCTGGCCGGTCTGGCGGCGGGCCTGGCCCCCGGGCAGCGGGCCCTCGGGGTGCCCGTCCTGGCGGGCGGCTTCCTGGCTGCGGAGATACGTTCCCTCCAGCAGCAGGCCTTCGGCGGGCCGGCCGGCCGCTGGAGCCTGGCCGAAGGCTTCGACCACGGCGGCTACGCCCGCGTCCCGCCCTCCCTGGAGGCCTTCGCCGCGGACTTCGAGGACCGCCACGGCCTCCCCGTCGAGCGGATCTACGTGGCCAAGCTGCTGTGGGCGCTGGCCGAGCTGGCGGCGGCCGGGGCCTTCCCCGCGGGGAGCTCGGTCACGGCCGTCGTCACCGGCCGGCCCGCGGATCCCGGGCCCGTCTCCCCCCTCTCCTAAGGGGCCTCCCCCTCTCCTAAGGGGCCTCCTCGCGGTACGCCGCCGCCTCCTCCAGGTCCAGCCGGCGCAGCAGCGCGCGCAGCATCTCGTCGTCGATCCGCCGCCGGTCGCGCAGGGCCACGAACACCTCGCGCTCGGCCTCGATCATCTCCCGCGCCAGCCGCCGGTAGACGTCGTCCGCGGACTCCCCGGTGAGCGGGTTGACCTCGCCCAGCCGCTCCCACACCGCGTTGCGCCGCCGCTCCAGCACCGTGCGCAGCCGCTCCGCCAGCGGCGGCGGCAGGGCGTTCTCGGGCTCGGCCAGCAGTTCCGCGAGCCGCTCCTCCGCCGCCCGCGAGGCCTCGCTCTGGGCCTGCGCCTCGGCGAGGGTCTGCGCGGTGGCGTCCGGGGCCGGCAGCCGCAGCAGCCGGATCAGCGGCGGCAGGGTGAGCCCCTGCACCACCAGGGTGCCGATCACCGTGGTGAAGGTGAGGAAGAGGATCAGGTCGCGGTGCGGCACGTCCATCGGCACCGAGAAGGCGATGGCCAGCGAGACCACGCCCCGCATCCCCGCCCAGCCCACCACCACCGGCGCCTTCCACGTCGTCTCCGGCTCCCGCTCCCGGATCCGCTCCGAGACCCACCGCGGCACGAAGGTGGCCGGGAACACCCACGCGAACCGGGAGACGACCACCACCAGGAACACCAGGACCGCATACCAGACGGCCGCGGCGCCCTCGTACTCCCCCAGCCCCTGCAGGACCACCGGCAGCTGGAGCCCGATCAGCGCGAAGACCACCGACTCCAGGATGAAGGCGACCATCTTCCACACCGCCTCCTCCTGCAGCCGGGTCGCGAAGTCGACCTGATGGTTGCGGTGCCCGAGGTACAGCGCCACCACGACCACCGCGAGGACGCCCGAGGCGTGCACCCGCTCGGCCGCCGCGTACGCCACGAACGGGATCAGCAGCGACAGGGTGTTCTGCAGCAGCGGCTCCCGCAGCCGGGTACGCAGGTGGTGGATCGGCACCATCAGCACCAGGCCCATGCCGACCCCGCCGACCGACGCCAGCAGGAACTCCGCGATGCCGCCGGCCCAGCCGGCGCCGGCGCCGACCGCGGCGGCCAGCGCCACCTTGTAGGCGGTGATCGCGGTCGCGTCGTTGACGAGGGACTCCCCCTGGAGGATGGTCGTGATCCGGTTCGGCAGCCCGAGGCGCCGGGCGATGGCGGTCGCGGCGACCGCGTCGGGCGGGGCGACCACCGCGCCCAGCACCAGCGCCACCGGCAGCGACAGCCCCGGCACCGCCAGGTACACGGCGTACCCGACCACGAGCGTCGCGAAGAGCACGTACCCGACGGACAGCAGCGCGATCGGCCGGGCGTTCGCCCGCAGGTCCAGGTACGAGCTGTCCACCGCGGCCGTGTGCAGCAGCGGCGGGAGCAGCAGCGGCAGCACGATGTGCGGGTCGAGGACGTACGCCGGCACCCCGGGCACGTACGAGGCCACGAGCCCGCCCGCGACCAGCAGCAGCGGTGCGGGCACCGGCGTCCGGCGTGCGATGCCCGCGACGGCGGCGCTGACCGCGACCAGTGCCACCAGCGGCAAAACCTCCATCGGCAACCCACCCTCGCTCGTCGTGGCTGATCGGACTTCGTCCCGCGGCGCCCGCACGTCAGTACGCTGGCCATCATGAGCGAGTGCACCCACGTTCCCGAACTGCCGCGCCCCGAGCCCGTGCCGACTGCCCAGACCTGCCCCGAATGTCTGGCGCTCGGCAGTCACCCGGTGCAGCTGCGGATGTGCCTGTGGTGCGGGTACGTGGCGTGCTGCGACTCCTCCCCGCACCGGCACGCGACCGCGCACTACCGGAGCACCGGCCATCCGGTGATGCGCAGCTTCGAGCCGGGCGAGACCTGGCGGTGGTGTTTTGTCGACGGTTCGATCGTCTGAGGCGGGGTAGGTCAAACCTCCGCCGGTTCCCCGGATTTGGGCCCGCAGACCCCTAGCCACTGTGCGTACCCGTAGGCGTACCATCTGTCACCGGCCGTAGGCGTGGGTGTCCCGATCGGGCTCCATGAGGGGTGCCGCGACACGATCGCCCGGATCGCGGTAGCGTCACCGGCGAAGAGAGCACGTACCACCTTGGAGGTGAGGGTGTCCCAGATCGCAGGCGAGCCCGGGACCCAGGACTTCGTGGAAGTCCGGCTGCCCGCTGCGGGTGCCTACCTGTCGGTGCTGCGAACGGCCACGGCCGGTCTCGCGGCACGTTTGGACTTCACCCTCGACGAGATCGAGGATCTCCGTATCGCGGTGGACGAGGCCTGCGCGATCCTGCTCCAGCAGGCCGTGCCGGGCTCCGTCCTCAGCTGCGTGTTCCGGCTGGTCGACGACTCGCTGGAGGTGACCGTCTCGGCGCCCACCACGGACGGCCGCGCGCCCGAGCGCGACACGTTCGCCTGGACCGTCCTGTCGGCGCTGGCCGGCAAGGTCGAGTCCACGGTCGAGGAGGACAAGACGGTGAGCATCAGCCTCTACAAACAGCGCGGCGCGGGTCCAGGCCCGGCGTGAGCGGCGGGCAGACCCCGGTGCGGGGCGGGGACCGGCCCCGGGTACGGCACGAGGTCGACGGCGGCATCCCGGAGCAGCAGCACGCCCGGCCCCACCCGGCTGACGCGGATGCGGAACACGGCTTTTTGGACTCGGCGGAGCGACGGGCGGGCCCCATGAGCGAGAACCAGCACAAAGAACCACAGGCGTCGCAGCCACCCGCGGCCGCCGACACGGCGGAGGGCCTGGAGCTGGATGCGGACGCGGCGCTGCCGCCGCTGCCGGATCCGCGCGACCGCAGCGGCGCGCGGGCCCTGTTCGTCGAGCTGCGGGCGCTGCCCGACGGTTCGCCGGAGAAGGCGGAGCTGCGCAACCGGCTCGTCCGGATGCACCTGCCGCTGGTCGAGCACCTGGCCCGGCGGTTCCGCAACCGCGGCGAGCCGCTCGACGACCTGACCCAGGTCGCGACGATCGGCCTGATCAAGTCGGTGGACCGGTTCGACCCGGACCGCGGGGTCGAGTTCTCCACGTACGCGACACCCACCGTGGTCGGGGAGATCAAGCGGCACTTCCGCGACAAGGGCTGGGCGGTACGGGTCCCCCGGCGCCTCCAAGAGCTGCGGCTCTCGCTGACCACGGCCACGGCCGAGCTGTCCCAGCAGCACGGCCGCTCCCCCACGGTCCACGAGCTGGCCGAGCGGCTGGGGATCTCGGAGGAGGAGGTACTGGAGGGGCTGGAATCGGCCAATGCCTACAGCACGCTCTCCCTGGACGTCCCGGACACCGACGACGAATCGCCGGCGGTCGCGGACACCCTGGGCGCGGAGGACGAGGCGCTGGAGGGCGTCGAGTACCGCGAGTCGCTCAAGCCGCTGCTGGAGGGGCTGCCCCCGCGGGAGAAGCGGATCCTGCTGCTGCGGTTCTTCGGCAACATGACGCAGTCGCAGATCGCGCAGGAGGTCGGCATCTCCCAGATGCACGTCTCCCGACTGCTGGCCCGCACCCTGGCCCAGCTCCGCGAAAAGCTCTTGGTGGAGGAGTAGCCGCCCCCGCTGACGGTCGACCGCCGCCCCGCCCGGCGATCGACCCGACGGGGTGCGGGCCCGCTGCGCCCCGGAGGCGGTCGAGTCCCTAGGAGGCCGTCTTTCCGATTCTCAGGGCTTCGGTTGCCGTCGGGTTCACCAGCAGGGCCACCACCGCGACGGCGGTCGCGGCCAGCGCCACGGCGGCGGCGATCATCGCGCCGCCCGTGGAGTACAGGGTCCAGGCCACCGGCAGCGCCATCAGCTGCGTGATCAGCGCGGGCCCGCGGCTCCAGCGCCGGGCCAGGCGCAGCCCGCGGGCGGCGATCAGGGGCAGGGCGGCGAGCGCGAGCAGCGTCAGCCCGCCCGTCTCGGCCTGCTGCGGGGAGTCGGGGTCGCCGGCGATCCCGACGATCAGCATGGAGATGCCCAGGCCGGCGAGCGCCAGGCCTTGGAGGGCGGTGAGCGCGGCGGCGGCGGTGAGCCGGCCGGGCAGCGGGGCGGTCGGCTTGTCCGGGGCGGGGGTGGGCTTCGTACTCACCCCTGCAGGGTAGCCGCGCGGCCGGTCCGGCGGCGGGGCCGGGGCCGACGGCCGGGCGGGGCGGGCGGGCAGTGGGCGGGCAGTATGGGACCGGTGTGAACGGGTCGGTAGGCTGGCGGTCATGCGTGCACTCCTCGTGGCCAACCCAGCAGCGACGACCACCAGTGCGCGCACGCGCGACGTCCTGATCCACGCCCTGGCCAGCGAGATGAAGCTGGAGGCGGTGACCACCGAGTACCGGGGGCACGCGCGGGACCTGGGCCGACGGGCGGCCGAGAGCGGCCTCGACCTCGTGGTGGCGCTGGGCGGCGACGGCACCGTCAACGAGGTGGTCAACGGGCTGCTGCACGACGGCCCCGATCCGGAGCGGCTGCCGCGGCTGGCGGTGGTGCCGGGCGGTTCGACGAACGTGTTCGCCCGTGCGCTCGGCCTGCCCAACGATGCGGTGGAGGCGACGGGCGCCCTGCTGGACGCGCTGCGCGAGCACCGCGAGCGCACCGTGGGCCTGGGTCTGGCGGCGGGCGTCCCCGGCTCGGAGGACGAGTCGGTCCCGGCCCGCTGGTTCACCTTCTGTGCGGGCTTCGGTTTCGACGCGGGTGTGGTGGGGCGGGTCGAGCAGCAGCGGGAGCGCGGCAAGCGTTCGACGCACGCCCTCTACGTGCGGCAGCTGATGCGCCAGTTCTGGGAGGAGCCGAACCGGCGGCGCGGCACGGTGACGCTGGAGCGTCCTGGCGCGGATCCGGTGACGGACCTGGTGCTGTCCATAGTCTGCAACACCTCGCCGTGGACCTACCTGGGCAATCGGCCCCTGTACGCGTCTCCGGAGGCCTCGTTCGACACCGCACTTGACGTGTTGGCGCTCAGCCGTTTGTCAACTCCGGCGGTCGCGCGCTACGCCACACAGCTCCTGACCTCGACTCCTGAGCGCGGCCCGCACGGCAAGCATGCCGTGTCTCTGCACGATCTGACCGACTTCACCTTGCATTCGAAGGTGCCGCTCCCGTTCCAGATGGACGGAGACCATCTCGGATTGCGGACCAGCGTTCAGTTCACAGGCGTTCGCCGTGCACTGCGTGTGATTGTGTGAGTAGAAGGCCCCAAAGTCCTTTCAGTCGAACGTTTACGCGCCAGTCCACCCTAAGGATGTAGGGCTGTGACCTAGTAGACACCGACGAATCAAAAAAAACTTTCCGGAAGGGGTTGTATCCCCGTCCGAGGTTTGCGAATCTCTTCATGGCGATCGGGACAGCCCGCAGGACCGGCTCCCAAGAAGACCGCCAGAACCCCACCACGAGTCTCCAGACGGACCTCCCGCCATCCCTGGGCGGCCGCCCTTCCCTCACGGGGGGATTCGTGAAAGCGTTCACATTCACAAGCAACCTGCCCGCAATACAAGGAGATGGAGCAGCCATGGACTGGCGTCACAACGCCGTTTGCCGCGAGGAAGACCCGGAACTCTTCTTCCCCATCGGCAACACCGGTCCTGCGCTGCTGCAGATCGAGGAAGCCAAGGCCGTCTGCCGCCGTTGCCCCGTCATGGAGCAGTGCCTGCAGTGGGCGCTCGAGTCCGGCCAGGACTCCGGCGTCTGGGGCGGTCTCAGCGAGGACGAGCGCCGCGCCATGAAGCGCCGCGCCGCTCGCAACCGGGCGCGCAACGCCAGCGCCTGACATCGACTTTCGAGCCTCGAGCCGCAGCGCGTAGCAACACCTGGTAGCGCTCAGCAACGTGCTCTCGAGCCCCGGACGGGAACGCCCCCAGCCACCGCTGGAAGTTCCCTCCGGGGCTCAGTGCTGTCCGGGGCGCTGACCGGGTCGCGCCCGCCCGGCATCCGGGGCGCCCCGGCACCGCCACCCGGCCCGTCACTCTCCGTGACGGGCCCTCGTGCTACTTCTGCGGGCTGACGGGGACGTCGAGGACGACCTTGGTGCCGCGCGGCTCCGCCCGCACCATGTCGAACGTGCCGCCGAGCTCGCCCTCCACGAGGGTGCGGACGATCTGGAGCCCGAGGTTGCCGGCCTTCTGCGGGTCGAAGCCCTCGGGCAGGCCGGAGCCGTCGTCGAGGATCGTGATCAGCAGCCGGCCGTCGGTCCGGCCGGAGCCGCTGCGGGCCGCGGTGACCTCCACCGTGCCGCCCTCCCCCTGGGTGAAGGCGTGCTCCAGGGCGTTCTGGAGGATCTCGGTCAGCACCATCGACAGCGGGGTGGCCACCTCCGCGTCCAGGATCCCGAACCGGCCGGTGCGCCGGCAGTCCACCTTGCCCGGCGAGATTTCGGCGACCATCGCGATCACGCGGTCGGCGATCTCGTCGAACTCCACCCGCTCGTCGAGGTTCTGGGAGAGGGTCTCGTGCACGATCGCGATCGAACCGACGCGGCGCACGGCCTCGTTGAGCGCCTCGCGGCCCGACTCCGAATCCATCCGGCGGGCTTGGAGCCGCAGCAGTGCGGCCACGGTCTGGAGGTTGTTCTTCACCCGGTGGTGGATCTCCCGGATGGTCGCGTCCTTGGTGATCAGTTCGCGTTCGCGACGTCGCAACTCGGTGACGTCGCGGCACAGGACGAGGGAGCCGATCCGGGTGCCCTTGGGCTTGAGCGGGATGGCCCGCAGCTGGATGACCCCGCCGTTGCCCTCGATCTCGGTCTCGCGCGGGGCCCAACCGCTGGCGAGCTTGACGAGCGCCTCGTCCACCGGGCCGCGGGACGGGGCGAGTTCGGCGGTGATGGTGCCCAGGTGCTGCCCGACGAGGTCGGAGGCGAGGCCGAGCCGGTGGTACGCGGACAGGGCGTTGGGGGAGGCGTAGGTGACGACCCCGTCGGCGTCCAGCCGCATCAGACCGTCCCCGACGCGCGGGGAGGCGTCCATGTCGACCTGCTGCCCGGGGAACGGGAAGGCCCCGGCCGCGATCATCTGCGCCAGGTCGGAGGCGGACTGGAGGTAGGTGAGCTCCAGCCGGCTGGGTGTACGCACCGTGAGCAGGTTGGTGTTCCGCGCGATCACGCCGAGGACCCTGCCCTCGCGTCGCACCGGGATGGACTCGACGCGGACGGGCACCTCCTCGCGCCACTCCGGGTCGCCCTCGCGCACGATCCGCCCCTCGTCGAGGGCGGCGTCGAGCAGCGGGCGCCGGCCGCGCGGCACCAGGTGGCCCACCATGTCGTCCTGGTAGGAGGTGGGGCCGGTGTTGGGGCGCATCTGTGCGACCGAGACGTACCGGGTGCCGTCGAGGGTGGGAACCCACAGCACCAGGTCGGCGAAGGACAGGTCGGCGAGCAGCTGCCACTCCGAGACCAGCAGGTGGAGCCACTCCAGGTCGGTTTCACCGAGAGCGGTGTGCTGGCGTACGAGGTCGTTCATGGAGGGCACGTGGCGAGCGTACCTCGGGCTCGGGCCATGACTTTCCCCACGGCGACTACTCGGGAGTATCCAGGAAGGGCCCACTCCGCGTACTGTTGGAGGAAGTCACGGGTTTCCGGTGCCCGACATTGGATGGACAGAACAGAATGGTCTAGTCCACAATTGACGTAAGCTTCCGCCCTCCCCGCACAGGAGGACGGATCGAGGTGGGCCACGCGCTCTGCCCTGACCGCGCAGGCAACCTCCCAACCGGCCGCCGGGAACCGCACACCCGCCGGCCGTAAGTACTCCGGGCTACGGTGCCGGGCGGGTTGAGGGTCCCGCCCCGGCACCGTGGCCCAGAGGAAGCCATCACTGCGGCCAGGCGCGCACCGCGAGTTCCGCGACCGCCTCCAGCTCCTGACGGGTCGCCCCGTCACGCGACTGCTGCGACATCCCCTGGAGCACCGACACCACGTACCGGGCGAGCGCCCGCGCGTCCGTGTCCGCGGGCAGCACGCCGGCAGCGACGTCCGCCCGGATCCGGCCCTCGAACAGCGCCACATTGGCCGCGCGCCGCTCGCGCAGGGCGTCCGCCACCTCCTGCGAGGTGGTGTTGACGGCCGCGCTGATCACCATGCAGCCCGGCGGGTGCGACGGGTCGGTGTACACCTCGGCGGCCTCGCGCAGGATGCGCTCCATCGCGGCCCGGGCCGTGGGCTCCTCGGCCAGGGCGACGCTCGCGAAGTCCCCGTACCGGCCGCCGTAGACGACCACGACCTCGTCGAAGAGCTTGCGCTTGTCGCCGAAGGCCGCGTACAGGCTGGGCGCGCTGATCCCGAGCGAGGCGGTCAGGTCGGAGATCGACGTCGCCTCGTACCCGTTCTCCCAGAAGGCGAGCATCGCCTTGTCGAGGGCGGCATCGCGGTCGAAGGAGCGGGGCCTGCCGCGCTGTCCGGTCACCATGCCCAGATTCTATAGCGGTCGCTATGGAATCTGATACGGTCCCTTTCTGTAGCGACCACTATGGAATCGGAAGGGGGGCGCGTCATGGGCGTGCTCAAGGGGAAGACGGCACTGGTCACGGGCGGCAGCCGGGGCATCGGACGGGCGATCGCGCAGCGGCTCGCGCAGGACGGGGCGCTGGTCGCGGTGCACTACGGGCACAACGAGGCGGCGGCCGGGGAGACGGTCGCGGCGATCACCGCGACCGGCGGGCGGGCCTTCGCGATCCGCGCGGAGCTCGGGGTGCCCGGCGACGCCGAGGCGCTCTGGGCGGCGTACGAGGCCCACCCGCTGCACACGGAGAAGGTCGACATCCTGGTCAACAACGCCGGCGCCCCGGCCTTCGCGGGCATCGCGGAGACGGACGAGGAGACCTACGACCGGGTGCAGGCACTCAACGCGAAGGCGCCGTTCTTCGTGATCCGGCACGGGCTGGCCCGGCTGCGGGACGGCGGCCGGATCGTCAACGTGACCGGCACCCCGGACATCGCCCTGCCGGCGATCCTGGCCACGATCGCGGCGAAGGGCGCGGTCAACGCGCTGACCCGGTCCCTCGCCGCCGAGCTGGCCCCGCGCGCGATCACCGTGAACTCGGTGGGCCCGGGCATCACGGACACCGACCTGAACGCGGGCTGGCTGGCGGACCCCGCGGCGCGGGCGCACGCCTCCTCCCGGTCGGTCTTCAACCGGCTGGGCACCGCGGAGGAGGTCGCGGACGTGGTGGCCTTCCTGGCCTCGCCGGACTCCCGCTGGGTGACGGGCCAGCACCTGGACGCGACGGGAGGCCTCCGACTGGCCCTGCTCTGAGGGGGTCGCCGAGGGGCCGGGAGCGGGGCCGCCGGGAGGCCGGGGGCGGGGCTCGGGACCACCATGGATTCGGGGCGGAATCCGCGGCCGGAGCGGCCCGGCTCTGCTAGATTGGTCTATACCACATACCGTACTCGAGATCGGCAGGCCCCGCGTGGAAGTTGTCATCGTCCCGGACGCCAAGGCAGGCGGAGAGCTCATCGCGGAGGCCATCGCCGCGCTGCTGCGCCGCAAGCCCGACGCCCTGCTCGGCGTGGCGACGGGCTCTACCCCGCTGCCCGTCTACGAGGCCCTCACGGCCAAGGTGAAGGCCGGCGAGGTCGACGCCGCCCGGGCCCGCGTCTGCCAGCTCGACGAGTACGTCGGCCTGCCGGCCGGACACCCCGAGTCCTACCGGGCCACCGTGCTCCGCGAGGTCGTCGAGCCCCTCGGCCTGTCCGAGGCCTCCTTCATGGGCCCCGACGG
This sequence comes from Streptomyces sp. NPDC043854, assembly GCF_056436005.1. Classification (NCBI taxonomy): domain Bacteria; kingdom Bacillati; phylum Actinomycetota; class Actinomycetes; order Kitasatosporales; family Streptomycetaceae; genus Streptomyces; species Streptomyces sp. NPDC043854. The sequence continues at coordinate 30,556 of NZ_JBWKDK010000037.1, forward strand.
CTCCTCCGAGGACCTCGTGGCCGCCTGCGAGGAGTACGACCGCGCGCTCGCCGGGGCGGGCGGCGTCGACCTCCAGCTGCTGGGCATAGGCACCGACGGGCACATCGGCTTCAACGAGCCGTGCTCCTCGCTCTCCTCCCGCACCCGCATCAAGACGCTGACGGAGCAGACCCGCGTCGACAACGCGCGCTTCTTCGACGACGACCTGGAGCAGGTACCGCACCACGTCATCACTCAGGGCATCGGCACCATCCTCGACGCCCGCCACCTGGTCCTGCTGGCCACCGGCGAGGGCAAGGCCGAGGCCGTCGCACAGACCGTCGAGGGCCCGCTGTCCGCCCTGGTCCCGGCCTCCGCGCTGCAGCTGCACCGGCACGCGACCGTCGTCGTGGACGAGGCCGCCGCCGCCAAGCTGAAGCTGGCGGACTACTTCCGCCACACCTACGCCAACAAGCCCTCCTGGCAGGGCCTGTAGGCCGCAGGACGACCGCACGGACGGCAAGGCCGGGCCCCCTCCACAGGGCCCGGCCTTCCGTCCGTTCCGGCGCCGCCCGCCCGCCGGCGCCCCACGCACCGGCGGACGGGTGAACGACCGGGCGGGCGGGGCGGGCCGGGCGGGCGGCGCTCCGGCTACCCGCGCGCGATGACCTCCGCCGCCGCGCGCCCGCACACCCGCGCGGCACCGTGCGTGGCGATGTACAGGGCGCCGCGCGGCTCGGCGCGCGGCAGCCCCATCTCGACCACGACCGTGTCGGGGCGGGCCGCGACCAGCGCGTCGAGGACCTCGGCCATCCACGGGTGCCGGTGCGCGTCGCGGACCACGGCGACCACCGTGCGGTCGCCCGCCGCCGCCAGGACGTCCCCGGCCGCGGCGCCCTGCGCGTACACGCCCGACCCGGTCCCCGGCACCAGCGCGGCCAGCTCGGCGGCCACGCCCCACGGGGTCTCGTCGCCCACCGCGATGTTGGCGACGGGGGCGAGGGTGGCGACGTACGGCGCGGAGACCGGCGTCCGGCTGCCGGAGACGACCAGCGCACGGCGGGCCGCCTCCAGGCCGATGCCGGGCGCGCCCCCCTCCGGCGCGCCCGGCACGGCGGAGGCGGGGCGGGCCGAGCGGGTCCACTCGGCGAGCTCCCGGACCCGGGCGGCCGCGTCGGCGAGCCGCTCCTCGGGGAGCGTGCCCTCGCGTACGGCGGCGACCAAGGCGTCGCGGAGCCGGATCACGGTGGCCTCGTCGGCGAGCCCGCCGCCCACGCAGATCGCGTCGGCGCCGGCGGCGATGGCGAGGACCGAGCCGCACTCGATGCCGTACGTCCCGGCGATGGCGTTCATCTCCATGCCGTCGGTGACGATCAGGCCCTCGTAGCCGAGCTCCTTGCGCAGCAGTCCGGTCAGGATCTGCGGGCTGAGGGTGGCCGGCCGGGTGGGGTCGAGGGCGGGCACCAGGATGTGCGCGCTCATCACGGCCTTGGTGCCGGCCTCGATGGCGGCCCTGAACGGGACCAGTTCGCGGACCGCCAGCGTCTCCAGGTCCGCGTCGATGCGCGGCAGCGCGTGGTGCGAGTCGACGTTGGTGTCGCCGTGGCCCGGGAAGTGCTTGGTGCAGGCGGCGACGCCGGCGGCCTGGAGGCCCTCGACGTACGCGGCGGTGTGCCGGGCGGCGAGGCCGGTGTCGGCGCCGAAGGACCGTACGCCGATGACCGGGTTGTCGGGGTTGGAGTTGACGTCCGCGGACGGGGCCCAGTTGAGGTTGACCCCGCACTCGGCGAGGCGGCGGCCCAGCTCCCGGGCCACACCGCGGGTCAGGTCGGTGTCGTCGACGGAGCCGAGGGCCAGGTTGCCGGGGAAGGAGGAGCCGCCGCGGACCTCCAGGCGGGTGACGTCGCCGCCCTCCTCGTCGATGGCGACGAGGACGTCGTCCCGCTCGGCCCGCAGTTGCGCGGTGAGCGCGGCGAGCTGCTCCGGCGAGCCGATGTTGCGGCCGAACAGGCCGACGGCGGTGAGGCCCTCGGCGACCCGGCGCAGCACCCAGGCGGGGGCGGTGGTGCCCTCGAAGCCGGGCTGGAGGACCGCGAGCGCGTCGCGGGTCAGGGTGTCGGCGGGGTGCGCAAGGACAGTCATGGGCCGTTATCCCTTCACGGCGCCGGCGGTCATGCCGCCGACGGCCTTGCGCTGGAGGAAGACGAAGATGACCAGGACGGGGACCGCGAAGAGCGAGGACGCGGCCATGGTGGCGCCCCAGTCGTTGCCGAAGGCGGTCTGGAACTGGGTGAGCCACAGGGGCAGGGTCTGCGCCGTCTTGTCCTTGTTCAGGATCAGGACCATGGCGAACTCGTTCCAGGCGGTGATGAAGCCGAAGAGCGAGGTGGACATCAGGCCCGGGGCCAGCAGCGGGAAGATCACCTTGCGGAAGGCCTGGCCGCGGGTGCAGCCGTCGATCTGGGCGGCCTCCTCCAGCGTCACCGGGACGGCGGCGATGAAGCCGCGCAGGGTCCAGATGGTGAAGGGCAGGACCATCACGAAGTAGATCGCCGTCAGCAGGCCCAGGCTGTTCAGCATCTCGGCATCGCGGGCGATCATGTACATCGCGATGACCATGACCTCCCAGGGGGCCATCTGCGCCATCATCACGCCGAGGACGAGGCCCTTGCGGCCGCGGAACTTCATGCGGGCGATCGCGAAGCTCGCGGCGAGGGCCACGAGCAGCGCCAGCAGGACGGCTCCGACGGTGACCAGCAGGCTGTTCCGCACGTACGTCCAGAACAGCTCGACGCCGGTGGCCTTGGTGAAGTTGTGGAAGGTCGGGGTGAAGACGAAGACGGGGTCCTTGGTGAGGATCTCGCCGGACGGCTTGAGGGCCGAGGAGAACATCCAGTAGACGGGGAAGGCGAAGACCGCGGCCAGGACCAGGGCGCCGAGGTTCTTCACGACGGCTCCGGGGCGGACCGGGCGGCGGGTGCGCAGCCGCGGCGCGCGCTTCGGGGCGGTGGTGGTGCTCACTGCTCCTCCTCCTGCTTCAGGATCAGGCGGAAGTAGAAGGACATGACGACCACGAGCATCACGATCGTCAGGACGGAGATCGCTGCCGCGAGCGCGTAGTGGCCCTGGCTCTGGCCCTCGACGAAGGCGAAGACGGGCAGGGTTTCGGAGGCGCGGTCGGGGCCGCCGCGGTTCATCGCGTAGACCTGGGTGAAGGCCTTGAAGACCCAGATCACCTCGAGGAACGTGGTGACGAGGAAGAAGGGCCTGAGGTTGGGGAAGACGACCTGCCAGAAGGTCTGCCAGCCGTTCGCGCCGTCCATCCGCGCGGCCTCGTACAGTTCGGCGCCGACGGTGGTCAGGCCGGCGTACATGTTGAGGGCGACGAAGGGGACGGAGCCCCAGACCACCAGGATCGTGACGATCACCAGGGTCGACCAGCCGGTCTCGAACCAGTTGTGCTGCTCGTAACCGGAGAAGCCGAGCGTGCGCATGACCCAGTTCATGACGCCGAACTGCTCGTCGAACAGCCACTGGAAGACGGTCACGGACGCGACGATCGGCATGGCCCAGGCCATCACCAGGGCCAGCGACAGGACCAGGCGCATCCATCTGCCCAGCCTGTTCAGCAGGAGGCCGAGGAGGCTGCCGGCCACCATGATGAGCGCGACGTTGGCGGCGGTGAAGGCGAAGGTGCGGACGGCCACGGTCCAGAAGTGCGCGTCGCCCAGCAGCTGGGTGTAGTTCTCCACGCCGTGGAAGGGCGCCTCGCGCCGGATGAACTCGATCCGGTCGACCTTCTGGAAGGACAGGACGACGTTCTTGGCCAGCGGGTAGAGCAGCAGCGCGGCCATGCTGAGCACCGCCGGCGCGATCAGCAGGTACGGCAGCCATCCCGAGGGCGGCGAGGGCCTGGCCCCGCGAGGAGACGGGGCCCTCTTCCGAGCCTTCTTCGGAGCCTTCTTCCCGGCCCCGGCGGGCTGCGGCTGCTGTGGCGCCCCCGATGCGTGCGGCCCGCCGGACTCGTGTGGTGCGTCCTGTGGAGCGGTCGCCGCTCCCTGGGAGTGCACGGTCATGTCTTGTTTCCTCGCGGTTGGCTGTGGCGACCGGCGTCCGTCCCACCCGGTCGGCAGCGGGCGGGCGTCGCGTACGTCTGTCCGTGCGACCGGGGGTGCGGCGGGCGCAGCCGGGCGCCTGCCGCACCCCCCGGTGCGGGTGTGGTGCGGGTGTTACTTGTTGATGCGGCTCGCGATGTCCTTGTCCGCCTCCGCGCCCGCCTTGGCGGCGTCCTCGCCCTTGAGGACCTTGGTCATGAACTCCTTGATCGGGTTGGGCTCGGTCTCGACGTTCGCCCAGCCCGGGGTGACCGGGGTGATCTTGCCGTTGACGCCGCCCTTGCCCATCGCCTCGGCGAAGGAGCCCGCGGCCGGGGTGAAGTTGGCGGCGGCCTGGTTCGGCAGCAGCGAGCCCTTGACCTCGGCGGCGTACTTCGCCATCTGGTCCTTGCCGGTGGCCAGGGCCAGCCACTCCTTGGCGAGCTCCTTGTTCTTGGAACGCTCGGCGACGGCGAGGTTCGAGCCGCCGAGGAAGACGGTGCCGGGCTTGTCGGCGGTCTTGCCCGGGATCGGGAAGTAGCCGAAGTCGGCCTCCTTGCCCGCCTCCTTCAGGGCCTTCTCCGCGCCGCCGGCCTCCCAGCCCAGGCCGATCCAGGAGGCGACGCCGCCCTTGGGGACGATGTCGGTGGACTGCTGCGGGGTGGCCTCGTCCTTGTCCTTCGGGGCGGTGGAGTAGGACTGGAGCTTCTTGTAGAACTCCATCGCGGAGGCGGCCTGGGGGGTGCCGAGCCCGCCCTTCCACTTGCCGCCGTCCTTGACGGCGAGGTCGCCGCCCTCGTCCCAGACGAGGCCGGCGAGGACGTACCAGCTCTGGCCGGGAAGGTAGATCGGCTGGGTGGAGGGGTCGGAGGCCTTGAGCTTCTCCAGGCCGGCGATCCACTCGTCGCGGGTCTTCGGCGGGGTGACGCCGGCCTTCTCGAAGGCCTTCTTGTCGTAGACGACGACGCGGTTGGCCGCGTACCACGGGGCGGAGTAGAGCTTGCCCTCGTACTCGGCGGAGGCGAGCATGCTCTTCTGCCAGGCGTCGGCGCCGAGCCTGCCCTTCTCCTTGGTCAGGTCGGCGAGGCCGCCGGTGACCGCGTAGCCGGCGGTCTGGGTGTTGCCGAGCTCCAGGACGTCCGGCGGGGTGTTCTCCGAGAGGGCCGTGGTGACCTTCTCCTGGATGCCCTTCCACGCCTGGACCTCGACCTTGACCGTCACACCGGGGTGCTTGGCCGAGAACTCCTTGTTGACCTCGTCGATCCAGGCCTTCGGCGCGGATCCGTCCATCACCCAGACGGTGATCTCCTTGGCGCCGCCCGCGTCGGCCGTGCCCTTGCCGTCGCCGCCCCCGCTGCCACACGCCGCGACACCGGCCATCATGCCCGCGACACCGACCGCCGCGATGAGCTTGCGCTTCACGCCACCCTCCTCAGGGATGCTGCCTGCAACTTCCCTCGCCCGCCGCGGTGATGCACCGAGTACTGCACGAGTACTGCCCGTGGGGCCGGGATCTGATCCATATTGGTGTAGACCAGTAACCGGAGCTTGGCCTAGACCTTTAGGGGTGTCAAGGGTCTAATGATCGGGTGCCGGGTCCGTTACAGGACCGACACCTGGGGGGAGGACTGAAGGCCCGTCCCCCCACCCGTGTCACCATGTGACCGCACATATCGGAGGAGCCGGTGACGGCAGCGAAACTGGAGTCGGGAAGGCGGGCGGCGATGGCCACCGAAGGGGCGACCACCGAGCCGGAGGGCGGTGCGGCCACGCGCACCGCGCGCGTGCCCAAGTACTACCGACTCAAGCGGCACTTGCTCGACATGACGGAAACGCTGCCCCCCGGCACGCCCGTCCCGCCCGAGCGCACCCTCGCGGCCGAGTTCGACACCTCCCGCACCACCGTGCGCCAGGCCCTCCAGGAGCTCGTCGTCGAGGGCCGGCTGGAGCGCATCCAGGGCAAGGGCACCTTCGTGGCCAAGCCGAAGGTCTCCCAGCCGCTGCAACTCTCCTCCTACACGGAGGACATGCGGGCGCAGGGCCTGGAGCCCACCTCCCAGCTCCTCGACATCGGCTACGTGACCGCCGACGACACCCTGGCCGGACTGCTCAAGATCGCCCCGGGCGGGCGCGTCCTGCGCATCGAGCGGCTCCGCCTGGCCAGCGGCGAGCCCATGGCCATCGAGACCACCCACCTGTCGGCCAAGCGCTTCCCCGCCCTGCGCCGCTCCCTGGCCAAGTACACCTCGCTCTACACCGCCCTCGCCGAGGTGTACGGGGTACGGCTCGCCGAGGCCGAGGAGACCATCGAGACCTCCCTGGCCACCCCGCGCGAGGCCGGGCTGCTCGGCACGGACGTCGGCCTGCCGATGCTGTTGCTCTCCCGGCACTCCCTGGACGCCGACGGGGAGCCGGTCGAGTGGGTGCGGTCGGTCTACCGCGGAGATCGATACAAGTTCGTTGCCCGACTCCAGCGCCCTGCCGTCTGATCCGTAGTTGACTCTCGTTCCGCTATACGGACGGGGGCTTACGTTCACCGGTCGGGCCCCCGTAGATTCCCTGCGCTTGCGCAGATGATCAACGAGGGGACGAGGATCATGCCGGAACCGGAAGCAACAGGCACCCAACGGAACGCGGCGAGTTCGGGCACGGCACCGGACTCGCCTTCCGCACCAGGCCGCATGACCCCGAAGTCGATCGCCGTGTGGGTGCTCGTCGCCCTCGTCGGGGCCATCGGCTGGGCCGTGCTCGCACTCTCCCGCGGCGAGGAGGTTTCCGCCGCCTGGCTGCTCGCCGCAGCGCTCGGCTCGTACGCCATCGGCTACCGCTTCTACGCGCGCTTCATCGCCCACCGGGTCCTCCGGGTCGACAAGACCCGGGCCACGCCCGCCGAACGCCTCGACAACGGCGTCGACTTCCACCCGACCGACCGGCGGGTGCTCTTCGGCCACCACTTCGCCGCCGTCGCCGGCGCCGGACCGCTCGTCGGCCCGGTGCTCGCCGCGCAGATGGGCTACCTGCCCGGCACCATCTGGATCGTCGCCGGCGTGATCTTCGCGGGCGCCGTCCAGGACATGGTCACCCTGTTCTTCTCCACCCGGCGCGACGGCCGCTCGCTCGGCCAGATGGCCCGGGACGAGATCGGCCCCGTGGGCGGAGCCGCCGCCCTCGTCGCCGTGTTCGCCATCATGATCATCCTGCTGGCGGTGCTCGCCCTGGTCATCGTCAACGCGCTGGCGCACTCGCCCTGGGGCGTCTTCTCCATCGGCATGACCATCCCGATCGCCCTGTTCATGGGCTTCTACCTGCGCGTGCTGCGGCCCGGCCGGGTCACCGAGGTCTCCGTCATCGGCGTCGCCCTGCTGCTGCTCGCCATCGTCGCCGGCGGCTGGGTCGCCGAGTCCTCGCTGGCCGACACCTTCACCCTGGAGAAGGAAACGCTGATCATCTGGATGGTCGCGTACGGCTTCATCGCCTCGGTGCTGCCGGTGTGGATGCTGCTCGCACCCCGCGACTACCTCTCCACCTTCATGAAGATCGGCACGATCGCGATGCTCGCCCTCGGCGTGGTCATCGCCATGCCGACGCTGAAGATGCCCTCGATCACCGACTTCGCCGCCCGTGGGGACGGCCCGGTCTTCGCCGGGTCGATGTTCCCCTTCGTCTTCATCACCATCGCCTGCGGCGCGCTGTCCGGCTTCCACTCCCTGGTCTCCTCGGGCACCACCCCGAAGATGATCCAGAAGGAGACCCAGGTCCGGGTCATCGGCTACGGCTCCATGCTGACCGAGTCCTTCGTAGCCGTCATGGCGATGATCTGCGCGTCCGTCATCGAGCCCGGTCTGTTCTTCGCGGTCAACTCCCCCGGCGGGGTCGTCGGCACCACCGTCCAGACCGCCTCGCAGGCCGTCACGAACTTCGGGTTCTCCGTCTCGCCGGAGTTCCTCGCCCAGGCCGCGAAGGACGTCGAGGAGGCCACCCTGCTGTCCCGCACGGGCGGCGCGCCGACCTTCGCACTCGGAATGTCGGAAATCTTCTCGGCCGTCCTCGGCGGCGCCGGCATGAAGGCCTTCTGGTACCACTTCGCCATCATGTTCGAGGCGCTGTTCATCCTGACCACGCTGGACGCGGGCACCCGCGTCGGCCGGTTCATGCTCCAGGACACCCTCGGCAACGTGCACAAGTCCTTCAAGGACGTCAGCTGGAAGCCCGGCGTCTGGCTGGCCAGCGCTCTGGTCGTCGGCGGCTGGGGCTACTTCCTGTGGGTCGGCGTCAAGGACCCGCTGGGCGGTATCAACCAGCTCTTCCCGCTGTTCGGCATCGCGAACCAGCTGCTCGCGGCGGTGGCCCTGGCCGTCTGCACGACCCTGCTCGTCAAGTCCGGGCGGCTGAAGTGGGCCTGGGTGACCGGCGTCCCGCTGGCCTGGGACGTGGCCGTCACCCTCACCGCGAGCTGGCAAAAGATCTTCTCCGACGACGTGAAGGTCGGCTTCTTCGCGCAGCGCGACAAGTACCAGGACGGCATCGACGCGGGGAAGGTCCTCGCCCCCGCGAAGAACATGGACGAGATGCACACGGTGGTCATCAACGCCACCGTCGACGGCGTCCTGGCCGGGCTGTTCGCGGTCCTGATCGTCATCGTGCTGCTGGACGCGGCCCGCACCTGCATCAAGGCCGTCCGCAGCCCCGAGACGGTCCGGCTGACCGAGGTCCCGTGGACCGAGTCGAAGATCATCGCCCCGGCCGGGCTCATCGCGACCCCGGAGGAGCGGGCCGAACTCGCCGCCGCCGGCCTCGACTCGGGCGGCGGCCGCGCGAAGGAGCCCGTGGCATGAGCGGCGGCGGGGTGCGCGGCGCGCTGGCGAAGGCGCGGTTCTACGTGCGGGAGTTCTCCGGCGAGGCGGCGTACGACCGGTACGTCGCGCACGCCCGCTCCCACGACCCGGACGCCGAGGTCATGACCCGCCGCGCCTTCGAACGCGCCCGTACCGACGCCCGCGAGGCGGACCCCCGCGAGGGCTTCCGCTGCTGCTGAGCGCTGCCGCAGGGAAGGGGCCCGCCGGTCACGGCGGCCCCCTTCGCCGTGCGCGGCCTCAGCGCACCCAGTCCTTGAGCGGCTCGGTCGAGAAGGAGAAGCCGACCGGGTCGGGCAGCTCGACGTCCTTGCCGAAGGGGATGGTGCGCACGGTCTCATACAGCTGCCCGTCGGGCTCGCTGTGGACGCGCACCTGGCAGTTGTCCCGGTCGATCAGGACGAAGACGGGGATGCCCGTCTCCGCGTACGCGCGCGGCTTCTCCTTGCGATCACGCTCGTCTGTGTCCGAATCGTACGAAGTGACTTCGACGACCATCAGGACCGGGGCAGGATCGGCCCACTCCCCCTGGCCCTCGAATGCGCCGTCCGGCGCAAGCGAGGCGTCCGGCCGCGCGCGACCCGAGCGGTACTGCTCGACCTTCAGCCCGCGTTCGACGTGAAGCCACTGCTCGGGCCGGTGCTGCATGCAGATGCGGGCGAGCCACACGATGATCCGGTCGTGATCCCCATCCGGCACTGCTTTGAGCCTCAGCTTTCCGTCGACAAACTCCAGTCGCAGCCCCTCCAGCTCCCTGGCGCCTATGCGGGCGAGAGTCTCGAAATCCTCGGTCAGCATCTGGGGGCGGTCAGTCATCACGGTCATGCCTCGCTCGCCTTCCTCGACGGTGCTGCTCCCGACGATAGCGCCGGGCGGCCGCCCCCGTCCGGCACACTCGGCGGCATGGACATCGACATCCGTATTGCCGTGCCCGCCGAGTTCGAGCGGCTGGGCGAGATCACCGGGCAGGCCTACACCGGGGACGGGCTGCTCGACCAGAACGAGGACGACACCTACCTGAACGTCCTGCGCGATGTGGCCGGCCGGGCCGCCGACGGCGAGGTGCTGGTCGCCGTACGGAACGGGGAGGTGCTCGGCGGGGTGACCTTCGCCCCGCCCGGGAGCCCGCTCGCCGACGTCGCCGGGCCGCACGAGGCCGAGTTCCGCATGCTGGCCGTCGCACCCGGGGCGCGCGGCACGGGCGTCGGGGAGGCCCTCGTACGGGCGTGCATCGAGCGGGCCCGCGCCCTCGACGGGGTCACCGCGCTGACCCTGTCCACCCAGCCGGCGATGCGGGGCGCCCAGCGGATCTACGCCCGCCTGGGCTTCGTCCGCACCCCGGAACTGGACTGGTCCCCGATCCCCGCACTGACGCTGCTCACCTACCGACTGGAGCTGTGAGGCCACGCTCAGCAAAGGCCCGGACACAACATCTAGGGGGTCGCACAGAAACCTCCCCCCACATGTATGCTCATCCTCGCTGTCGCCGCAGGGGAATCCGGTGCGAATCCGGAACTGTCCCGCAACGGTATGAAGTACACCCATCGGTGTCACCGAAGTCCGACGACCTGCCGACGGCGCGCCCGGCTCGACCGAACCGGGTGCCGACCACGTCCGGGCCTCGCGGTAGGGCCGGCGGACATCGCGCGGTGCTGCCCTGACGGGCCCCTGCCCGCGCGCGCCCGCTCGCGCCCGCGCCGCCGCCGTCCCGGAGCCGAGCGAGGGAGAGCTCCCCCCGTGACCATCGCGCCTTCCGCACCGCGCGCCGAGTCCGACCCGTCCGACAACGGAACTGAGGGGGGCCCCGGGGCCGCGCTGCTGCGCACCCTCACCGAGCTGACCGCCGACCTTCCCGACACCGACCCCGGCCGGGTCGCCGCCGCCGCCCTGCGCGGCCGCAGCGCGAGCGCCGACGAGGCCGAGCTGCGCGGGCTGGCCACCGAGGCCGCGGCCGGTCTGATCTCCGAGGACCCGGCCTACTCCCGGCTCGCCGCCCGCCTGCTGACGATCGCCGTCGCCGAGGAGGCCGCGGGCCAGGGCGCCACCTCCTTCTCCGCCTCGGTCGAGGTCGGCCACCGCGAGGGCCTGATCGCGGACCGCACCGCCGAGTTCGTCCGGCTGCACGCGAGCCGCCTCGACGCGCTGGTCGAGCACACCCTCGCCGAGGGCGCCGACGACCGCTTCGGCTTCTTCGGCCTGCGCACCCTGCACAGCCGCTACCTGCTGCGCCACCCGATCACCCGCCAGGTCATCGAGACCCCGCAGCACTTCATGCTGCGCGTGGCCTGCGGCCTGGCCGAGAACGACAGCATCGAGGCCGTCGAGGAAGTCGCGTCCCTGTACCGGCTGATGAGCCGCCTGGACTACCTGCCGTCCTCCCCCACGCTGTTCAACTCCGGCACCCGGCACCCGCAGATGTCCTCCTGCTACCTGCTGGACTCCCCGCTGGACGAGCTCGACTCGATCTACGACCGCTACCACCAGGTCGCGCGCCTGTCGAAGCACGCCGGCGGCATCGGCCTGTCGTACTCCCGCATCCGCGCCCGCGGTTCGCTGATCCGCGGCACCAACGGCCACTCCAACGGCATCGTCCCGTTCCTGAAGACCCTCGACGCCTCCGTCGCCGCCGTGAACCAGGGCGGCCGCCGCAAGGGCGCCGCCGCCGTCTACCTGGAGACCTGGCACGCGGACATCGAGGAGTTCCTGGAGCTGCGCGACAACACCGGTGAGGACGCCCGGCGTACGCACAACCTGAACCTGGCGCACTGGATCCCCGACGAGTTCATGCGCCGCGTGAACTCCGACGCCGAGTGGTCGCTGTTCTCCCCGGCCGACGTGCCCGAGCTGGTCGACCTGTACGGCGACGAGTTCGACGCCGCCTACGTCAAGGCCGAGCAGGCGGGCCTGGCCAAGAAGACCATGCCGGCCCGCGAGCTGTACGGCCGCATGATGCGCACCCTCGCGCAGACCGGCCAGGGCTGGATGACGTTCAAGGACGCCTCCAACCGGACCGCGAACCAGACGGCCCTGCCGGGCACGGTCGTCCACTCCTCCAACCTGTGCACCGAGATCATCGAGGTCACCAACGACGGCGAGACCGCCGTCTGCAACCTCGGCTCGGTCAACCTCGGCGCCTTCGTGCTCGCCGAGACGGGCGAGATGGACTGGGAGCGCCTCGACGAGACCGTCCGCACCGCCGTGACCTTCCTCGACCGGGTCGTGGACATCAACTTCTACCCGACCGAGGAGGCCGGCCGCTCCAACGGCAAGTGGCGCCCGGTGGGCCTGGGCGCGATGGGCCTCCAGGACGTCTTCTTCAAGCTGCGCCTGCCCTTCGACTCCGCCGAGGCCAAGGCCCTCTCCACGAGGATCGCCGAGCGGATCATGCTCGCCGCGTACGAGGCCTCCGCCGACCTCGCCGAGAAGCACGGCACCCTCCCGGCCTGGGAGCAGACCCGTACCGCGCAGGGCGTGCTGCACCCCGACCACTACGGCGTCGAGCTCACCTGGCCGGAGCGCTGGGACGCGCTGCGCGCCCGGATCGCGACCACCGGCATGCGCAACTCGCTGCTGCTGGCCATCGCGCCGACCGCGACGATCGCCTCGATCGCGGGCGTGTACGAGTGCATCGAGCCGCAGGTCTCCAACCTGTTCAAGCGCGAGACGCTGTCGGGTGAGTTCCTCCAGGTCAACGGCTACCTGGTGGAGGACCTGAAGAAGCTCGGCGTGTGGGACGCGCAGACCCGCGAGGCGCTGCGCGACTCCTCCGGCTCCGTCCAGGGCTTCAACTGGATCCCGGCCGAGGTCCGCGAGCTGTACCGCACGGCGTGGGAGATCCCGCAGCGCGGCCTGATCGACATGGCGGCGGCCCGTACGCCGTACCTGGACCAGTCGCAGTCGCTGAACCTGTTCATGGAGACGCCGACCATCGGCAAGCTGTCGTCGATGTACGCGTACGCCTGGAAGCAGGGTCTGAAGACCACGTACTACCTGCGCTCGCGCCCGGCGACGAGGATCGCCCGCGCCGCGTCCGGCGGTGCCGCCGTCCCGGCCGCCGCCACCCCCCTCCCGCAGGCCCTCGACGCCGAGGCACTGGCCTGCTCCCTTGAGAACCCCGAGTCCTGCGAGGCCTGCCAGTAATGCCGACCCCCGACAAGAACCTCCTCGACCCCGGCTTCGAGCTGACGCTCCGCCCGATGCGCTACCCGGACTTCTACGAGCGCTACCGGGACGCGATCAAGAACACGTGGACGGTGGAGGAAGTCGACCTCCACTCGGACGTGGCGGACCTGGCGAAGCTGACGCCCGCCGAGCAGCACATGATCGGCCGGCTGGTCGCGTTCTTCGCGACGGGCGACTCGATCGTGGCGAACAACCTGGTCCTGACGCTGTACAAGCACATCAACTCCCCGGAGGCGCGCCTGTACCTGTCGCGCCAGCTGTTCGAGGAGGCCGTGCACGTCCAGTTCTACCTGACGCTGCTGGACACCTACCTGCCCGACCCGGACGACCGTGCGGCGGCGTTCGCGGCGGTGGAGAACATCCCCTCCATCCGCGAGAAGGCGCAGTTCTGCTTCAAGTGGATGGACTCGGTGGAGAAGATCGAGCGGCTGGAGACGAAGGCCGACCGCCGCCGCTTCCTGCTGAACCTGATCTGCTTCGCGGCGTGCATCGAGGGCCTGTTCTTCTACGGCGCCTTCGCCTACGTGTACTGGTTCCGGTCGCGCGGTCTGCTGCACGGCCTGGCCACCGGCACCAACTGGGTGTTCCGGGACGAGACCATGCACATGAACTTCGCGTTCGAGGTCGTGGACACGGTCCGCAAGGAGGAGCCCGACCTCTTCGACGACGAGCTCCGGCAGCAGGTCACGGACATGCTGAAGGAGGCCGTCGAGGCGGAGCTGCAGTTCGGCCGCGACCTGTGCGGTGACGGCCTGCCGGGCATGAACACCGAGTCGATGCGCGAGTACCTGGAGTGCGTCGCCGACCAGCGCCTGGTCCGCCTCGGCTTCCCGCCGGTGTACGGCTCGCAGAACCCGTTCTCCTTCATGGAGCTTCAGGGTGTCCAGGAGCTGACGAACTTCTTCGAGCGCCGCCCGTCGGCCTACCAGGTCGCCGTCGAGGGCACGGTCGACCTGGACGAGGACTTCTGAGCCGTACCGGCCGAGCGCCCGAGGGGCCCGCTCCGGATGCGATCCGGAGCGGGCCCCTCGGCGTGTGCGGCGCGTGTCAGTCGTTCGGGACGGTCTCGTAGCGCGGGGTGCCCTCGGCCATCTGGCGCAGGGCGTCCTTGCGGTCCCGCTTCGAGAGCCGGTCGATGTACAGGTACCCGTACAGGTGGTCGGTCTCGTGCTGCAGGCAGCGGGCGAAGTAGCCGGTGCCGCGCACCTTGATCGGGTTGCCCTTGGCGTCCTGGCCGGTGACCTCGGCGTAGTCCGGGCGGGCCAGCGAGGCGTACGCGGTCGGGACCGACAGGCAGCCCTCGTTGGAGTCGTCGAGCACGCGGGACGCGGCCGGCAGCTCCACGAGCTTCGGGTTGACCACGACGCCGGTGTGGCGGACGCCCTCGTCGTCCGGGCAGTCGTAGACGAAGACCTTGGCGTCCACGCCGATCTGGTTCGCGGCCAGGCCCACGCCCTCCGCTGCCCGCTGGCTGGCGAACATGTCGTCGATCAGCTGCGCCAGCTCGTCGCCGAACTCGGTGACGTCCTTGCACTCGCGGTGCAGCACCGGGTTGCCCACGACCGTGATCGGACGGGTGGTGCCGCGCTCGCGGTGGGCGAGCTCGCGCGCCTCACAGTCCTCGGTGTCCACGAGGTAGCCGTCGTCGTCCACCGCGATGACCTCGTTCTCCTGCTGCGCCATTTCCGCCGTACGCCTTCCGTAAGTCCACCCGTTCACAATGTGCCGGTACAGCCTACGGTGCCCCGTCAGCAGACTTCTTCGAGATCCCGCCACTCCCGGGTGTCCGGGCTGTCGGCGACCCAGCCGTCGAGCAGCCCGCGCACCAGGCCGGCCGGGGCGGCGATCCCGCACTCGCGCTCGGGGACCCACAGCGAGCCGGAGCCGGCCGTGCGGTGGCCCAGCGGGCCCGGGTGGCCGGGTTCGCTGTGGTCGTGGGGGTCCAGGTGCTCGCCGTCGCCCTCGCCGCTCGGCATCACGCTCTCCGAGCAGGTCCGGCACAGCAGCCGCACCGAGGACGACCAGTCCTCGGCGGCGAAGCCCGCGTCCGAGGCGAGCTGCTCCAGGGAGTCCCGGTCGGTCTCGGTGGCCGCCTCCAGCAGCACCACCCAGGTCGGCACCGGCGACGGCGCCCACAGCTCGATCTCGTCGAAGACGGGGTAGGCGGGGCCGGCCGCGGTGACCCGCTCGCCGTTGGGCACCCCGTCGTGCAGGACGACCTCGCCCCAGCGTCGTCCGGACGAGGGCAGCGGGATGGACAGCACCTCGATGCGGGCCGGGTCCAGGCGGCGGCCCCAGACCACCTCGGCCTCGCCCTCCGGGGACAGTCGGACGGCGGCGCTGCCGAGTTCCATGCCGACGGGTTCGCCGCCCTTGCCGTGCGGATCCCCGGGCACCTTCAGCCCGTACGCCTGCCAGGCGCGCCGGGCCAGCGGCCAGTCCTGGAGCGCGGTCGCGGCGATGCCGACGTTCCACCAGTCCGGGGCGCCGGTCTCGCGGTCCAGCAGGGCCACGGCCCGCAGGCCGGCGGCGCGCGCCTGCTCCCAGTCGTGCCGGAACTTGTGCAGCAGGGCCAGGTTGAACCAGGACTCCGACAGCCAGGGCTCCAGGTCGGCGGCCCTGGTCAGCAGCGCACCCGCGTCCTCGTACCGGCCGTCGCCGATCAGCGTGAACGCGCGGTCGGTGGCCTGCCGCCACGAGGCGGATGGCCTATGCCGTACCTTCCCGAAGATCCTCACGATTCCCGCCTGCTTGGGGGCGCCCCCAGCGGTGGCTGGGGGACAACGGTGCAGCCTTGCGGACACCCTCACGGACGCTCCTACTGGCATCCAACCATGCCCACTCGGACGGCCGCTCATTACCCATGGGTTACCCAGGTGGGACGGGATCAACTCTGTCACGTCCGCCCCCGGCCGGAACCCGGGCGGGGCCCTCCGCGGCCTCCGGCCCGGCCCGTGCTCCGGCGGGCCGCGACCGCGGCCGGGCGGGGGCCGGGCGGGGGCAAGCGGGGGGCGGGCGGGGGGCGGGCGCTCAGACGAACGCCCCCGGGATTGGCGCCTTCGGGTGAACGAAGGGCCTTCCCCGGGGGCGGAGTCACCCTCGGACGTCGTCGTGTCAGCCGGTGGCGGGATCGGCGGTGACGTCGTGGTCGGGCACCGCCTGGCCCGAGCGGATCAGCTCGATCCGCCCCATCACCTTGGAGCGCAGGTCGCTCGGCACGTCGTCCGAGCCGCAGCAGCGTTTCACCAGCTTCTTCACGGCCTGCTCCAGACCGTACTTCTCCAGACAGGGGTTGCACTCGCCGAAGTGCGTCTCGAACTTCGTGCAGTCGCTGTCCGGCATCTCGTGGTCCAGGAACTCGTAGAGGTGGTCAAGTACCTCCGAGCACTCCGTCTCGTGCGGCTCTCCGCAGCTCATGAGCCCGAGCCTTTCAGGTCGTTCGACTCTCCCGCGCCCGCCGGGACCAGCCCGCGCTCGCGGGCGTAGTCCTCCAGCATTCCGCGGAGTTGACGGCGGCCACGGTGCAGTCGCGACATGACCGTACCGATGGGTGTACCCATGATGTCCGCGATCTCCTTGTACGCAAAGCCCTCTACGTCGGCAAGATAGACCGCGATGCGGAACTCCTCCGGGATGGCCTGAAGCGCTTCCTTCACATCGGAATCGGGCAGGTGGTCGAGCGCCTGCGACTCGGCGGAGCGGAGTCCCGTCGACATGTGCGACTCGGCGCGCGCCAGCTGCCAGTCCTCGATCTCCTCCGCCGCACTGCGCTGCGGCTCGCGCTGCTTCTTGCGGTAGGAGTTGATGAAGGTGTTGGTCAGAATGCGGTAGAGCCACGCCTTGAGGTTGGTGCCCTCGCGGAACTGGTGGAAGGACGCGTACGCCTTGGCATACGTCTCCTGGACCAGGTCCTCGGCGTCGGCCGGATTGCGCGTCATGCGCAGCGCGGCCGAGTACATCTGGTCGAGGTAACCGAGGGCGTCCCGTTCGAAGCGCGCGTTGCGCTCGGCGGTCGTCTCCTCCGCGTGGCCTTCCCCGGTCCCAGCGACAGGACCCACCTCCTCCGACTGCGCGGCGGCTCCGAAAGCGGACCCGCTCGAATCGGAGAATAGTCGACCATCCCGGCCCTCCGCCGCCCGGAGCGGGCTGCGCTTGGGCGCGGGCAGGACCGTCCATTCCAGCCCAGCAGCCTGCGGACGGTCCTGGCTGATGACCCGGGTCATGCGCTCCCTCTCCTCCGACGAGATGCCGTGCGTTCCGACATCGGGCACAACAGAAGCGTCGGGCCGCGCATTCCCGCCGGGGGCGCGGGGCCGCGGTCTGTGTCAGGTCGGGCGGGCGCAGGGGGCGCGGATCAGGCGGAGGGGCGGGGCAGCGCCTCCAGCCAGGCGGCCACGGCGTCCGTGATCACGGCGAGGGCCTCGTCCTGCGTGACGTCCGCCTTCTTCGGCACGGCGAAGCCGTGGTCGCCGTGCTCCACCTCGACGAGTTCGTACGGCTCGGGGCCGGCCGGCGGCGGGAACTCCTCCGGCCGCCCGAACGGGTCCCGGCCGCCCTGGACGACCAGGGTGGGCAGCCCGGCCCCGGTCAGCTCCCCGGCCCGGGACTTCTCGGGCCGGCCCGGCGGGTGCAGCGGGAACGCCAGCGCCAGCACCCCGGCCGCGCCCAGTACGGCGCCGGTCCGGCAGGCCACCCGGGCCCCCGCGCTGCGCCCGCCCGCCACCACGGGCAGTCCGGGCCGCGCCAGCGCCGGCCACAGCCCGTGCCAGGCCTCGTCGAGCACCTTGGGGGCGGCGGCCACCTTCCTGCCGGCGACCCGCCAGGGCTGCTCGACCAGGGCCACGGTGGTCCCGCGGGCGGGCAGGGCGGCGGCCAGCGCCTTCAGGTCGCGCGCCTCGATGCCGCCGCCCGCCCCGTGGCCGAGGGCCAGGACGAGTCGGGCCTCGGGCGCGGGGTGCCAGGTGATGCGGGCCTCGCCGGCCGGGGTGGGGACGCTCTCGGTGCGCGCAAGCGTGGTCATGCCCCCATCCTGCCCGCCGTCCTGCCCCCGTCCCGCCCGGCGCGGCGGGCGGCCGCTCAGAAGAGGGTGCCCTCCTCCGGCGCGTCCAGCTCCTTCAGCAGCTCCGGCCCGTTGTTGCGCACGTTGCTCACAGCGGTGGAGACCGGGAAGGCGCGCATCAGCCCGCCGGGCGGCGGCGCCAGCAGCTCCCGGAGCGAGCCGTCGGCGTCGGTGTTCGCCGGGTCCAGCCAGGCGTCCCAGCGGTCGGGGGTCAGCATCAGCGGCATCCGGGGGTGGATCTCGGAGAGCGAGCGCGGCCCGTCGGCGGGGGCGACGGCCAGCGGCGCGGTCTCGGCGTCGGCGGTGATCACCGAGCAGGTGGCCCACCAGGCCTGCGGGTGCTCGTCGGGCAGGGTCCGGTCGCGCCAGAACTCGTAGATGCCGGCCATGGCGAAGACGGAGCCGTCGGCGGGGAGCACGAAGTACGGCTGCTTGCGCGCCCGTTTCCGCTTCCCCTCGACCTCGAGGTGGCGCTCGTCGTGGGCGGTGACCCACTCGTAGTACCCGTCGGCGGGGATGATGCAGCGGCGCTGCATGAAGGGGCGGCGGAAGGACGGCTTCTCGGCGAGGGTCTCGGACCGGGCGTTGATCATCCGGGCGGCGCCGTCGGGGCTCTTGGCCCAGGACGGGACGAGGCCCCACCTCAGGACGCGCAGCTGGCGAACCGGACGCGGGTTCGAGGCGTCTTTGAGGGGGCGGTCGAGGACGACGTGGACCTCCTTCGTCGGCGCCACGTTCCAGTCGGGGGCCAGGGTCTCCTCGGGCTCCCACCGCTCGACGCCGAAGATCCGGGCCAGGTCCTCGGGCCCGCGGCCCGCTGCATACCGTCCGCACATGGCTGCCACACTGCCATGTCATCCGACCCTCACCGCAAGGAGTCCGCCACTCTATGGACAGCACCACGCCGGCCGGCCTGTGGGACCGGCTCACGGGCATACAGACCCCGCCGGCCCTGTGGCTGGTGATCGTGACGGCCCTGGCCGCGCTGGCGCTCGTGGCGCCGCACCCGGTGTGGCGGGTGTCCCGCAACGCCGTGACCATTGCGCACGAGGGCGGGCACGGCCTGCTGGCCCTGCTGACGGGGCGCCGCCTGGACGGGATACGGCTGCACTCGGACACCAGCGGGGTCACCGTCAGCCGCGGCAGGCCGACCGGCCCCGGGATGATCCTGACGGCCGCCGCCGGGTACACGGCGCCCTCGCTGCTGGGGCTCGGCGGGGCCGCGCTGCTGTCGGCCCACCGGATCACGCTGCTGCTGTGGGCGGCGACCGCGCTGCTGCTGGCGATGCTGGTGATGATCCGCAACGCGTACGGGGCCCTGACGGTGGTGCTGGCCGGCGGCACGTTCGTCCTGGTGTCCTGGCTCGCCCCGGCCGGGGTGCAGGCGGCGTTCGCGTACGCGGCCGTGTGGTTCCTGCTGCTGGGCGGGGTCCGGCCGGTGTTCGAGCTGGGGGCCAAGCGCCGGCACGGCGGGGCGCCGGATTCGGACGCGGACCAGCTGGGGCGGCTCACCCACACCCATCCGGTGCTGTGGCTGTTCCTCTTCCACGCGGTCGCCCTGTGCTCGCTCATCGGCGGCGGGCGCTGGCTTCTCAACCTCTGAGACCGGCCCGCGGCGGCGGCTCGATCACGATCGGGGTTCCCGGGGAGCCACTAAAGTGGTGGCCATGACCGAGACCCCCGCGCTCCCTGCCCTCTGGCCTGCCCCGCACGCCGACGGCACCGTCCACGCCACCGTCACCGTGCCCGGGTCGAAGTCGGTCACCAACCGCGCCCTCGTGCTCGCCGCGCTCGCCGCCGAGCCGGGCTGGGTGCGCCGCCCGCTGCGTTCGCGCGACTCCCAGCTGATGGCGGACGCGCTGCGCGCGCTGGGCGTCGGCATCGAGGAGACCGTCTCCTCCAGCTCCGGCGACGGCGCCGGCGGCGAGGCCTGGCGGATCATCCCCGCGGCCCTGCACGGCCCGGCCACCGTGGACGTCGGCAACGCCGGCACGGTCATGCGCTTCCTGCCCCCGGTCGCGACCCTCGCCGACGGCGACATCCGCTTCGACGGCGACCCCCGTTCGTACGAGCGCCCGCTCGGCCAGGTCATCCAGGCCCTGCGCGGCCTCGGCGCCCGCATCGACGACGGCGGCCGGGGCGCACTGCCCATGACCGTCCAGGGCGGCGGGGCGCTGGAGGGCGGCTCGATCGAGCTCGACGCCAGCAACTCCTCGCAGTTCATCTCCGCCCTGCTGCTCTCCGCCCCGCGCTTCAACCAGGGCGTGGAGGTGCGGCACGTCGGAGCCACCCTGCCGTCGATGCCGCACATCCGGATGACGGTGGAGATGCTGCGCGCGGCGGGCGCCCAGGTCGACACGCCGGAGGCGGGCGGCGAGCCGAACGTGTGGCGGGTGGCGCCGAGCGCGCTGCTGGGCCGCGACATGGTGGTGGAGCCGGACCTGTCGAACGCGCAGCCGTTCCTGGCGGCGGCCCTGATCACCGGCGGCACGGTCACCATCCCGGACTGGCCGCGCCGCACCACGCAGCCGGGGGACGAGCTGCGCCGGATCTTCACGGAGATGGGCGGCTCCTGCGAGCTGACCGACGCGGGCCTGGTCTTCACGGGTACCGGCAAGATCCACGGCATCGACGTGGACCTGGGCGAGGTCGGCGAGCTGACCCCGGGCATCGCGGCCGTCGCGGCGCTGGCCGACTCCCCGTCCACCCTGCGCGGGGTGGCGCACCTCCGGCTGCACGAGACGGACCGGCTGGCGGCCCTGACCGCGGAGATCAACGGGCTCGGCGGCGAGGTCACGGAGACCGCCGACGGCCTGCACATCCGCCCGCGCCCGCTGCACGGCGGCGTGTTCCACACGTACGACGACCACCGGATGGCCACCGCGGGCGCCGTGATCGGCCTGGCGGTCGGGGGCGTGCAGATCGAGAACGTGGCGACGACCGCGAAGACGCTGCCGGACTTCCCGAGGATGTGGGCGGACATGCTCGCGGGCTCGGGAGCGTAGGCCCGTCATGCGCAGGTACGGCAAGCACACCGACGAGGACGACATCCGGTCCCGCCCCAACCCGAAGGGCAACCGGCCCCGCACCAGCAAGCGGCCCAAGCACGAGGACGCGGCGGAGGGCTTCGTCCTCACCGTCGACCGCGGCCGGCTGACCTGCCTGGTCGAGGACCGCACGGTCGTCGCCATGAAGGCGCGCGAGCTCGGCCGCAAGGCCGCGGTGGTCGGCGACCGGGTGTGGCTCGTCGGCGACCTGTCCGGGAAGAAGGACACCCTCGCCCGGATCGTGCGGATCGAGGAGCGCAAGTCCGTCCTGCGGCGCACCGCGGACGACGACGACCCGTACGAGCGGGTGGTCGTCGCCAACGCCGACCAGCTGGCGATCGTCACCGCGCTGGCGGACCCGGAGCCGCGGCCGCGCATGATCGACCGCTGTCTGGTGGCCGCGTACGACGCCGGGCTGGAGCCCCTGCTGGTGCTCACGAAGTCGGACCTGACGTCCCCGGACAAGATCCTCGACGTCTACGCGGCGCTGGGCCTGAACTACGTGGTCACCAACCGCGAGGAGCTGGCGGCCGGCGAGGCCGCCGAGCGGGTGCGCGAGCGGCTGGCCGGCCGGATCACCGCCTTCGTGGGCCACTCCGGGGTCGGCAAGACCACCCTGGTGAACTCGCTGGTCGGCGAGGGCCGCCAGCGCGCGACCGGCCGCGTCAACGCGGTGACGGGGCGCGGCCGGCACACCACCACCTCGGCGCTCGCGCTGCCGCTGCCGTCGGGGGACGGCTGGGTCATCGACACCCCGGGCGTCCGTTCGTTCGGCCTGCACCACGTGGACCCGTCGCGGGTGATCCTGGCCTTCCCGGACCTGGTGCCCGGTACGGAGGACTGCCCGCGCGCGTGCAGCCACGACGAGCAGGACTGCGCGCTCGACGCCTGGGTGGCGGAGGGACACGCCGATCCGGCCCGGCTGGACTCGCTGCGGCGGCTGCTGGGGACGCGGGAGCGGCGCGAGGGCGACTGATCGTCCGGCGGAGTCCGGGAGGGTTTGCCGGGGTCGTGGTCTGGTGAATGCATACTCGCACCGAGTGACGCGATGTCACGTGATGCGGGGAGGCATTCACCATGGCGTGGCTGCTGGTCGTGGTCGCCGGACTCCTGGAGACCGGGTTCGCGGTCTGCCTCAAGCTGTCCCACGGGTTCACCCGGCTCTGGCCGACGATCGCCTTCGCCGCCTTCGCAATCGGCAGCTTCGGCCTGCTGACGCTCGCCCTGAAGAAGCTGGACGTGGGACCGGCGTACGCGGTGTGGACCGGCATCGGCGCGGCCGGGACCGCTATCTACGGCATGGTCTTCCTCGGTGACCTGGTCTCCACCCTCAAGATCGTCTCGATCACGCTGGTCATCCTCGGGGTCATCGGCCTCCAGCTGTCCGGGTCGGCCCACTGAGCAGCCGCAGCAGCCCGAGCAGTTCCCCGAGCCCCGGCTCCCGCGCCGGGGCGATCACGTAGGACAGCGCCAGCCGCACGGCCAGTTCGCACCGCTGCGCCCCCTCGCCCGGGCCCAGCACGGCCGCCGCCCGCTCCCGCACCGCCCGGGCCAGCTCGCCGGGGGCGGGCGCGGGCACGCCGGGCCGGGTGCCCTGCCCGGGCGGCACCGGCAGGTTGCCGTCCCAGGACCCGGTCAGCAGGGCCCGTACGAGGGGACGCGCGCGGGCCGCCCGTGCGGTCCACTCCGCGACCGAGGCGAGCCGGTCGCCCCCGCTGGCGGCCGGGGTGCGCAGCACCTGGTCGACCCCGTCGAGGTACCAGTCGGCCTCGCGGCGCACGAGGGCGCGGCCGAGGCCCGCCTTGCCGCCGAACTCGTTGTAGAGGGTCTGCCGGGACACCCCGGCGGCGGCCGCCACGTCGACCATCCGCACGGACGGCCAAGGGCGCGCCAAGAGCGCCACCGATGCCGCTTCCAGCAAGGACTCCCGGGCTGCCGGCATCCGCGCCTCCCCGCTCGACTCCCCGCCAGAGTTGACGGGTCGACAGATCCTGTCAAGGGCGCGTGCCGGTCGCACTGTGGACGCCGCTCGCCCGCCCCCCGCGCGTCCCGATACTGTTCGAGCATGCCCGAGTATGAAGATGATCTGCGCCTTGCCCTGGAACTCGCCGACGCGGCGGACGCCGTCACGATGGAGCGGTTCCGCGCACTGGACCTGAAGGTCGAGACGAAGCCGGACATGACCCCGGTGAGCGAGGCGGACCGCTCCGCCGAGGAGGTCGTCCGGGCGGGCATCGAGGCCGCGCGGCCCGAGGACGCGATCCTGGGCGAGGAGTACGGCCTGAAGGGGGCCGGCCCGCGCCGCTGGGTCGTGGACCCGATCGACGGCACGAAGAACTACGTGCGCGGGGTGCCCGTCTGGGCGACCCTGATCTCGCTGATGGCGGAAGGCTCCGACGGGGTGTTCCGGCCCGTGGTCGGGGTGGTCTCGGCGCCCGCGCTGGGCCGTCGCTGGTGGGCGGCGCAGGGCGGGGGCGCGTACGCGGGCGGTGCGCTGGGCGGCGAGCCGCAGCGCATCGGGGTGTCGCAGGTGGGCTCCCTGGGCGACGCGTCGTTCGCGTACTCCTCGCTGGGCGGCTGGGAGGAGCAGGGCCGGCTCGACGGGTTCCTGGAGCTGACCCGGCAGTGCTGGCGGACCCGCGGCTACGGGGACTTCTGGCCGTACATGATGGTCGCGGAGGGTTCGCTCGACCTGTGCGCCGAGCCGGAGTTGAACCTGTGGGACATGGCGGCCATCGCGGCCGTGGTCCAGGAGGCGGGCGGCCGCTTCACCAGCCTGGACGGCGTGGACGGCGTCCACGGCGGGAACGCGGCGGCCTCGAACGGGCTGCTGCACGAGCAGATGCTCGGGTACCTGCGCCCCCGCGCCTGAACCGCGCCCGGTGCGTGCGCGGGCGGGCCGGCGCCTGCGCCCGGAAAGCCGAGTGCGCCCTCTTGATGACCCTCCGTGTCCGTGGGAATCTGAAACTCCCCCGCTTGTGCACTTGTGAATGACTTCTCAAGCGGAGGACTCTCCCAGGAGGTGGCTCTCTTGCTCGTCCGTGACGCCATGAGCACCGTGATCCTCACCCTCGGCCCCGCCCACACCATCCGACAGGCGGCCTGCCTGATGTCCGGCCGCCGGGTCGGCGCAGCAGTCGTCCTCGACCCCGAGCACAGCGGCATCGGCATCCTGACCGAACGGGACGTCCTCAACTCCATCGGTGCGGGGCACGACCCCGACCGGGAGTCCGTGGGCGCGCACACCACGAACAACGTCGTGTTCTGCACCCCGGAGACCACCCTCCAGGACGCCGCCGAGGCGATGGCCCACGGCGGCTTCCGGCACCTGGTCGTCGTCGAGGGCGGCGGCCCCGTGGGCATCGTGTCCGTCCGCGACATCATCCGCTGCTGGGCGCCGGCCCGGCGCAGCACCGTGGCGGCATAGGGGAAACGGCGGCGGGCCGGATCCCCGGGGGATGCCGGCCCGCCGCCTCCCTTCGGCAGGCGCCGGTTCAGCCGCGCAGGGCCTGGACCGCGGCCTCCAGCCGCTTGCCGAAGTCGCCGTCCGCCTGCCGGAAGTTGCCGATCGCGCGCTCCGCGATGTCGTCACGGGAGACCTTGGCGATGAAGCCGGCCAGGTTCTCGATCAGACGGCCCTTCTCGTCCTCCGACATCAGGCGGTAGAGGTTGCCCGCCTGGACGAAGTCGTCGTCCTCGGCGTGGGCCGGGGCGGCGTGGTCGCCGGTGACGCCGGTGACCGGGATCGGCTGCCACAGGGGGCGGTCGATCTGGTGCGGGCCGCCGAAGGAGTTCGGCTCGTAGTTCTTCGCGCCCTTGTGGCGGCCGTCGTAGAGGAAGCCGTCGCGGGAGTTGGTGCGCGCCTCGGTGGCGTGCGGGCGGTTCACCGGCAGGTGGTCGGCGTTGATGCCGACGCGGTAGCGGTGGGCGTCGCCGTAGGCGAAGAGGCGGCCCTGGAGCATCTTGTCCGGGGACGGGCCGATGCCGGGCACGAAGTGCGCCGGGCTGAATATGCTCTGCTCGACCTCGGCGAAGATGTTCTCCGGGTTGCGGTTGAGCTCCAGCTTGCCGATCTCGATCGGCGGGTAGTCCTCGTGCGGCCACACCTTGGTGAGGTCGAACGGGTTGAAGCGGTAGGCCGCCGCGTCCGCCGCCGGCATGATCTGGACCTGGACGGTCCAGGTCGGGAACTCGCCGCGCTCGATGGACTCGCGCAGGTCGCGCTGGTGGGAGTCCGGGTCCTCGCCCGCCAGCTTGTCGGCCTCGGCCTGGGTGAGGTTCTTGATGCCCTGGTCGGTCTTGAAGTGGTACTTGACCCAGAAGACCTCGCCGGCCTCGTTGTTCCACTGGAAGGTGTGCGAGCCGTAGCCGTTCATGTGGCGGTACGAGGCCGGGATGCCGCGGTCGCCGAACAGCCAGGTCACCTGGTGGGTGGACTCGGGCGACAGGCTCCAGAAGTCCCAGACGTTGTCCGCCTCGGTCGAGCCGGTGTACGGGTCGCGCTTCTGGGTGTGGATGAAGTCGGGGAACTTGATGGCGTCCTTGATGAAGAACACCGGGGTGTTGTTGCCGACGAGGTCGTAGTTGCCCTCTTCCGTGTAGAACTTCAGCGCCCAGCCGCGGGGGTCGCGCACGGCGTCGGCCGCGCCCAGGTTGCCGGCCACGGTGGAGAACCGCAGGAAGACCTCGGTCTGCTTGCCCGTCTCGGCGAGGAACTTGGCGCGGGTGTACTGCGTCACGTCGGCCGTGACGGTGAAGGTGCCGTAGGCGCCGGCGCCGCGGGCGTGCACCACGCGCTCCGGGATGCGCTCGCGGTTGAAGTGGGCGAGCTTCTCCAGCAGCAGCTGGTCCTGGACCAGGACCGGACCGCCGACGCCCGCCGTCTCGCTGTTCTGGTTGTCGGCGACCGGCGCCCCGGCCTCCGTGGTGAGCGGTCCCTGCGTCACGTGCGCCTCCTGCGTCATTGCTGCCGTGTCCTGTCCCGGCCTGTCCTTGGCCTTTGCCGTACTCGATCCTACGATGGACTTTGTCTAAGTCAAGTAAACATCCAAGTCCGTACGGGCTCGGGAATTGCACCCGGTCCCTCGCTGTTAGGCTGGTGCCCATGAGTGACCTGCTGGAACGACTTCGCGGCCGCGGATGGCGCATGACCGCACAGCGGCGTGTCGTGGCCGAGGTGCTCGACGGTGACCACGTTCACCTGACGGCGGACGAGGTCCACGCGCGCGCCGTCGACAGGCTCCCCGAAATCTCCCGGGCGACGGTCTACAACACGCTGGGTGAGCTCGTGGCCCTGGGCGAGGTCCTGGAGGTCTCCACGGACCGGCGGGCCAAGCGCTACGACCCGAACGCGCACAAGCCCCACCAGCACCTGGTGTGCGCACAGTGCGGGGCGATCCGGGACGTGCACCCCGCGGGCAACCCGCTGGCCGACCTGCCGGACGCGGAGCGGTTCGGCTTCGTGGTGTCGGCGGTCGAGGTGACCTACCGCGGCGTGTGTCCGGACTGTTCCGGCGCCTGACGACGACGGGAATGGCCCGGGAGCGATGCTCCCGGGCCATTCTTTGTGTGCTCGATGTGCTCGGCGCGTTCGATGTGCTCGGCGTGCTCGGACGCGTCTTCCGGAAACGACGAAGGCCCGGATCCTGAGGATCCGGGCCTTCGTCTTTCAGTAGCGGGGACAGGATTTGAACCTGCGACCTCTGGGTTATGAGCCCAGCGAGCTACCGAGCTGCTCCACCCCGCGTCGGTAAACACGACTTTACGCGAGGCCTCCCGGCAGATGCAAATCCCTTAACGAACGCGGCACCGGAGCGGGCCGGACCGGCACCGGACAGGGCCTGACCGGCGCGGACCCCCGGCCGGGGTCAGACGGACAGCTCTTCGGCGAGCGCGTCGCGCAGCCGGGCGGCCCGCTCGGCGACCTCGGCGGGCCCCAGCTCCATCGCGCGCACGCACCACTTCTGCCCCTCGGCCAGGTCCCCGTGCCGGGCGGCGAGCAGCCCCAGCCGCAGCGCGGCGCGGCCGTGACCCGCCACGGCCGCCCGGGTCCACCACAGGGCCGCCTCCGGCTCGTTCCCCTCGCGTGCGAGCAGCAGCCCGAGGTTGAACGCGCCGTTGCGGGATCCGGCCTCCGCCGCCTCCCGGTACCAGCGCGCCGCCGCCGCCATGTCGCCGCGGGCCGCGGCGAGCATCCCGACCCGCACCTGCGCGCGGCGGTGCCCCTGCTCGGCGGCCCGCTCGTACCACTCCTCGCTCTCGGTGCGCGCGGCGCCGCCGACGGGCTCACCCAGGGCCGGCGGCTCCGGCGGCGGGGCCAGCGACTCCAGCAGCGCGGCCAGCCGGAACGCGGCCTCCGCGCTGCCGCCGCCGGCCGCGCACCGCAGGTGCCGCTCGGCGGCCCGCTCCTCGCCGTCGCGCACCAGGGCGATGCCGACCTGGAGCGCGGCGTCGGTGTGGCCGGCCGAGGCCGCCCGCTCGTACCACTTCAGCGCCGTGCGGTCCTCGTCGCGGCTCGCGAAGAGGATCCCGAGGTTGAACGCGGCGTCCACGCTGCCCGCCTCGGCCGCCTTCGAGAACCACGGCTCGGCCCCGGCCGCGTCGCCGACCTGGAGCAGCATGATGGCGAGGGCGTTGGCCGCCTCGCGGTGGCCGGCGTAGGCCGCCCGCCGGTAGAACTGCTCGGCCTGTGCGGTCCGGTCCTGGGCGGCGCACAGCAGGGCGAGGTTGTACGCCCCGTTCTGGTCGCCCGCGTCCATGGCGACCCGGTACCACTTCTCCGCGGTCTCGGTCTCCCCCCGGGCGGCGTGCAGGGCGCCGAGCGCGTTGGCGGCGTTGCCGTCGCCGTCCTGCGCGGCCCGGTTCCACCAGGCGATCGCGCTCTCCTCGTCCCCGGCGTCGCGCAGCAGGAAGCCGAGGGCGCACGCGGCCCGCGCCTCGCCCTGCTTGGCGGAGGTCAGGTACCAGCGCCCGGCCTCCTTGAGCTCGCCGCGGGCCTCCAGGAGGGTGCCCAGGTGCAGGGCGGCGCGCCGGTGCCCGCGCGCGGCGGCCTGCCGGTACCACTGCTCGGCCTCGGCGGGGTCGCCCTTGCGCAGGTGGCGGGCCAGGCGGTACGCGGCCTCGCGGTGGCCCTGCTCGGCGGCCTGCCGCAGCCAGCGCTCGATGCCCTTGTCGCCGCGGTGCTCCAGCAGGTCGGCCAGGGCGTACGCGCCCAGGGCGTGGCCGGATTCCGCCGCCTGCCGGAACCAGTACTCGGCGGCGGGCTCGTCCCCGCGCTCGCGGAAGTGGCGGCCCAGGGCGTGGGCGGCGGGGGAGGATCCGGCGACGGCGGCGACCCGCCACCAGTCGGCGGCCTCGTCGGGGTAGCCCCGCTGGAGCAGCAGCACGCCCAGGTTGTTGGCGGCGGCGCGGTCCCCCTCCGCGGTGGCGCCGCGCAGGTACGGCTCGGCCCCGTCCAGGTCGCCGCGCCGCAGCAGCAGGGCTCCGAGCACGCTCATCGCTCCGGGGTCGCCGCGGTCGGCCGCGACCCGGTGCCGTGCTTCCAGCTCGGTGTCGCTGGCCGCGTCGGCCTCGGCGAACACCTCCTCCGCGAAACCCGCATCGGTCAGGGGGGTCTGCGCGTTAACGACCTGAGCCTCCTCTTTGACTGCTGCATCCGACCCTGCTTCGGCCGCCCTCACAAACCGCCCTGTCTCCAGCAGAGTTGACCTGTCCCCCATAAATCCCATCGTCGCATCACCTGCTACCCGCGTACACCTGGTAGTCGCAGCCTGTGAGGTCACTACAGCGTTTTGTCGACATGCCCACAGAGAGACAAGTCAAACACGCCCCCACGCCAACTCACCCGCCCCAGCTACCTCTGGCCCCCACGCGTCGATCGCGGACATGACGAAGGCCCGGATCCTGAGGATCCGGGCCTTCGTCTTCAGTAGCGGGGACAGGATTTGAACCTGCGACCTCTGGGTTATGAGCCCAGCGAGCTACCGAGCTGCTCCACCCCGCGTCGGTGAGACCACCGTATCACGACGCGGGACCGAGCCATTACCGGTTTCAGCCCGCCGGCTTCGGGGCCGACTGCTTCGCCTCCGCGTCGATCGCCCGCTTCAGCGCCGCCTGGAGGTCGCTCTGCGCCTTGCCGTAGGCAGCCCAGTCACCGGCCTTCATCGCCTTGTCGGCTTCCTCGATGGCCTTCTGCGCGTCCGCGAGGGCCGCCTTGACCGTCGGGTCCTGGGCGGTCGGCGGCGTGGTCGTCCCCTCGCCCGGCGGCGGGTTCACCGGCGTCGTGGGCGCCTCGGCACCGAAGACCACGTTCAGCGCCTTGTCCAGGGTGTCCTCGAAGGCGGTCTGGCCGCCGTAGGTCACCAGCACCTTGCGCAGCAGCGGGTACTTCAGGCCGGCACTGCGCACGTACACCGGCTCCACGTACAGCATCCCGCCCTCGAGCGGCACCGCGAGCAGGTTGCCGTACTCGACCTCGGAGTCACCGCCGCGCAGCAGCCGGATCGACTCGGCGATCTTCGGCTCCGACTGGAACTTGCTCTGCACCTGCTTCGGGCCGTCGACCGGCTTGCTGGTCGGCAGCTTCAGGATGCGGATCCTGCCGTAGTCCGGGGTGCCCGGGTCGGCGTTGACCGCCATGAAGGCGCTGAGGTTGTCCCGCTCGTTCGGCGTGAACGTGGTGGTGAGCGAGAAGACCTGGTCCTTCTCCGTCTGGCCCGGCATCTTCATCGACAGGTAGTACGGCGGAACAGCCGTGCCGGCCTTGGTCGTCGGGTCGTCCGGGACGGCCCAGGCCTCGCTGCCGCTGAGGAAGGTCTGCGGGTCGGTGACGTGGTACCGGGTCAGCAGCTCGCGCTGGACCTTGAACAGGTCCTGCGGGTAGCGCAGGTGGTCCATGAGCGGCTTGGAAATCTCGCTCTTGGCCTTGACCGTGCCGGGGAACGCCTTCATCCAGGTCTTCAGGACCGGGTCCTCGGCGTCCCACTGGTACAGGGTGACCCTGCCGTCGTAGGCGTCGACGGTGGCCTTGACCGAGTTGCGGATGTAGTTGACCTGGTTCTCCTGCGCGACCACCGCGCGCTGGCTGTTGGTCAGCGAGTCCGCGGTGCTCTGGCCCAGCGTGGTGCGCGAGGCGTACGGGTAGCCGTTGGTCGTCGTGTACGCGTCGACGATCCACTTGATCCGGCCGTCGATGACCGCCGGGTACGGGGCGCCGTCGATGGTCAGCCACGGGGCGACGGCCTCGACGCGCTCCTTGGGCGTGCGGTTGTAGAGGATCCGCGAGCCCTCGCCGATGGCGCCCGAGTAGAGGATCTGCGGCTCGCTGAAGGCCAGCGCGTACGCGGCCCGGTTCACCGGGTTGTCGAGGTTGACGCCGGAGTCGCCCTGGTAGCTGGTCTCCTTCTCGCCCTTGTCGTCGGAGTAGTCGAGCTCCTTCTGCGGTCCGCCGACGATCGAGTACTGCGTCGTCCGCTCGCCGTAGTAGATGCGCTGCTCGAAGTCCGTGCCGAACATCCCCTTGGAGGGGAGGTCGGACTGGGTGAAGTCGGGGGCGCCCTGGTCGTCCACGGTGGTGCCCTTGGCCGCGACCACGCCGTAGCCGTGCGTGTACTTGAAGTGGTCGTTGATCCAGTTGTTCTTCGGGATGCCGCCGATGTTCAGCTCGCGCAGGCCGATGACCGTGTCCTGGCCCCGGTACCGGTCCACGGCCAGCGTGGACG
This sequence comes from Streptomyces sp. NPDC043854, assembly GCF_056436005.1. Lineage (NCBI taxonomy): Bacteria > Bacillati > Actinomycetota > Actinomycetes > Kitasatosporales > Streptomycetaceae > Streptomyces > Streptomyces sp. NPDC043854. The sequence goes on from NZ_JBWKDK010000037.1 coordinate 61,489, forward strand.
GGAAGGCGTAGTAGCCCTTGACCTGCTGGAGCTGCTGGAAGGCCGGGGAGACGATGTTCGGGTCGAGGATGCGGATGCTGGCGTTGGTGCCGGCCGCCTGCCGCAGCTTGGCCTTGTCATCGGTCTGCGGGACGCCCGGGTAGTCCTTCACCTCGGACCGGTCGATCCCGTAGGCGTCCCGGGTGGCCTTGATGTTCTTCTCGACGTACGGCGCTTCCTTGGCCTGCTCGTTCGGCTGGACCTGGAACTTCTGCACGATCGCCGGGTACAGCCCGCCGATCAGGATCGCCGAGAGCACCATGAGGCCGAAGCCGATGACCGGCAGCTGCCAGGTGCGGCGCCAGAGCGTCGCGAAGAAGAGCGCGGCGCAGATCGCGGCGATGGCGACGAGGATCGTCTTGGCCGGCAGGTACGCGTTCGCGTCGACGTACCGCAGGCCGGTCCAGTTGTCGGCGGCCTTGAAGTCGCTGGACTTCACGGCCAGGCCGTAGCGGTCGAGCCAGTACGCGACGGCCTTCAGCGTGACGAAGAGGCCGAGCAGCACCGACAGGTGCCCGGTCGCCGCGGCCGTGGCCCGGGCGCCCGGGCTGGTCACGCGCAGGCCGCCGTACAGGTAGTGGACGACGACGGCGGCGATCACCGACAGGATGACGGCGGCGAAGCCGAAGCCCAGCAGGAAGCGGTACCAGGGCAGGTCGAAGGTGTAGAAGGACACGTCCAGGCGGAACTGGGGGTCCTTCCTGCCGAAGGGCACCCCGTTCACGTACATCAGCCAGGTCTTCCACTGGCCGGCCGCCGAGGCACCCGCGATCATGCCGACGAGCGCGGAGATGCCCACCAGCAGCCACTTCTTGTACGGGGCGACGCTCATCCGGTAGCGGTCGAGGCTCTGCTGCTCCATCGACATCGCGCTGAGCGGCGGCCGGAGCCGGTACGCCAGCCAGATGTTCAGCCCGACCGCACCCGCCATGAGCAGGCCGAAGACGGCGAACAGGCCGACCCTCGTCCACAGGGTGGTGGTGAACACGGTGGAGTACTTCACGGAGCGGAACCAGAGCCAGTCCGTCCAGAAGCCCGCGAACATGACGAACGCCATGCCCAGGACGGCCAGCACGCCCAAGGTCATCAGGAGAGTACGGGAGCGCCGGGAGGGGCGGCCGACTCTCATCCGTGGCCCCGAGGGGCCTGAGCCGCGGTCCGGCATCTGGAAAGCCAAGGTGCGCACCTCGAAAGCTGAGTCTGGTTACGTTTCACAAGCTGGGCCCCGATCGTAGAGCCCACTCTGAAAACTTACTGAGCCTTTGCCCAGTTCCCGTCGGCGGGTGGAAACGAGGCAGGATGTTGTACATGTCCAACGTTTCGCCTTCCCCCACGCCGCCCGACGAGCCGACTCCGCCGGCGGGCCCCATGGCGGCCGGCCCGCTGACCCGCGCCTGCCTCGAGATCGACGAGTACGCGGCCGGCCTCGGCTGGGACCAGCCGGCCCGGCTGTTCGCGCTCGTCGACACGGCCCGGCTCCGCCGGCAGGAGCCCCGCCTCGCGCACCAGCTCGGCGTCGACACCGACGACACCGGCCGGTCCTCCCTGACGCCGATCGAGCAGGACGAGCTGCCCGCCGGAACCGCCCTCGACAAGTTCCTGGGCACCGTCGCCTGGCCCGACGCGGTCGTCGGCTGCGCCCTGACCGTGGAGCGGCTGATGCTGCCGCCGTCCGCGGAGGCCTCCGTACCGGAGGGGCTCGGCGACAAGCAGCTCGCGAAGTGGGTCGCCGGGCACCCGGAGCGCCAGGAGGTGCGCCTGACGGTGGCCGTGCTGCGCGACGGGTCGCGCGAGTCGGCGGTGCGGCTGCGCGAGAAGGACTCCTCCACCGAGGTCCTGACGGGCGCGGGCCTGGTGCCCGGGCTCGCCGACGCGCTCGCCGCGACCTTCGAATAGGGCCCTGGGCCTGGGCCTGGGGCCTGGGCCTGGCGGGCAGTACCGGGGCGGGCCCGCGGTCAGGGCTTGCCGCACAGCGGCAGCCCGGCCGTGTCCCCCTTGCCGATCTTCTCGAGCGCCTGCCGGGCATCGCCGATGGTGCCGACCTTGATCAGGGTCAGGCCGTCGGGGACGTTCCTGACGGCCGAGGCGCAGTTCTCGGCGGGGGTCAGGAAGTACTCGGCGCCGGCCTTGCGGGCGCCGATGGTCTTCATCTGGATGCCGCCGATGGGGCCGACCTTGCCGGTTTCGTCGATGGTGCCGGTGCCCGCGACGAACTTCCCGCCGGTCAGGTCGCCCGGGGTGAGCTTGTCGACGATGCCGAGCGAGAACATCAGGCCCGCGCTCGGGCCGCCGACGTCGGCGAGCCGGATGTCGATGGGGAACGGGAAGGTGTGGGCGGTGCCGGCCCGGATGCCGACGATGGCGTGGCCGTCGCCCTCCGCCTTGGCCGAGGTGATCGTGACCTTGGAAACGCCGGTGGGCTCGCGGTGCGCCTTCTGGGCCTCGGCCGCCTCGGCGGCGGGCACGATCGTGAACTCGACCGGCTCGCCGGCCTTGTGCTTCGTGACCAGCTTCGCGACGTCCCCGGGGGCGCTGACCGGGCTGCCGTCGACGGCCCGGACCACGTCGCCGGCGTGCAGCCTGCCCTCGGAGGGGCTGCCCTTGACCACGGACGCGACCACGACGCGGGTGGGGACGTCGATGCCCAGCTGCTTCAGGGCCGCCACCTTGGCGCTCTCCTGGGACTGGCTGAACTCCTCGGCGTTCTCCTGGGTCGACTGCTCCTCCGTCTTCCCGTCGGGGTAGAGCGTCTCGTGCGGGACGACGATGTTGTCGCCGGACAGCCAGCCGTAGACCGCCTCGAGCAGGTTCATGTCGTAGTCCGCGCCCGTGACGCGGACGGTCGTCATGTTGAGGTGCCCGGTGGCCGGGTACGTCTTGCGCTCGCCGATGCTGATGACGGGTTCACCGCGGTTGTCGCCGAGCGTGTTCCAGGTCGGCCCGGGGCTCATCTCCGAGTACGGGACCTTGATGAAGACCCCCGCGCAGAGCAGCCCGAACAGCATGAGGGTGGCGGCGAGCATCGTCGCGGTGCGGCGTGGCATGGGATCGACAGTACGGGACGGGCCTGGCGGACGGCCTTGGGGGCCGGTCCGCGGGGGCCGTACGCCCGGGTCCGGGGCGGTTCCGCGGGACGCCGGTGAGCGTCAGACCGGGTCGGAACCGGAGTGTGCCGCCGTCTTCGCCCCGCTCGGGGCGGCCTTGGCCATGGCCTCCTGGAAACGTGCGTACCCCGCGAGTTCGGATATGTCGCCCTGGGTGCGGTCGCGGGCCGCCCAGCTGCCCCATATCGCCGCGCCGATCGCGGCGAACAGCGGTATCAGCAACCACGCCAGTGCCGCCATGGACATGCCTCCCAGCCCCGTGAAGAAGGTGCATTTCGTTGTGGCTTCAACGCTCCTGCCCGTGGAGGGGTTACGCAAATCGAGGGCGTGTTGCGCGGCCGAACGGGTGGGACAGTACTCGCCCGCACCGACACCGCCGCGACCGGGGGGTCAGCAGGCGCCGACCCACTCCTCGGTGCCGTCCGAGAACCTCTGGTGCTTCCAGATCGGCACCTCGTGCTTCAGGTCGTCGATCAGCATCCGGCAGGCCTCGAAGGCCTCGCCGCGGTGCGGGCAGGACACGGCCACGACGACCGCGAGGTCGCCGACGGCCAGGTCGCCGACGCGGTGCACCGCCGCCAGGGCCCGTACCGGGTACTTCTCCACCACGCGCTCGGCTATGCGGCGCATCTCGGCCTCGGCCGTCGGGTGGCAGGAGTAGCCGAGCGATTCGACGTCCGCCCCGCCGTCGTGGTTGCGTACCGTGCCGGCGAAGAGCGTCGTGCCCCCTGTCGCGTCGTCGCCGACGGCCTGGAAGACCTCGTCGATCGAGAGCGGGGTCTCGCGGATCGCGAGCAGCCGGATCGGGTCCGGAGCGGCCTGCTCGCCTGGGTGGTCGAAGTGCGGTGCCATGCAGCCATCGTGCACCACCGCTCTCACATCGCGGTATACCCGATTCGACCGGCGGTACGGGGCCGGAATGTGGAGCCTCCTACAGGACCCGCAGCTCCGCGGCGGCCGCCCGGGGGCGAGCGGAGCCGCCGGCGGGATCCGCCGCGGGGGACGGGGGCGACCCGATCCGCGGCGCGGCGGCCGCGGTCAGATCCCGCGCCGCCTGCGGGCCCGGCGGACCACCGCGGCGGCGCCCAGCAGTGCGACCGTCGCGCCGGCGGCTCCGGCGGCGGTGGCGTCCTTGCGCCCCAGCCGGCGGCCCGCCACCGTGTGCCGGCCCGCGACCTCCTGGAGGAGCTCGGCCAGCACCTCCTCGTTGGTCCAGCGCGGCCGCCAGCCCGCCGCGTGCAGCCCGCTCACGCTGACCACCCAGGGGTACATGGTGTACGCGAGGTCGCCCGCCGGGGACGGGGTCAGGCCGATCCGGTGCAGCCGGGCGGCCGCGCCCAGGGCCACCGCCGAGGGCAGCTCCATGCGGCGGATGCCGCTCAGCTCCTCGACCTCCTCCTGCTCCAGCCAGCCCTCGCAGCCCACCGCCAGCTCGCCCTCGACCTTCTCCAGGGCGGCGTACTCCAGCGCGCTGACGAGGTCCTCGACGTGGCAGAACTGCCAGGTCGGGCGGGATCCGGCGACCACGAGCAGGCGCGGGGACTCGAAGTAGCGGGTCAGTGCCGTGTCCGTGCCGCCGACCAGCACGGCCGGGCGGACCACGGTCACGTTCAGGCCCGGGTGCGCGCGCGGCGCCCGGCGGCCCAGCCGCTCGATCTCCAGCAGGTCGCCGACGCCGGTGGCCTCGGCGGTGGCCCGCAGCTCGGAGTCCTCCGACAGCGGGATGTCGTTGTCCGGCAGGGCCCCGTACACCATCGCGGAGGTGCACAGCACGACGCGGCGCACCCCGGCCGCGGCGGCGGCCGTCAGGACGGTCTGGGTCCCGCGCACGTTGTACGCCGTACGGGCCGCGGGGTCGGTCTCCAGGTCGAGGTCGAGCGCGAGGTGGACCACCACCTCCGCGCCGCGCAGCTTCTCGGCGATGGCGGGGTCCCGTACGTCCAGGACGTGCCACTGGGCGGCGGCGCAGTCGCCGCGCCGCTCGTCGATCGCGACGACCTGCTTGACCTCGTCCGACGCGGCCAGGCGCTGCACCAGCGCCGCGCCGACCCCCGATGCGGCGCCGGTCACGGCGATCACGGGGCTGGGCCGGCGCACGGCCGCCTGGTTACGCGGCTGGCGAACGCCGTCACCGTGCTCAGAGCGGTCCTCGTCGCCGTGCGGCGCGCGGCCGTGCTTATCCGAAAACTGCGGATCCGGGGAACTCACCAGGCGTCTCCAGCGGTTGTCTTCAGTAGGGACGTGTCGTGACGCGTACCCACCAGTTGATGTCCATCCTGCCGCAGCCCAGGAGTCGGCGGAGCATCGAGCCCGGAACCGGGTCCGGTGTCTACGCTGGTTGGTGTTGTGGGACCACTTGCCCGCCGGCCCCGCCGGCGGCCCTACGAGCCGAGGAAACCCGTGAGCGACACCCCATTCGGATTCGGCCTTCCGCCGGAGGAGCCGGAGAACGGCGACGAGGGCAAGAAGAAGGGCAACGAGGGCGGCCAGGGCGGCCCGAATCCGTTCGGGTTCGCCGGTTTCGGCCTGCCCGGCGGCGCCGGCGGCCAGGGCGGCGCGGACAACCCGTTCGCCGCGATGTTCGGCTCGATGAACCCCGCCGACCTCGGCGCGGCCTTCCAGCAGCTCGGCCAGATGCTCAGCTACGAGGGCGGCCCCGTGAACTGGGACATGGCCAAGGACATCGCCCGCCGGACGGTCTCCCAGGGCACTCCGGACGGCGTGAAGGACACCAGCGTCGGCCTCGCCGAGAAGTCGGCGGTGGAGGAGGCCATGCGCCTGGCCGACCACTGGCTCGACGACGTGACCTCGCTGCCCTCGGGTGCCACCACGGCCGTGGCGTGGAGCCGCGCCGAGTGGGTCGAGGCGACCCTCCCGGTGTGGAAGGAGCTCGTCGACCCGGTCGCCGAGCGGGTCGGCGCGGCCATGGGCAGCGTGCTGCCCGAGGAGATGCAGGCCATGGCCGGCCCGCTGCTCGGCATGATGCGCTCCATGGGCGGGGCCATGTTCGGCCAGCAGATCGGGCAGGCCGTGGGCGTGCTCGCCGGCGAGGTCGTCGGCTCCACCGACATCGGGCTGCCGCTGGGCCCGGCGGGCAAGGCGGCGCTGCTGCCGCTGAACATCGAGGGCCTCGGCAAGGACCTCGGCGTCCCGTCGGAGGAGGTGCGGCTGTACCTGGCCCTGCGCGAGGCGGCCCACGCCCGGCTGTTCGCGCACGTGCCGTGGCTGCGCTCGCACCTGTTCGGCGCGGTGGAGGGCTACGCCCGCGGCATCAAGGTCGACACCTCGAAGCTGGAGGACGTGGTCGGCCACATCGACCCGACCAACCCGGAGCAGCTCCAGGAGGCCCTCCAGGGCGGCATGTTCCAGCCGCAGGACACCCCCGAGCAGAAGGCGGCCCTGGCCCGGCTGGAGACCGCGCTCGCGCTGGTCGAGGGCTGGGTGGACGCCGTCGTGCACGAGGCGGCCAAGGCCCGGCTGACCTCGGCGGACGCCATGCGCGAGACCATGCGCCGGCGGCGTGCCTCGGGCGGCCCGGCGGAGCAGACCTTCGCGACCCTGATCGGGCTGGAGCTGCGCCCGCGCCGGCTGCGGGACGCGTCCCGGCTGTGGGCCTCGCTGACCGACGCGCGCGGCGTGGACGGCCGCGACGGCCTGTGGGCGCACCCGGACATGCTGCCGACGGCCTCCGACCTCGACGATCCGGACGGCTTCGTGCACCGCGAGCAGCTGGACTTCTCCGAGATCGACAAGATGCTCGGCGAGGCGGCGGAGCGGCGCGACCAGGGCGACCAGGGAAACCAGGGCGGGCAGGCCGACGGCAAGGGCGAAGGGAAGCAGTGAGCCTCCACGAAGACGCGGTCCTCGTCCTGAAGGAGTACGAGGGCCGGGACGAAGAGCAGCGCGCCCTGAGGGACGTCTACCTGGAGCACCTGGCAGCGCACCCGGACGGGGTCTACAAGCCCTGCCAGGCCGGGCACGTCACCGGCAGCGCCCTCGTGGTCGACCCGGAGCGGGGCCGTGTACTGCTGACGCTGCACAGGAAGCTCGGCATGTGGCTCCAGATGGGCGGCCACTGCGAGCCCGGGGACGCCACGCTCGAGGCGGCCGCGCTGCGCGAGGCCGTCGAGGAGTCCGGCATCGGCTCCGGGCTGGCGCTGCTGGCCGGCGGCCCGCTGCGGCTCGACCGGCATCCGATCCCGGCTCCGTGCAACTGGCACCTGGACGTGCAGTACGCGGCGCTGGCCCCGGCGGATGCGGTCGCGGAGATCAGCGAGGAGTCGCTGGACCTGCGCTGGTTCCCGTACGAGGAGGTGCCGGCGGTGGCCGACACCTCGGTCGTGCGGCTGGTGGAGGCGGTGCGGGCGCGGCTGTGACGTCCGTGCGGACGGCATGAGGGGCGGGGGGGGGGGGGGGGGGGGGGGGGGGGGGGGGGGGGTTGTGGGGGGGGGGGGTGGTGGGGGGGGTGTGGGGGGGGGGGTGGGGGTGGTCGGGGGGGGGTGGCTCCTCTCCCCCCCCCCCCCCCCCCCCAGGCCCGTCAGA